>CASDRY010000057.1 GCA_949283235.1 uncultured Spirochaetales bacterium | reverse complement strand
CCTTCTCCTCTGCGATGGCAAGCTCTTCGGCCCCCTTCCTCTTCCTCCCACGTTTACGTTTCCTCCTAGGCTTCTCAGCCTTCACCGGTTTCTCTCTTGCCTCCGATATCGTGCTGTCTATGGATAGATGGCATACCAGCCCGTCCTTGTAGAATGATGAGCATATCGAGGCCAGTATTGAGCTGAAATCCACAAGATCTATAAGCGTATCCGTCTTCTTCGAGATTACGGAAAGGCTCGGGACTTCAGCCACTCCGGTTATCGTTCTCAGATTGCTGCTGGAAAGAAGCCTGTCCCTTGCTGCTGTCATCGTCTTTTCCTGGAAATACAGCTTCACAGCATGCACTGCCAGCACTGAAAGGAGAGTATGTCCGGGACGCCCTGTACGGCTTCTTCCCTCATCGCATCTAACCGGAGCCGGCATCGCCGATACAAGATTCTCCCACACCTCCATGAAACAAAGCTCATCATCTGTCGGCTGGAAGAAGAAACATGGCGAAAGGTCTTCAGATGTGAAGAGAAGCGGTTGAATGGAAACTGGATAAGATATAGACTGCATATGAGGTCTCCTTATGTTGGTTTTGGTCGATTAACATTATAACAGGATTGACCTCATTTTTATATGCAAAGAGGACTTGCTTGGGAAAAAGCGGAAAATATCATGAAAGATAATGACTACTGGTCAATGCCGAGTCCTCAATGCCTCACATTCTGCATATTCATGCAGCTTTTCATTGAAGACCTGAGTTTTGAAAAAAGCTCCATAATCGTACTTTTTTAGCGATTCCTCGTCAAATCCTCGTCAAATACCTATTATTTAAAATTAAAACCTTGTCGTTTTGACAAGGCTAATTCGTTATAATAAAATAAATTATTAAATGGTTCTTACGGGAGTATATTACCCCCCCCTCACTATTCCCACTCTATCGTTCCTGGTGGTTTACTTGTAATATCATAGAGTACTCTGTTTACCCCTGAAACTTCATTGCAGATACGTGAAGCTGCTCTCTGGAGCACATCGTAAGGCATACGATACCAATCAGCTGTCATCGCATCTTCACTTGTTACCGCTCTCAGCGTACAGACTTCTCTATATGTTCTCTCATCTCCCTGAACGCCAACGCTCTTTACGGGTAAAAGATCTGCAAGAGCCTGCCATATCTTATCATACAATCCAGCCTTTCTGATCTCATCAATGAAGATTGCATCAACATCACGAAGAGTATCCAGCCTTTCCTTTGTTACCTCTCCGATACACCTAACACCAAGACCAGGACCCGGGAATGGGTGACGATAAACAAGCTCATCAGGAAGCCCAAGCTCCTTGCCAAGAGCTCTTACCTCATCTTTGAAAAGCTCCTTCAAAGGTTCAAGAAGCTCCCATTTGAGATCTTCAGGAAGACCACCAACATTATGATGAGATTTTATAGTAGCAGAAGGTCCTCCAGAAGGAGATCTGGACTCTATCACATCAGGATAAAGAGTACCCTGTGCAAGGAATGAAATGTCTCCGCACTTTCTGGCTTCCCTGTAGAAAATATCGACAAAAACCTTTCCGATTATCTTTCTCTTGGCCTCAGGCTCTGTAACACCCTTAAGAGCTGAAAGGAAGTCTTCTGTAGCATCTGCATACTGGAGATTCATATTGAAATGCTTACCAAAAAGATCCAGGACAGACTCTGCCTCGTTCTTTCTAAGCATTCCATTGTTAACAAAAACACATACCAGCTGATCACCAATAGCCTTATGAATGAGAACTGCAGCAACAGATGAGTCTACTCCACCTGAAAGACCACAGAGAACCCTTCTGTTTCCGACAGTCTTCCTGATTGACTCAACTGCATCGCTCACGAATGAGCCCATATTCCAGTCAGCATTCGCTTTGCAGATATCGAGGACAAAGGTGCGGATCATCTTCTCGCCCTCTACAGAATGAACAACCTCTGGATGGAACTGAACTCCGTAGAATTTTCTAGAGCTGTCTTCTATAGCAGTATAAGGACAAGTAGGAGTTGTAGCGGTAACTCTGAATCCCTGGGGAATCTTATCGACAGAATCACCGTGGCTCATCCATACCTGGCTTTTATCAGAGACATCTTTCAGAAGTTCTGTAGTCTTATCTACGATATCGATATTCTGAAGACCATACTCCTTCTTCTCAGGGCATGTGACATTGCCACCAAGCATCTCCGACATAACCTGAAGACCATAGCAGATTCCAAGAATCGGAATACCAAGAGAGAATATCTCCATGTCTGGACGAGGAGAACCCGGAGTCTTAACACTTGAAGGACCACCTGAGAAGATGATTCCCTTCGGCTTTATTCTCCTGATTTCCTCCGCAGATACAGTGAAAGGATAAATCTGGCTATAAACACCACACTCCCTCACTCTTCTTGCTATGAGCTGGCTATACTGCGCTCCGAAATCAAGAACGATTACCATATCGTGCTCTCTGGCCATTGACGCCTCCTTAGAAGACTATATCAGAGAAAAAAGATGGTTACTACCATCTTATAGCATCAAGATTCCTGTAAGCCTTCCTTACAGCTGTGTAAAGGAGAAGACCGACAACAGCACCGACACCGCTCTGAAGCGCATTCATCGGAACTTCTACGAGAGCAGAGCTGAAAGTCGTGATGAAGAGCGTCTCAAGAAGAAGATAGCCACCACAGACAATGATTATCGAGATAATAGCTCCTACAATCATCGTAGGAATGCTCTGACTATTCTTTTTGACAAGAAGTCCAGCAAGCAAAGCTTCAAGCCCATGAACGATGAATGAAAGCAGTGCAAACTGAGGATAGCCACCAAGAAGATCTGCGAAAGCAGAACCAAGGCCTCCAGCTATCAAGCCAGTGAATGGTCCGAAAGCATAGGAAACAAAAACAACAGCAGCATCGCAAAGTGATATATACCCCGCTGTTGCTGGAACCGGAATACGCACAGCAATAGTAAATACTGCAACAAGCGCTGCAGATACCGCAATAAGACTGATGTGCAAAGCTGTTCTTTTCTCTTTCATAGCTACCTCATAATGATGAAGAACATGACGGGGAGAATAGCACTAATAACGAACTCTGTGAACACTTTCCTCGATAAAGGCAGCTTTTTGTACTCTGTTCTACCTCTTCGTCCGAAACCTCTCTCCTCCAGAGCCGCTGCTGTATCAGGAATCATTCTAACAGAAGCGACCGCGAATGCCGTAATCGAAGGCATTATGGGAAATCCTCTCTTTCCTTCTGTGAGACGAAGAGACATAGAAGCCCTTATCTCCTCAAAAAGAGAACCAAGATATGGAATGAAACGAAGTATTATTGAAAGAAGTATCGAAGCATTATATGGCAGACGGAAGAATCTCAATCCTTTGATTATATTCTCACTCCTTTCCGTCTCTATAAGCAGCATGAGAATCAAGGAAAGAGATACGAAACGTGAAGCAAGCCTGGAGACTCTATACAACCCCTCTGCTGTAAAAACAGAAAAATCATTTATGACAAGAAGAGGTGTTCCTTCTCTATCCTGTAAAGGCAGGAATATGAAAAGGAGGATGAGGACAGGAAGAAGCCTCTTCATGGCCTTTGCTGTCTCTTTCCAGCCTAGCGAGAAGATGAAGATAATAAAAGGAACCACAGCAGATGAAAGAAGCCCATACCATGAATGAATGAAGAATATGAGAACAGAATAAAGCAACGTGAAAATCAGTTTTGCTCTCACGTCATACCTATGATAGAAAGATGTTCCATAGATATAGCTAGAAGTATTCATGAAAGCACTCCATCTATAACCTTCATATGCTTTCCAGGTAAGTTCGAGGCAAAAGCAAGATCATGGGTTATGACAATAACACCAGAACCACGCTCCATATATCTTTCAATTACCCCAATACTCTCCTCATAAGGAAGAGCGCTGTCAAATTCATCAAAGATGGCAAAGGGTCTCTTCAAGAGGTAGAAAAGCATCGCCTGCAGCATCTTTGCCCTTCCATAGGAAATCTCCGCAGTATACCACTCTGGACGCAAACCGAATAAATCAAAAGCTTCATCTATCTCTTTTTCATCAGCACCAGAGCTTAAAGCCTCATCTTTTACTGTAGGCAGGAAAAGCTCCTCATATGGATTCTGCATAAGATAGGCAACACTTTTTCGTCTTTCCTTCGGAGATAAGACCTTTCCATCAATCTGAACAGAACCTCTCTCTTCATCAAGAAGACCGCAGAGAACCCTTGAAAATGAGCTTTTTCCAGTACCATTTCCACCAGTTATTACAACACACTCCCCTTTATGAACGGAAAATGAAGGTACAGATAACTCAAAGCTTTCATCCTCTCTGATGCTTTTATGGTATCGCCTTACTACTATACCAGAAGCTGTCAAAGCAGTATCTTCAAGCTTTGAATGAAATGAAATAACAGGCATTGCAGCTTTTCTATACTCAGATGCCTTGCCATTCTCTATGGACACTATCTCACCGGGAAGAAAACCATACTCCTCCGTCTCATGGGAGCCCAGGATTATGAACATCCTATCTGAAGCTTCAATCAGCTCAGCAAGCTTCTTCCTCCACTCCGGAGATAACTCATCAAAGGATTCATCGAGAATGTAAAGCTCAGGATCGACTGCAAAGAGAATGGCCAGCATCAGACGACGCTTCTCACCTCCAGACAGCTCAGAGGAAGCAACCCCTTCATAGCCTTCAAGACCGAAAAGAGCAAGAACCTTTTTTATCCTATTTTCTATCTCTTTCTCTTCCAGCCCCAGATTGCATAGAGGAAAAGCTATCTCCTCTTCAACCGAGGAAAACAGCATCATCTCATCTGTATTCTGGCTGACTCTGCCAGCAATGGGAAGTCGGGAGGAAATATCCATATCAAGGAGATTCAAACCATTCAGAATCACACTACCTTCAAGCTTTCCACCACTATAAGATGGAGCCCCGCCTGTGAGGATTCTTGCTAGGGTTGTCTTACCACTCCCTGGCTCTGAGATAATCCTGATCTTTCCCCCATCAGGAATGGAGAAACGGAAACCTGAGAAGATTTCCGTTCCGTCCTGATACGAAAATGAGATATCAGCGCTTAGCATATGGACCAGGAAGAGCCTTATAAGCTTCCCTTATCTCGTTCTCCACATCACTGTGGAGTGTCTTAAGCTCTTCTTCAGAAAGAAGGGATGTATCGATAGGCTTCATTATCTTCACATAAACATGGACAATGCGGAAGCTATCAATAGCTTCGAGAGTATTGCGGGTATTCTTCATCGCTACAGGAACGACAAGCGCGTGAGGCTTCGTCGCCATCTTGAAAGCTCCAGCCTTCATCTCCGCAATCTCTCCTGTCTTGCTCCTTGTACCTTCCGGGAAGATTCCCATAGGATAGCCCGCTTCAATCTGCTCAACACCCTTGAGAATCGATTTCAGACTAGCGCGGAGAGATGAACGATCAATCGCCACACACTTAAGAACAGAAAGAAGGCCATGGAGAAGAGGTATCCTGAAAAGCTCCTCTTTCGCGACAAGGCCACACCACATTCCAGCTCCATATAGCACAGGGATATCCATCATGGACTGATGATTTGCAATGTAGCAGACCTTTTTTCCCCACTTTGGAATATTCTCCTTTCCTTCAACGTGAAGACGGACTCCTAGCCAGAAGAGTATCCAGGCTATCAGGATATCAAGCAGGAAATGCACTGTCTTCTCGCTAGCTCTCTCCAAATGAAGCGCTGATAGAAGATTCCCGAAGAGCATCGCAAGCAATGAAAGCACAACAAAGAGCGGTGCAATAAATATAATAGCGAAAACAAATCTTATTCTTTTCTTCATAGCTCAGTCCTTCAGCGAATAGAGACGGTAATAAAGACCCTTTTCTGCAAGAAGCTCCTCGTGTGTTCCCTTCTCCTTCACCCTGCCTTTGTCTATTACGAAGATTATATCTGAATCACGCACTGTTGATAACCTATGGGCTATAACGATCGAAGTTCTGCCCTTTGCAAGACGATCAAAAGCCTCCTGAATGAGTTTCTCGCTTTCGGTATCAAGAGAGCTTGTAGCTTCATCGAAAATGAGGATCTTAGGATTCTTAAGGAAGATACGGGCAATTGAAAGCCTCTGCTTCTGCCCTCCGGAAAGCCTTGTCCCCCTCTCCCCGACTTCTGTATCAAGACCATCAGGAAGGGATGAGACGAATTCAAATAGATTAGCGTTCTTGAGCGCTTCCCACATCTCCTCATCTGTTGCATCCGCTTTCCCATATCTCAGATTCTCCCTGATCGATGCATCGAATAGGAAAACACTCTGCTGCACGAAACCGATAGCTTCATGCAGGGACTTCTGCATCACATCCTCGATATCAACACCATCGATGGTAATGCTTCCGCTGTTTCTCTCATAGAAACGCCCAAGGAGTGAGACAATCGTTGATTTTCCAGCTCCAGACTCCCCTACAAGCGCAGCCTTTGACCCTCCTGGAATATGGAGATTGAGATTATCTATGACAACACTTCCATCCTCTGTATCGTAGGAAAATGAGACATCCTTGAAATCAATAGTGCCATCCTTAACAGCAAGCGCTACAGCATTCTCCTTGTCCTCAATCTGAGGCTTTATGTCTATTATCTCAATAAAGCGCTCGAACGAAGCCATTCCCTGTGTAAACTGTTCAGTGAAGTTTATCAGACGATCGATAGGAGGCAATACAACTGAAACATAAAGCAGGAATGTGACAAGATCATAGACCTCAGCCTTCGAGAGTGCTATGAGGATTATCCCTCCCGCTATTGTCATGAAGTAGTAGAAATCCCTCATGAAGCCTATACCAGTCTGATACTGTGCCATCGTCTGATACATCTTCTCCCTGGACTTCTTCAGCCTCACATTTGTCTCGCTGAATCTCTTCTCCTGGAACTTCTCCTTAGAATAGCTCTTTACTTCCCTTATGCCCTGAATCGAGTTCTCAGCCTCTACATTAACCTCTGCAATAGTCTTCCTAATAGCTCTGTTTCTCTCCTTCAGTCGATGATTGAACACAATTCCATAAGTCAGCATGATCGGAAGAGGGATTATCGAGATGAGAGCCAGCTTCCAGGAGAAAGAGAACATGAAAGCATATGCCCCGATTATAGTCGCTATCGATATAAGGAAATCCTCAGGACAATGATGAGCCACCTCAGCTATATTGAAAAGATCATTCGTTATGCGGCTCATTATCGTACCGGTTTTTGTCTTATCGAAATAGGAGAATGATAAGCACTGGAGATGGGAGAAAAGCTCATCACGCATCTTGTTCTCCATCCATACACCTAGGTAATGTCCCCATTTTATCCTGATGAATGTCGCACCTGCCTGAATCATGTAAATTACGATAACAGCTATCAGAAGCCAGATTATCTCTGTAAAAAGCCGCTCAGGAAGCGCTGTAGATAGTATGAACCTCACTATAGCAGGAGAAAGAAGTGACAGCAGCGAGGAAATAAGCGCTGCTGCCATATCCAGGGCGAATAGCCCCTTGTAATATCTGTAGTAGGAACAGAAACGTCGAAGCATATCACTCCCCGAAAATCTTTGCCTTGATGCGTGCGAAAAGTCCCTTTCTCGCGCTCTTGACCTCTGCATTCTGCCCCTCAAGAGGCTTTGCTGGCTGCGGTTTCTTCACCGCCTCGCTCTGAGGCTTCGCAGGCTGTGGCTTCTTTCTGTTCTCCACGCTCTTCTTCTGCTGCTGCACCCTCTGAGCCTGAGGTTTAGCGCTCTTTTTCACGCTCTCGCCACCAAACTCACTCTTGTAATATGCCATTCTCTCTTCGAGAGACATCTTTGAAAGCTTGGCGTATTCCTTCTCATCATTGCGTACAGGCTTTTCATAGCCACCAGATTTTCTCTGGACAGGCTTCTGCTTGCTTCCCTTCCTTCTCTCGCCGCTACGCTCCGCTCTCTTCTGCTGAGGCCTTCTTGAGTGGTAATGATAACCAGCGCTCTTGTCCTCAACCTTCTCCAGTCCGATCTCATCAGGCCATACTACAGGAATCTTCATCTGGATGTAGTTCTCGATCGGTTCCAGACCATAGATATACTCCTCACATGCCAGCGTGATAGCCTTACCGGATTTTCCAGCCCTAGCAGTTCTTCCTATGCGATGGACATAGCTTTCGAAATCCTCCGGGATATCATAATTGACAACAAGCTCAAGATCATCAATCTGAAGTCCTCTTGCAGCTACATCTGTCGCAACAAGATATGGAAGCTTTCCCTCTTTCATTCTATCAAGAGTCTTCAGTCTCTTAGACTGCGGCATATCACCCATGAGGTACTCAGCCTTATAGCCATTCATGACAAGACGCTTAGCGACTTCCACAGCCATATCCTTGGTGTTTGTGAAGATAAGGCAGGAAGAAGGATCCTGCTTCTTGAGAATTGAAAGAAGAAGCTGGAATTTCTCATCCTTCGTCACATGGAAAAGCTCCTGGGTAATCTTCTTTACAGTAATCTCCTCTGGCTGAACAGCAATCTCTTCAGGCTCTGACATATACTTCCATGCAAGATTCCTGACCTTTGTTGAAAGAGTTGCGGAGAAGAGCATCGTCTGCCTCTCCTCGCTCTTTCTCATCTGAGCGAACATCGACTGGACATCCGGGTAGAATCCCATATCGAACATTCTGTCAGCCTCATCAAGCACAACTGTATCAAAACAACGGAAATCAAGCTTATTCGACTTTGCGAAATCAAGAAGACGACCTGGAGTACCAACATAAAGATTAAGACCGGAGGAGAGCTCCTCGTTCTGCTCCTTGTAGCCAACACCTCCATAGAAGCATCCTATGCGGTAATCAGGAAAGCCTGCGGAAAGAAGCTTCGCATCTTCCTCTATCTGTACGGCAAGTTCCCTTGTCGGGGAAACAATCAGAGCCGCGCTTGAATTATTCCTGCTGTATTTCTCCAGTATTGTAAGGAGATAGACTGCTGTCTTGCCGCTTCCTGTCTTCGACTGCACCATGACATCCTTTCCTGTCAGAGATACCGGAAGAACTGTCTCCTGAACAAGCGTGCAGTCTGTATAGCCTGCCTTCTCTACTCCGGCAAGCACCTCTTCTGAGAGAGGGAGTTCTGTGAATTTCATCTATTTTAAACCTCAATGGTAGTATTTCAGCTAACTCAACAGAGATGACAATATATGCAATGAAAGCTTTTGTCTACAAAGCCTCATTCCCATTCACGCTCAAGCGTGCAGATTGAAGCAATCGCATCCCACCTGTCCCGCTTCATCATGTTTCCGTTAACAGTAGAGACAGGCATAGCTCCCATCGATGTTGATGAGATGAAAAGCGAGTCAAACATATGAAGGTTAACATCTGTAGGAGGTGTGTAGACTATCTCGAAACCAAGCTCCTCAGCAGCTTTCAGAACGCTTATCCTTGTGATGCCAGAAAGCACAAGATCATCTGAAGCTGTATAGATGCGCTTTCCAGCTATTCCATAGAAATTGCTTCTTGTTCCTTCAAGAACCTGTCCTTTTCTGTTAACAAGCAAAGCCTCGAAAGCTCCCGCCTTCTTTGCCTCTTCTAAGGCAATATACTGCATGAGAAGATTCGAAGTCTTAGCACGAGGCAGAAAGCGCTCTCCATAATAGAGAGTTACTCCTACCCCTTCCTTGTAATAGCTATCTGGGTAAGCAAGAAGATCGGAATAAGTCACGAAATACATCGGAGATGGTCCGCCTACGAGGAAAATCCTGGCTGTCGCGTCTTTGATGGAATCCTTTTCAATTAAGGCGTTCACGGAAGACTCAATCATCTCATCTGTAAATGGATGAACAAGGTTTATGTCGCGGCATGACTCCTTCAGTCTCTTCAGATGATCATCCATGTGAACGATATGACCTGAAATTATTCTCAAAGCCTCATAGACAGAGAATGAATACTGGACTTCGCGGTATGTTACAGGAACAACCGCTTCATCCTCTTTTATCAGAACACCATTTCTTATTGCACTTCTCACTTGCTGCCTCTCATTCATACTTGAGGATTTCCCTAGGCTTGGATCCATTCTGAGGACCGATGATACCATTTTCCTCCATCATCTCTATAAGCCTAGCTGCTCTGTTGTAACCAATCTTCATTCTTCTCTGCAAGAAGGAAGCAGAAGCGCACTTGCGCTCATAGACAATCTGCTTGGCTCTCTCATAGAGAACTTCATCGCTATCCTCTTCGGAAACAGAATCCTCATCACCGCCATCTGATGACATCTCTGGAGGTTCCTCAAAAATATCCTCGGAAAGGTAATCAGGGGAACCATGCTTCTTCGCGTAATCAACAATCGAGTAGACCTCATCATCAGAAAGGAATGCGCCCTGGATTCTCTGGAATCCCATGGTAGATGGTTCCATAAGAAGCATGTCTCCACGACCAAGAAGATTCTCAGCGCCGCCTTCATCAAGGATGATTCTGGAGTTCGTACCTGAAGACACTGCAAATGCGATACGTGCTGGGAAGTTGTTCTTAATCGTTCCTGTGATCACATCAGCTGAAGGACGCTGCGTCGCAAGGATAAGATGGATACCTGCAGCTCTTGCCTTAGCAGCAAGACGAGACACATATGTCTCTATATCCTTACCTACAGTCGTCATCAAATCCGCAAACTCATCCATGATAAGAACGATGTATGGCATCTTCTCTGCCGGGATATTCTCATTGCGTATCTTCGCGTTAAGCCCCTCGATATTCCTTACACCGAACTTGGAGATCATCTGATAACGCCTCTCCATCTCATCGCAGAGCCAGCCAAGTGCCTTAACGACCTTCTTTGGTTCTGTAATGACAGGTGTGAGAAGATGAGGAATGTCATTGTAGACAGTAAGCTCAACAACCTTAGGATCAACCATTATAAGCCTTACTTCCTGAGGGCTCCTTGAGTAGATAAGCGTGCAGATGAATGAGTTGATACATACAGACTTACCAGAACCGGTTGTACCTGCAATAAGCATATGAGGCATCTTCGCAACATCGATCGTCACAGGCTCGCCTGTTATAGTGCGGCCAAGAATCATAGGAACACGGAGCTTAGCTGCATCCTCACGCTTTCTGAACTCTGAAAGCATATCCTTGAATCCGATGATCGCCCTCTTCTTGTTCGGAACCTCAATACCAACTGCCTGACGGCCAGGAACTGGAGCAAGAATTCTTATCCTCACTCCTCCGAGGTTGTATGAAAGCTCATTCTCCCTCTGCTTGACCTTATTTACCATCACCCCTTCACCAAGCTTGAGCTGGTACATCGTGACAGTAGGTCCCTTGACGATATCATCAAGCATTACGTTTACATGGAAATTGCTGAATGTCTCCATGATTACTTCACCCTGCCGTCTAGTGAAATCATCAATCTCGCTGGAGGATTTAGGGTAATCGACAAGAATGTTCACAGGAGGTGGACTATACTTCTTCTTCGTTCTCTGTGAAATCCCTGCGTAGCCAAGATCATTGCTCTGAAGTCCCCCGATCCCTACAGAGAGCATAAGCTCATTCTCCTGCTGTGGCACATCCCTCTCCTCCTCATCGAGAGAGACAGCTTCCTCTTCCTGCTGCTGTTGCTTCAGCGCAGCTTGTCGAATAGCCTTCTTCTCAGCCTCCTGCCTCTGTATCTCCTCGAAAGGATCAGGTCCCGCATCTTCTTCATCCTCGACTACAGTAACTGGAGCTGGCGCTGGTTTTGCCTTCACTTCCTCTTTCTTCATGAAATCAGAAAGCCCTGGAATCTTTTTCTCAACAGGAGGTTCTTCCTTGATGAATGTACTTGGATACTCGGAAGGAGCATCTGGCGCTTCAGCTTCAAAGCTCTTAGAAGGGAAAGATGAAACCTTCTTCTGATGTGTCAGGGATTCAAATAGCTTATACCTCGGATGTTCAGGGGAAAGGTTGGAAGGAGCGAAAGAAGAGTTGTTCTTCTTTTCCTTCTTCTCCTCCTTCACATCATCATATCCGATTATAGGACGCTTATTCTTTTCTCTGTCGGTATTGCTGTCCTTGCTGTTTATTTCCTTCAATGTTTCAAGGGTAGCTTCCAGCATTCCACCCTTTGCAAATGATGAAGGATGATTGATGTCATAATGAACCTTCTCCTCCATCTCATTATCTTCCCTTTCCATCTCCTCTTTTATCTGGGAGAAGACATTGGATTCAGGAGGCATTTCAAAAGTTTCGGTTTCTGCTTTTCTGCTCTTCTTCCTTGTCTTAGGAAGATCCTCTGGAGTCTTGAGTTTTCTCATATGAGGAAGTTCCCCTACCTCAGGAACATCCACCCTCTGAGAAGGATCAATAGGCTGAGGAGCTACAGCTGGAGCGCCTTTTGTGAGAAAGACATCCTCACTATCCTCCTCCACAGCCTTCTTGCTCTTCTTCTCGGCCTTAGCCTGAGCCTTTGCCTCAGCTTTAGCGGCAGCTTCTTCCGCCTTCTTAGCCTTAGCAGCTTCCTTCTCCTGATACTTCTTGAATTTCTTCTCATCCTTTGCGGCAAGACGGGCTTCCTGCTTAGCAGTCTTCCTGTCCATACGCTCTTTCATCTTCATGTAGCGCTTATCTTCAGCTTCTTCCTCGGAAGAACGCTCTGTTTGTTCTTCTGTCTCTTCAGCACTCTCTTCCTCAGCTTCAGCTGCCTTTCTTTCGTTCTGGAGCATTATCCTCTTGTTCTTCTTCTGCTCCCTGTCGAAAAGGCGGCTGTCAACCTTTCCAGAGATAGAAAAGAGAATAAGGAAAAGAAGCACTTCAAGAATAGCGCATACAAGCACAAGCCAGGATTGTGTCGGATCTATGCGTGACATTATGACCTGAGGCTTGTCATTTCCCTGCAATATATGTGAAAAGACCATCACAGTGGAATAAATAACTGCGAAGAATGGGATTGTTATGAACATCGAGAATCTCTTCTTCTTCCTGAAAAGGAGAATGGCAAGACCTCCTACTGCAATAACAACAGAGAGAGGGAGAAGCGCGCTGCTTCCGCTTCCGATTCCGACATACATAGAAACAGTCTCAATAGCATCTGAGACAGATTGGGGAAGGTTCTGGACCAGATTCTTCCCAAGAGTGATGAAAAGAGAGAATGCAGCACCCACTAAAAGTGCTATAACACCGATTGCCAGGGATAGCCTGTGTTTTCTAATCTTCATTGACTTCTTATATTCCTGAGGACCACCATAGTCCTGGACTCATCGAGATAGGGAACACGTAATTCCACTAACCGCTCATCAAAGTCATAGCCCTCTCCCCTGAGGACGCTGAGCTCAGACGAAGCATTATTCCTCTGCCCTTTATAAAGAAGAAGCGGTGCTGATGGAGATAGTATCTTAACCACATCCTTAGCTATCGAGAAAATCGGATGGAAAGCCCTGCAGGTGACAGCATCAAACTCCCTTTTCACCGTCTTGAGGTCTCTCTCTTCAACCTCTGCGTTCTTCAGTCCCGTCCTCAAGAGGACTCCCTTAAGGAACTGGGAACGTCTCTGCATACGTTCCACAAGCACGAAATGCCTATCAGGAAATAGAATTGACAGCACAATTCCCGGGAACCCCGCTCCCGACCCCAGATCAGCAATCGTGCATCCCGACTCCGTTTCTTCCTTGAATACTGGATAGGCGGCAGCTGAATCCAGTATATGTCTTATTATTATCTCATCGGGATCCTTGTCCCCGACAAGCTTCAGCGTAGGATTGAACAGCATGATCTCGCGAAGGAAAGCATGAATACGCTCCAGTGCGGAGTCATCATACTCAGCCCCTATCCTTTCCAGTCCCGAAATCAGCAATTCCTTATCCACGCTTAAAACTCCTTACAGCAACAGCAAGCACCGCTGTATCAGAGACTCTTATTCCGGAGATTCTTCCAGCCTGACCGATAGAATGCGGCCTGATAGCTTTAAGCTTCTCCCTAGCCTCCGCGGAGATGCCATCAACTGAATCATAATCGAAATCAGAAGGAATCTCCATATTCTCAGCTTTTCTTGCTTTATCCAGTTCTCTTTCCTGTCTATCAATATAACCAGAATATCTTATATCGAGTTCAGCTTCTCTGAGAATTCCCTCAGAATAAGAGTTCAGTGCCTCAATACCAAGTGTGTGGATATTCTTCTCAGGCTCCTTGAGAGTATCATAAGCGCTCTTAGAGCCTATTCTGGTATGCTGAAGGATTTCCTTAACTCGCCTTATCTCCTCACTCTTTCTCTCAAGCCTCTCAAGTCTTCCCTTGGTGGCAAGTCCTGCTTCATAGCCTTTTCTTGTCAGTCTCTGGTCAGCTGTATCATGGCGAAGCGAAAGCCTGTACTCAGCTCTGGAAGTGAACATCCTATACGGCTCCTTCGTTCCCTTTGTAACAAGATCATCGATAAGAACCCCAATATAAGACTCCGTTCTGGAAAGGATGAAAGGCTTATTTCCTTTCAGTCTCTCCGCTGCATTTATTCCTGCAATAAGCCCCTGTGCAGCCGCCTCCTCATACCCTGATGTACCATTTGTCTGACCAGCAATGAAGAGGTTGGAGAGTATCTTGCTCTCAAGTGATGGATAGAGGTCGAGAGGGTCAAGATAATCATACTCAACAGCGTATGCAGGCCTCATTATCTCAGCATGCCTCAGCCCTGGAATCGAATGTATGAATGCATGCTGCACTTCCTCTGGAAGCGAAGAGGAAAGACCATTCAGGTACATCTCCTCTGTTCCTATTCCCTCAGGCTCAACGAATATCTGGTGACGTTCCCTTTCAGGGAAACGAACGACCTTATCCTCAATGGATGGACAGTAACGAGGACCTTTCCCGACTATCTTGCCTCCATAGAGAGGGGATCTGGAGATATTCTCCCTTATGATTCTATGAGTCTCCTCATTTGTATATGTCACATAGCAAGGCACTGATTCCCGCTCTATCGAATCTGTCTCGAATGAGAATGGAAGCATTGGATCATCTCCATCCTGTATCTCCATCTCGTTTATATCAAGAGAGCTCTTTCTGACTCTGGCAGGTGTTCCTGTCTTCATCCTGCCTGTGTGGAATCCAAGACGCCTGAGACTATCACCAAGACCAATAGCGGCGCTTTCAGAGAGTCTTCCGCATGGAGCATCATACTCCCCTATGAAGATCTTCCCATCCATGAATGTACCAGTTGTCAGAACAACAACCTTCGCAGATATCCTCCAACCACGCTCAGTGACAACTCCTATGATGGTATTCTTCTCGGTTATGAAATCAACAACAGTATCCATGAAAAGGGAAAGCTTCTCCTCCCTCTCCAATGTCTCTTTCGCTATTCTTGAATATGTGAACTTATCTTCCTGGGAGCGAGGCGCCTGTACAGCGGGCCCCCTTCTCTTATTGAGCATCCTCATCTGGATCATGGCGCTATCAGCAAGGTGACCCATCTCGCCCCCGAGAGCATCGATCTCTCGCACGAGATTACCCTTAGCAAGCCCTCCGATTGATGGATTGCAGCTCATTCTTCCTATTGCATCCAGCGACTGAGTGATGAGAATGGTATCAAAACCTTCCCTGGAGAGAGCAAGGGAAGCCTCTATGCCCGCATGTCCCCCTCCTATAACTATCGCATCATAATCTCTCATATCATTTTCCCAGACAGAATGACGAGAAGAGCCTATCAAGCACATCCTCGCCGGTAACTACCCCAGTAAGCTCTCCTAGCGAAGTTAGAGCGCTCTGGAGATACATCGCAACTACGTCAAAACCGAATTCCATGCTTCTTTCAGCATCCTCAAGCGCCTCTACCGTTTCAAGAAGCTTATCTCTCTGCCTCTCTGAATCGATGGAAGGAACACCCTCGGTTTCTTTCAGATCCTTTGTAAGTTTTTCCGCTATAGCAGAGATGACTTTATCAAGGCCTTCTCCGGTTACAGACGAGAAAGAGAGTGCATCATCTTTGCTGAGAATATCAAGGCGGGAATAGACAGGAATGATTCTCGGATCCTCAGGTGCTGTATCATCGGAAGAGGGATCTATCACATAAACAATGAGGTCAGCCTTCTCCATCAGACTTTCAGTACGTTTTATCCCTTCAGCCTCAACCTCTTCATCTGTTGCCCTCAGTCCTGCTGTATCAAAAAGACGTACAGGAATCCCATCAATCTCAGCATTGCTTTCTATATAATCCCTCGTTGTACCCTCTATAGGAGAGACAATTGCCCTGTTCTCCTTCAGGAGGGCATTATAAAGAGAGCTCTTTCCGGCGTTGGTGCGGCCCGCGATGACAATAACAGCCCCTTCAGACCATAGCTTCGATGCACGATATGTCCCTGCAATCGCTCTAAGACGATGGCATATTCCATGGACTTTATCAGAAGGAAATTCCCAATCCTCCGGAATCTCATCCTCTCCATAATCAAGCTGAACTTCAAGGGAAGCTAGGATATCGAGGATTTCATCCTTGGCTTTATCAGCTTCAGCAAGAATCGTTCCTGAAAGGCGTTCAAGTGCCTCCCCCGCTCCTTTTCCTGTCTTTGCTTTGACAATCTCCTCAACAGCTTCAGCCTGGGTAAGATCCATGCGTCCATGCATGAAAGCCCTGTATGTGAACTCCCCCCTCAAAGCTTCTCTTATACCAGCTTTTTCAAGAAGTGCTGAGATATTCCTTATAACAGGAAGCGAACCATGACACATAATCTCAAAAGCCTCCTCGGAGGTATAGCCATGGCCTTTGCTGTATTTGATAACAACAACTTCATCTATGCGTTTTCCATCACTATCGGTTATGTAGCCATGGAGTGCTTTCCCAGATTCCGCAGTCTCTATTCTGCCTGAGAAATATGGCTTGAAAAGAGAGACAACTCCCTCTCCCGATGCCCTTATAACAGCCAAGGCTGATGGGGAGTATGGAGTTGCTAGTGCGTAAATAGGCTCGTCAGTCTCGTAATGTGCCATGCCTGCAATAGTATTGCAACTACCTCTTCAGGGCAATACAATCGCGACATGTACAATTTCGAAGCAGCAAGGAAGCGCTCAGAGCTTCTAATGAACATAAGGGAGTACTTCATAGGGAAAGGATATCTTGAAGTATCGACACCGACACTCTCTCCGTATCTTATTCCAGAACCAACGATAAAAGCCTTCAAGACAAGATTCATAAATGAATTCGAAGGCTCAAGGGATCTATACATGATTCCATCCCCCGAGATTTTCATGAAAAAGCTTCTAGCTGCAGGTTCAGGCTCGATTTTCCAGATCTCAAGCTGTTTCAGGAACGCAGAGCAGCTAGGAGATGTGCATAACCCTGAATTCACAATGCTTGAATACTACACAGTGGATGCTGATGATAGAGATTCAATAGATATCACAATAGATATGATAGAGAAGACAAAGCTCAGGGGAATAGAACCTGAATGGCTTCAGAATGAGCCTCTTGTCATCACGATGCATGAAGCTATGATGAAGTATGCTGGTGTCGATATGGATAAAGCGGAGAACCTGTCTTATCTCAGAAAGGAAGCCATCAGACTAGGACTCAATCCAGGAGAGAACGAAAGCTGGGATGATACCTTCAACAGAATATTCCTCACCTATACAGAGCCATCCCTTCCAAAGGACAGGGAAGTATACCTCACTGATTACCCTGACAAGATTCCATGCCTTGCGAAGAATTCAGATAAAGGACCAGTGAAGAAGCGCTGGGAGATGTATATAAACGGAATAGAGATCGCAAACTGCTACGATGAGGAGACAGACAAGGAAGAGACTGAGAAATACTTTTCCGAGGAATGGGAGAAACTCAGAACAGAACGAAGTGGCACGGAAGAGGCAATTCCCCCTGCAGACCCCTCTTTCCCTTCCCTTTCCATTCCACAGTCCTCTGGCGGGGCTATGGGACTTGATAGGCTTTTAGCTGTTCATCTGGGACTTAATTCGATTGAGCCTTTACTTTTATTCTCCCTTTCTGATATGCTACGGCAGTAAAAACCGGAAACAGTCTAATCTAGCAGAGGTAAAAATATGATTAAAGCAGGTCAGATCGACAAGGGAACTGCTCTCCTCATCAAAGGTCAGCCGTTCGTCTGCATCGAACGCGAGTTCGTAAACCCTGGCAAAGGATCGGCATTTGTTCGCCTTAAGCTCAAGAGCCCTTCAACAGGTCAGGTGCTCTCCGAGACAATGAAGAGCCAGGATAATGCAGAGGATATCACTGTAGAGGATAGAGATCTTCAGTACCTTTACAATGACGGAGAGAATTTCTATTTCCAGAACACTGAGACATTTGATCAGATTGATGTTCCAATGAAGTCCTTCCCTGATTACGAGTATTTCATGAAGGAAGGCGAGACTTACAGAGCAACATTCTGGGAGGATCAGGTTCTTGATATCACAATTCCTTCCAAGATTGTTTTCACAGTTGCAGAAGCTGAGGAAGCAGTAAAGGGTGATACAGTACAGGGCGCTACAAAGTATGTCACAACAGAGACAGGTCTTCGCGTCCGCGTTCCTATCTTCATCAAGCAGGGTGAGAAGATCAGGGTAAATACTGAGACAAAAGAGTACCTTGAAAGAGTAAACAGCTAATCTGTACTCACTTTGAGATTGAACCTCGGCCACTGACCGAGGTCCTTTTTTTCTGAATCAATTCACAGAGATAGTGAACGAAACTTCAGGAAGGTTATCACCACTTCTTACAATAAAGCCGCTCTCAAGAACCTGATGAGACTCAATCTCAACTTCCTTTCCTGAATGTATAGTTCGAGATGAATATCCTCTTCCGTCTGTATGTCCAGATCTCAGATAGAGGGAATTTGCACCATTACCCTCTGATTCAAAAGAGACAGTAACTCCTGAAGATGGGGTGAAGATTATCGGGAAAAGCCTCTGCCCTTCCTTCATCGTGAATGTCTCCGTTCCTCTCCCCATTTTCGCAATCTCTATCGAGCCGTCATTTGGTATAACCTCAGCTGTCATATCAGGGCCAAGGGTGTAATCGAAAATAATAGCTTCACTGTGAGAATCAACATTGAGTATTATCTCATCATCTGTCTCTGCAATAGGAGTGAAATTAGCAAACCTCTCTCCGCTAGATGCATAGCGAGCCCCGCTTTCACGAGTAAAAGCTGTATCTTTGAATGTAATTCCAGATGGCTTTTTTACAACAAGATATGCAGAAGAAGATGGCTTGATCATATAAATGGAAGGAGCTGAAAGCTTTGTAGGACCATCAATCACTTCAGGGACTTTTGTGTAAAGAGTAGCTGAGACTGGGGATTCTTCATCATTTACAGTAAGATACATATATACGTAAACATATTCATGACCGCTAAGGTCCATAACCGCTTCTACACTGCTATCTGATATCTTATTGCCGTTCTTATCGAGGAAACCAAAGTAATGATTGACTGTTGCGCTGCTATTCGATTCAAGTGCAAACAGAAAAGCAATCTCATCTTTTCCCGGAATTGTGCTGGTGTCTAATCTGAATATGCTCTCAAAGACTTCAGTACCATCATCTTTTACAAAAAGAGGCTTTGTTAAACCCTGCCCTAGCCTCATACCTTCTGCCGCATCCTGATAATCAAAATCAGGGGCAGAGACTTCATACAGGTTAAGCTCGCCTCCATTCTCAAGCCCTATTTTAGATGGATCTAACTCAATCTCAGTCACTCCTTCCGGAACCATGAAAACATAAGTTCCTCCAATTGGAGTAAGGCTTCCAGAAAGATCTGCACTCTGAGAAGCTACAGCTTCCTTTGAATATATTGTGTACAGCTCACCACTCTTAAGATCAGAAATTACAACACTTCCTTCTCCATTTACATCAATGGTACGAACCAAGGATACAGAAGAACCAATATCTGAAGGATTCGGAGAACACGAAGCAAACAGAATGGTAATCACAGCAAACAAAATAAGAAATCTTTTCACGGACAAACCTCCTTATACAATGATTAGAACCCTGAGATTCGGAGGTGTCAACGAAAAGAAAAACGACAATTATTATAATATAAATTATAAGCCTAAATAGGAATTAAATTTATAAATAAAAATATAACACAAAGCGGTAAAAATAGCAGAGCAATAAGCAGGTAAAGATTTTTGAGTCCAAAGACTGTAGAACGGCCTCCTCTAGTCCTCCTTTCTTGCTTTATATGTTAAGGAAGGGTTCTGTTCTGAATATATACATATCTGAAGTTTGGCTTTAAATATGTATAAGAAGACAATCTCATACGAGCTTACAAGGCTTGCCAATGGGGATGGAAACAATGATGGAAAAGCTCCACCAAAATAAGGTGGAGCTATAGAAAAGAGAATCAGAAATTAACGCTTGAAAATGCTTCTTTTATAATTGAAGCACTTCTTTCCAGTTTCTTATGTTCCTCATCATTGAGATCAAGTTCGATTAGCTTAATCCTGCCTTCTCTTCCAACTATGCATGGCAACCCTAGATAAGCACCTTTGATGCCATATTCGCCATCGACAAGGGAAGAGATTGTGAGGATTGAATGTTCATCGGAGAAAATCGCCTTGGTAATTCTTACAAGAGCCATTCCGATACCATAGTAGGTTGCCCTCTTCGCCTTGATGATCTTCTGTGCAGAGTTCCTTACCTCATCCTCGATTTCGGTCATATCGAAATCATCTTTTCTTTCAGGATACTTAGCTTTCATCTCATCAAGAGAGACAGTGGAGACATGAGCCTGGCTCCATGGAACGAATTCACTCTCACCATGCTCTCCGATGACATAGGCATGTACATTCCTTGGATCGACACCAAGCTTTTCTCCTACAAGATATCTAAGTCTTGCGGAATCAAGGGTTGTACCCGAACCAATAACATGATCAGGAGAGAAACCTGAAAGCTTCAGAGTAATCTGAGACATGACATCGACAGGGTTAGTAGCAATAAGGAAGATACCATTGAATCCGGAATCGATTACTGGTTCTATGATTGACTTGAATACAGCTGTATTCCTTCCAAGAAGATCTATTCTGGACTCTCCCGGCTGCTGATTGACTCCAGCAGCTATTACAACAATATCCGCATCTTTCGCGTCTTTATAATCTCCCGCGTAGATTTTCATCGATGAAGAAGCAAAAGCAAGACCATGATTAAGATCCATTGCCTCACCCTCTGCTTTCTCTTTGTTCACATCGACAAGCACAAGCTCATCGACAATATTCTGATTAAGAAGTGCATAGGCATAGCTCATGCCAACCATTCCACAACCTATCAGCATAACTTTTCTAGTATCTGGCATAAGTACCTCCAAGAGGGAATATAATCATGAAACTGTTAAAAGAAAACAAAAGCCCCATATCACGAAGATACAGGGCGAAAACAGAAAGCGGTTTTACTTACTTCTTCCAGAAGTTTCTCGTAAAGAGCGCGAAGACTGTAAAGAGCTCAAGTCTTCCTACAAGCATCAGGAATGATCCCACTGTAAGAATTGCATCGGAGAAAATCGAGAAGTTTCCTGAAGGACCTACAGCCCCCATACCTATACCGATATTTCCAAGAAGCAGGAAGCTTGCAGTGAAACATGTCTCGAAATCATAACCGGAGAGGGAATACAGCAGTGTTCCTATAAGTCCAGTCATTATGTAAGCTCCGACAAAGCCCGCAAGGGAAAGCAGTGTATTCTGATCTACATTCGAATCTCCGAGCTTAAGAGGTATGACAGCACTTGGATGGAGTCTCTTCTTGATAGCATTACGTGCAAGGGAGAGCATGGCACCAACCCTTACGACTTTAATGCCACCTCCTGCAGATCCTGCACAACCTCCGACAAAGAAGAGAAGCACAAGAATTGTCTTCGAGAACTGAGGCCAGAAATTGTAGTCATATGTAGCAAATCCAGTTGTTGTTATGATTGAAGCAACATGGAATGCGGCATAGCGCAGTGCTGTAAGGAAGCTTCCATATGTATCAGCAACATCAAACGTGATCAGAATAGATGCGATAGCTATTATAGCAAGATACAGCCTAAGCTCCTTATCCTTCACAGCTTCCCTTATATTCCCCTTTATAGCTTTAAAATAAAGTGCGAAATTGGATCCAGCTATTATCATGAAGATGGTTACTACAACATCAACATATGCAGAATGGTAGCTTCCGATTGAGGAGTTCTTAGGAGCAAAACCTGCAGCACCCATCGTTCCGAACATAACAGTCACCGCATCATAAAGAGGAATCTTTATCCAGAGCAGCAATACCTGAATTACCGAGAAAATGGTATAGATAGCCCAGAGCGCAAAAGCCGTGTGCTGGATTTTAGGCGTAAGCTTATCCTTCGTTGGACCAACAGACTCAGCATTCACAAGGCTTGTTCCCTTGAGTCCCATGAAAGGAGAAAGCGCTACAAAGAGAACAACAATACCCATACCTCCAAGCCAGTTCGTCATGCCTCTCCAGAACAGAATCGATTTAAGCTTATCCTCAATTGAGGAAAGTGCCGTAGCTCCTGTTGTGGTGAATCCTGACATAATTTCAAAGTAGCAGCTTGGATATGTCTCAAATGTACCGGTGAGATATAAAGGAAGAGCTCCGAATGCTGTCGCGACAACCCAGACAAGAGTAACAAGGAGGTAGCTATCCCTTGCTTTAATCGTGATCTTCTCTTTTCTGGTAGCTATAAGGATAACAGCCGCAAAAAGCACTATGGAAAGCTCTGTGATTGTAAACGCCCTGATTCCATCTGCCTCATCGTAAACAAACGCGAGAGCAAACGGCACAAGCATACAAATCCCGACAAGAAGCTGAATCAAAGCAAGAAATCTAAGAACAGACTTTATATGCATCAGAGGAAAAGCTCCTTTAAGTAGCTACTGTCATCATGGCGGATTGAGAGTATCAGTCTGTCTCCTGCAGCGAAGACATACTCTCCATCTGGGACAATGGCAGTTCCATCTGCCTTCTTGACACCAGCAAGGACAACACCTTTCTTCAGATTTGCATTCTTCAATGCCTTTCCAAGGAACGGGAATGTATCCTGAGTAACATACTCATAAACCTCAAGCTCACCATCAAAGAGTGTGTGCATTGCAGAAATTCCGTCTCCTCTGAGATACCTTATAAGGGAATCTACAGTAACATCAGTGATGGAAAGAGCGACATCAACACCCAATGAGAGCGCGAACTGGCTGTAATTCGTATTGGACTTAACAAGCGCGATTGCCTTCTTAACGCCAATTCTCTTCGCGTAACCTGTTGTTACGATATTAAGCTCATCATTATCTGTGAGGCTTATGAAGAGATCAGCTGTATTGAACTCCTCATCCTCCCAGATACTTTCATCTGTAATCGAAGCATTGAGTACTGTGATTTCAGGAAAGATGGATGCAAACTCATTAGCAGCCTTCTCATCCTTCTCTACAAGACGGACCTTCTTCCTGTACTTCTCGCTGAATTCATAGAGAAGGAATCTCGTGACTCTAGTCGCACCAAGTATGACGATTGTATCAGGTTCCTGGTAAACCTCCCTAGCGGGAGTACCGCTCAAGGTCATATATGCCTTCTCGCTATCTGTTATGATAACAACTATGTCCCCTGGTCTGATATCAGTTTCACCAGAAGGAATGATAACAGCTCCCCTGCGATAGATAGCAGCGACGATGAAGTTGCATTCGATTCTCTTCCTAAGCGAAGCGACACTCTCTCCTCTTCTAATGTTTCCCTGACCTTCAGCAACAGTGAAGATCATGAAATCTGTACCTGGGAAGATGAGAGTATCCCGATATAGACCATACTGGATTGTATCAAGAATTCTTAAAGCACCTTCCTGATCCGGGTTGATTATATGCGTGATACCAAGAATCCTAGGAGGAAGACCTTCGTCTCCCAGATAACCTGCGGATCTTATTGCGGCAATTGTATTAACAACATTAGGAAATTCCGCGGCGACTATACCGCACGCAACGATATTAACCTCATCTGAATCTGTTACAGCGATTACAGTATCTGCATTCTCTGCACCAGCTTCCCTGAGCATTGAGAGATCTGTTCCAGAACCGCATATAGCAAGACAATCAACTTTTGCTTCTGCTTCATGACATTTTGCAGCAGATCTATCAAGATAAGTAATTGAAGAGTCTTCAGCAGCGAGATGTCTTCCGATCTTAACTCCTCTTCTGCCAGCTCCTATAATCAGGACATTCATAAAAACCCCAAAGAAAAATCAACCCGCTCCCTAAAGAGCGGGCCAAACGAATCAATATCCGAATAGTGGTATCTGGAAGATATACGGAATGTATGTGAAGATCATAAGCATGATGAGCATAACCGCAAAAAGCGGGAGCATCTTCTTTGCCGTAGCTTCCAGAGATGTCTTACCAACAGCACAGCCTACGAAGAGTGCAGATCCTACAGGAGGAGTGCAGAGTCCGATAGCAAGGTTGAAGATAATGACGATACCGAAGTGAACATCCGTCATTCCCAGTTCGGAAACAACTGGAAGAAGAATCGGAGTCATAATCATGATAAGCGGAGCCATATCCATGAAACAACCAAGGATAAGAAGCAGGATATTGATGATAAGGAAGATAACATATGGGTTATCTGAGAATCCGATAAGAGCATTTGTAATAGCTGCAGGGATTCTGAGTCTTGTCATCATATATGCGAAAGCCTTAGCTGTTCCGATAAGTGTAAGAACAACTGCAAGTGTCTTAAGAGAATTCTTGAGAACCTTACCGAAATTCTTAACTTTATCAGCACGGAAAATGAAGTAAGTAAGGATGAATGTGTAGAAACAAGCTACAGCGGAGCTCTCTGTTGCTGTGAATACACCAGCTCCAGTTCCAACCAGGATGATAACAAGAGTCATCATAGGAAGGATAGCGCTGAGAAGAACTCTCATGCAGTTTCCAAGAGCGATTCCACCAATAGCAATCCAGCCCTCTCCCTCTGGGAGCTTGCCATGCTGTCCATTAGCCTTTCCAATCCATCTTACGCGGTCATTCTTATACATCTTCTCTCCCTTCGGGAAGTTGTACTTCTTTCCGAGGAGGAAACACATAAGCATGAAGCCAAGTCCAAGAGAGATTCCAGGAGCGAAGCCTGCATAGAAGAGCTGACCGATTGATACACCTGTACCAGCTGCAAGAGCGTAGATAACCATGTTGTGTGATGGTGGAATAAGAACACCCTGACATGCTGTTGTTACAGTAAGACCAACTGTGAACTCTCTATCATAACCCTGCTTGACCATCATAGGGATAACAACAGATCCAAGGGAGGATACGTCAGCAACAGCTGAACCGGAGATTCCTCCGAAGAACATTGAGTCGATACAGTTAACATATGCAAGACCACCGCGGAAACGACCTACAGCGAGGTTTGCAAGGTCAACGATCTTATCCGAAATCTGACCAGCTGCCATGATCTCACCCATTACGATGAAGAACGGGATAGCGAGCATGGTGAAGTTATTAACGCCATCGAGCATCATACGGACCATTGTTGTCGGGTTTGTTCCCGGTACGAACAATGTTGATGCGATAGCTGCAATGAACATTGAGAATGTTACAGGTACCTTGAAAGCCATCAGAAGGAAGAAGCCTCCGATGAGCACGATGATTGCAATAGTTGTACTTGCCATCAGTTGTTTCCTCCATTCTTAGCAGCTTCAGCTGCCTGCTGCTTTACCATCTCTTCGTAATCAACTTCAGCCTCACTGTAAAGAAGATCATTAGGATTGAGAACTCTGATAAGGAAGAGAATGGAATCAAATACCATTATGAACCCTGCAAAAGGAACAGCGATGTACTGGATCCATGTCGGAAGCCCTGTCATCGGGAGTGTTCCAGGAAGTCCCATCAAACGGAGCATGTAGCTTCCACCATAGTAGAAGAAGAAGAATCCACAGAACAGCGTTGAGATATCAGGAAGAACATCCATAAACTTACGCATCTTGCCGCCCTTGGGGAATCTGTTATAAACCATCGTGACGGAAATATGCATATGGTCTCTTACGCCGATAGCACATGCGAGGAATGTGAAGCATGTAACAAGAAGTCTTGCAACTTCATCTACAGCACCGATTCCTGTGTTGAAACAGTAACGTAGAACAACGTTAAAGAAAACGATACAAAGCATGATGATAAGAGCAATCTGGGAAATTGTCAGAATTACTTTATGACACCAATGATTGATCAGAATGACATACGCCTTCAGAGGAGTTTTGCCATTATACTGGCTCTTATCGATTACAAGTTTGTTATCAACAAGCCAGTTTCTGAATTTTGATGATCCGGACATTGTCCGCCTCCCTATAAAATCGTAAACGGGGAGCAACAATACTCCCCGTAAAGAATTAACCCAGTAATCAAAGTCCTGTGTTTCTGATTTCGTCGATGAGATCCTCGTAACCTGCACCATACTTTGCATAGAGAGGAGCCATCTTGTCCTGGAACTCCTGGAGCTGCTCTGGTGTGAGCTCAGTTACGATAACGCCCTCAGATGTAACCTTAGCCTCTGAAGACTCCTCACGAAGTGCCCACTGCTCGATCTCATAAGCCTGTGTCTCTTTTGCACACTCTTTGATGATCTCAACATCTGCTGGATCAAGTGTATCAAGAACAGCCTTTGAAGCGAGAAGGATCTCAGGAACTCTTGTGTGACCATCAAGTACGAAGTATGGAGCTACCTGGTAGTCGCCCATTGACTCGTATGTAGGCCAGTTGTTCTCTGCACCATCGATTGTTCCCTGCTGAATAGCTGAGTAAACATCGTTTGGTCCGATACCTGTAACACCATTACCACCAAGGAGGTTAACCATCTCAACCATCATTGGGTTGTTCTGAAGTCTGATCTTAAGACCCTTCATATCTGCAGCGCATGTAACAGGCTTTGTTGTATAGAAGTTTCTAGCACCAGCGTCATAGTAGCAAAGACCTACGAGACCAGAACCGGACTCCTCGATACCAGCAAGCATTTCCTGTCCAACTGGTCCATTAAGAACCTGCCACATGTGATCGCCATCGCGATAGAGGTATGGAAGCTGGATTACGTTAAGGGAAGGAACGTAGGAAGCAACAGGAGATGCGGAAACACGAGCAAATGCAAGGTCACCAATCTGAAGAGCTTCAATAGATCCTGTCTCTTCACCATAGAGAGTTCCACCTGAATAAACATCAATCTGGATTCTTCCTTCTGTTCTCTCTTCTACAAGGCGAGCAAACTCATAGTCAGCAAGAGTTGTAGGATATCCTTCAGCGTGAACCTCTGAAAGAGTCAGAACAATCGGTCCGGATGACTCAGCACTTCCGCTTGCGAAAGCTGGCATCATCATAGCTACTGCAACCAAAAGCAGTACAGCAATCTTCTTCATGATTTCCTCCTTTATGCGGAAAACAAAAAAACACATAAAAAGTGCATAATCGCACTGTG
Source organism: uncultured Spirochaetales bacterium (assembly GCA_949283235.1). Lineage (GTDB taxonomy): Bacteria > Spirochaetota > Spirochaetia > Sphaerochaetales > Sphaerochaetaceae > Ornithospirochaeta. The sequence goes on along the minus strand of CASDRY010000057.1, from coordinate 6,590 downwards.
TCCAATTCTACATTAAATATGACTAAAAGCAAGAGATGGCATTAATTTTTTAAATAGTTTGTTACAAAACTGCACAAAATTCAGTGATGATATGCATTATTTGAGCCAATCTGAAATATTGCATATAAAAGTCGAGAATAAAATCCACGCCTCTGATAAATTATTTCTATCACAACAGAGTAAAGGATAATTTCTATGAATCTGAGAGCTATACGTTACTTCATCGAGCTTACTGAAACCGCAAGCTATACAACAGCTGCGAAAAAGCTGGGTGTAAGCCAGCCAAGCATAAGCCATGCCATAAAAGAACTAGAGGCAGAACTCGGGCTTCCTCTCTTTAATCCAAATAAACGCACAGAGCTTACAGCCTGGGGCAAAGACCTGCTTTCAACAGTAAAAACCTCAATGTCCCTACTCGATGAGGGAACCACGAGAATCAAAAGAGAAGCTGAAGGACTTGGAACAATCAGGCTGGGCTTCATGAGGACACTGGGTATGACAACAATTCCCCAGATGGCGGCTGAATTCAAAAGCGCCCACCCTGAAAACAAGCTCTCGTTCAGATCAGGAAGATCAGGAGAGCTCCTTGAATTGCTATCTGATGGAAGGATAGACATAGCCTTCGTCTCGGGCTCGTCTGAAAGCAGTAAGTATATTTTCAACTATCTCTTTTCAATACCATTGGTACTTGTAACACCTCCAGACCATCCTCTTGCGGCAAGGGAATATGTCACGCTGAAAGACACGCTCTCCTACCCTTTCATTAACTATTCTGAAGGGGCTGGACTGAGGAAAATAATCGAAGAAGCTTATGAGAAAGCGGGAATAAAGCCATCAGTTGCATATGAAGATGAAGAGGTATTTGTAATTTCAGGTCTTGTTTCCGCAGGGTTTGGAATTGCCATAGTTCCTTCAATGAAGACTATCAGCACAATCAACATCCGCATGATTCCAATACGCCCATCGATAGGAATGCCTGTCTATGCTGTAATAAGCAAAGATAGAATTGCAAGTCCAGCATCAATAAAGCTATTGAATTTCACTCTCAATAAACTACAGCAGTGAAACATTTCCCCTCTTCCCGGAATTTGTTAATATGTCCTCCATGGACAGGAAAACAAGGGGAGTTCTCTGCATCCTATCATCAGCGTTCTGTTTTGCATTGATGAATATGTTCGTGCGCCTCAGTGGAGATATCCCATCAATCGAGAAAAGCTTTTTTCGAAACTTCGTGGCAGCTATCGCGGCACTCATAATCGTTCTGAGGAACAGAAACAGCATAGCTATAGGAAAAGAAGCGCTTCCAATGCTTATTCTCCGCTCTGTGACAGGAACAGTGGGAATTCTATGCAATTTCTATGCTGTCGATCATCTAATACTTTCAGATGCGACGATGCTCAACAAAATGTCTCCATTCTTCACGCTCATCTTCTCGATGATTTTTCTGAAAGAGAAACTACCATTCAAAACCTTAATGATAGTCTTAGGAGCATTCATTGGTTCCCTTTTCGTAATAAAACCTACTTTTCAGAATGCCGATTTAGTTTCATCACTCATCGGTTTCCTAGGCGGACTTGGAGCTGGTGCGGCATACACATGTGTAAGAGCATTGGGGAAAAAGGGAATAAGCGGCCCTGTCGTGGTCCTCTTCTTCTCAGCATTCTCCTGCCTTGTAACACTCCCATATCTTATCTTCAACTACCACCCAATGACGATGCAGCAGTTTGTAATACTTCTTCTTGCAGGACTTGCCGCAGCTGGAGGCCAATTCTCAATAACCGCAGCTTATAAAGCAGCACCTGCCAAGGATATATCAGTATATGACTACTCCCAGGTCATTTTCACAGCTATAATTGGATGGGTAATCTTCTCTCAGATACCGGATGCACTCAGCTTCACAGGTTACGCAATCATCATATTGATGGCCGTTCTGATGTTTGTCGAGGGAAGGAAGGAGAAGACGAATGCAGCTTGAGATAATGCTTTTCTTCCAGAGGCTAAGAACCCCGCTTACGGAGAAAATAGCTGAAATAATATCAATGTTCGGGGAAATTGCAGTACCGCTTGTAATAATAATGCTCTTTCTCTGGTGCTTTAACAGAAAGAAAGCATTCGCAATCTCCCTTTCGCTCCTATCATCACTGATAGTTACCCAATCGCTGAAAGCTATATTCCGTTCTCCTCGCCCTTTTCAGGTTCACCCAGATTTAATTGATGGGGGAAGACTCAGCACTGCAACAGGATACTCCTTTCCTTCCGGGCACAGCACAACATCGGGAGCACTTTATTCCTCCCTCATCGTAGTATTCTGGAAGAAGGCCGCTACAATAATCTGTACCCTTCTTATAATCCTCGTTCCGCTCTCACGTCTTATGCTTGGTGTACATTGGCCTATAGATGTGAGCGTGGGAACAGCTATCGGACTTTTAGGAGGTTTCCTTCTCACTCCTCTGGCGCTTAGGCTTTATGACAGCAGGAGAGCTTTCCTTATAGTCACATTCATATATGGGATAATAGCTTCAGCTGGCGGCCTTATCCTTGCCCTGATTCTAGGTCTGACAGATGCAGATCCTGTAGCATTCGAGGATTTAATGAGCACAGCAACCATAACAGGCGCTGTAATGCTTGGCTTCTACCTTGAAAGAAAGCTTGTTGATTCAGCTCCAGAGAAGAACAGCCCCTGGAAAAGAATCCTTACGTTCATAGTCGGAATCATGACAACAGCAATAGCTGCCGTAATAATCATGATTATCCCAGCACCTGCTGCTTTCACCTCTTTTGCGCTTTACTACATGATAGGAATCTGGGCTGTGTTCATTTATCCGCTTATAGCTGTAAAAATCGGATTGATGAAGAAGGAAGCATAATCAGATTTTCTTCGGATAGCCTTTATTCTTGTATATCCTTCTGAAGAATCTCCCAGCTGTCTCATCATCATAGAGAGCTGTCCCGCAGAGACGAGCAAAGAGACGCCCGCATATCTCGCTATCAGCAAGAGCATTATGGGCCTCATATGTCCAGCCAAACTCTTCAGCGAGCGCTGTCAGACGATAAGAGCGTTTATTCTTCCAGAGCTTCCTCGAAAGAGATAATGTGCAGTAATAGTCATTATGGATACTCTCGATGCCCCAGGAAGCAAGAGAGGCCCTAAGCACTGAGATATCGAAACTTGCATTATGTGCGACAAGAGGAAGCTCTCCTATGAAATCCCTCATCTCCGGCCAGATTTCCGCAATTGTAGGAGAAGAGGCAATCCTCAGCGGATCGAGATGATGAATAGCAAAGCACCTGGGATCAAAATCCAGGCGCTTAGGCTGAATGAGTGAATAATACCTGTCGAGAACACAGCCTTCCTCATCCATTCTGACAAGCCCTACGGAGCAGGCACTTTCAGGGGACGCAGAGGCTGTCTCGAAATCTATCGCGACATATCTCATTTCGATTTTTCCAGCATGATCTCTAAAATCGTCCTGTTTGTCTGTTCCATTCCCTCATGTGAGATTCTTGTAAGATGATTAATTGATGAAAGCGAATCATCTCCTACAATTCCAGCCTCTCCCCCTGCTCTCTTTCCATGAAGGGCCAGCTGTACTGCAACAGAGGAAGCAATCAGTGAGGAATAGATTTTAAGGGCACATGTATCCTTAGCTCCATCACAGATTATTCCGGAAAGGTTTCCAACCATATTGTTTATAGTCGCATCTAGAACCCTTGCCCCTCCTCCTAAGAGATATGCATAAGCACATGCTGTCCCTATAGCGGCTGTGAATGCGCCACAGAGAGCGGAAAGCCTATCTTTCTGACTTGTCAGGATTATCCCGATAAGCTCGCTTATTGAGACCGCCGCAATCATCTCCTCTTCGCTCTTGCCAAGAAATGAGGCAACGACAGCTACAGGGACTGTGACTGTTATACCTTGGTTACCAGACCCGGAGTTTATCATTACAGGGAGCACGGAGCCTGACATTCTGGCATCAGAGCCAGCAGCGGCAGCTGCTGCTGCTTTCCTCATAGCCTCATCGAGCGTCTTCGGTTCTCCCTCAAGCGCACTTTTCATAATCTTCCCGACAGATAATCCCCAGTCCTCTGTAAGACCTGCATTGCTTATCCTGAGATTCGTATCCACAGCATTCTTCAGAAGCTTGTAGATAGAAGGGGAAAGCCCACCTGCATACTCCAGCACATCATCAACAGTGAGTGTTGCAAGGAAATCATCCTCGGAAAATGCCTTGCATTCAGGAAAGAACATCGGAGCTTCAGGAAGTTCTGTTCCATCAAGTTCCAGGGATGTGAATCTATCATGCTCACCGGAGATTACGGCAGAGGCAGAATGCCCGGATCCAAAGACACTTACCTTTATATATAAAGAAGGAGCATTCTCATCGATCCTGACTTCGAGAGGAAAATCCTTAGCCATCTCCCTTTCCTTATCAGTGACAGTCGTCAGCACTGAAAGACCTGATGAGGAATTACCAATAGCTATTCCAAGTGAAACTGCAGCCCTAATACCATGCAAAGCAGAATTCGGAATGGAAACGCCCATAGCGTTCTTCATCATGTTAGGAGAGACAATTGCAAGACCGGAGTCGGGCATCGAGCCAAAGAGCTCCGCCGCCTTCGCTCCCGCGAGAGCAGCCGCTGCAGGTTCTGTACAGCCCATAGCCTCTATGATTTCCTTCTCGAATATGAGATCGATTCTCCTCCTATTCAGCATCCGGTACCTCCGAGATATATCCTGAACCCCTTACAGTCATCGTATATTCAAGACCAGCTGGAATAACAGCGGCTTCTCCCTTTTCAAGCATCAGGCTCTCGCCCTTCGAGGAGAATCTTATACAGCCTTCTGTAACTAGGATGATGGCAACAGGATCATTTTTGATCTCATATGTTCCAGATGAAACTGAAAGCAGCATGAACGCAGATGACGGGGATGAGAAACGTGTACGACCGAAACCATCTGTGGAAGCTGTGCATTTCTCGACGTCAAGAGGAGTAAATTTCATTATGCTCCTCAGTTCGGGAAGGTCCATTCTCTTCTTTGTAAGGCCACCTCTGAGAACGTTATCGCTATCATTCATGACCTCGATACCATTTCCGAAGACATATGCATGAAGAGTTCCCGGAGTGATAGGCATAGCCTCTCCTATCTGCAGATGAACAACGTTCATGAGATATGGGAAGATGCACCCGATATCATCAGGATACTCCTCAAGGCATTCTCTGGAAATTCCCTCGCGAGTGAGGAAAAGACCATCCCATGATGGATTAGAGGAACTATCAAGAGAAGCTTTAAGCTCAGCAAGGATAGCTTTCTTCTCTTCTGCAGGAAGCTCGAAAAGCGACATGAAGAGATTTTCGATATCACTGGAAAGAGCTCTGAGAGTACGTCCGAAAGCTGCTGGAACAACTGCTGCAAGGTCTGCTTTCATAACCTCGATATCACGGAAACCGCAGAGCGCTGTGATTGGAGAGAGGGCAAGAATCATCTCGCACTTCTCGTTATCATCCTGATAGGAAACCTCCTCGCCTTTCGCTCTCTTCTCAGCCTCCTTATTCCAGCCATTCTCAGCCTGGGTTTTGTTAGGATGGCACTGAAGAGATAGTGGCTTCGCGATTGCGAGCACCTTCATAAGAAGAGGAAGACGGCCTTCATATTTCTTCCAATCCTTCTCTCCCAGGATGGAAGGATCATTCTTTATTAGCTCTGAAAGGTGTCCACCACCTTCAACCTCCGCATCGCCTGAGTGATGAGTTCCAAGCCACAGCTCAGCCTGAGGTCCCTCTGCTTTTCCTCCTATAAGAGAAGGAATGAAATCACTATTACCCCATGCATAGTCTTTGACTACACCTTTTATCTTTTTTATTTCCATGAGCTAAGTATAGCATGGTTAAGGTGTTTACAATATAAAATCAAAGCTCCTCTTCACTATTAAGCCCTCTCAGGTGGAGGTAAACAGTATTTCTGGAGATATCCAGAGCCTTAGCTACAGAGTTCACGGAATCTTTTATATTGAAAATGCCTTTCGCATTGAGGATTCTTATTATCTCCTTGTTCTTGTTCACAGAGGCGATACCAGGATTATTCATTACACTGGCTTTTGCATCATAAACAGATTTTGCAATCGTATCACTCATGCTTGAGGCGAAATACTCCTTATGCTGGCTTTCATTCTTTCCCGCTGTAATATGCTCTATGATCTCTGAAAGAGGAGTATCCATATAGAAATTTATGCAAACCATCCCTATTACCCTCTCTCCTTCGCCAAGAATCGGTATTGTGGAAGACCTCAGGCGCTCACCTGTTCCGGAGATCGCACTATATGAAGTGTACGAAGAAGCAACGGAAATACCCTGATTGTTTATTCGTTTAAGCATATTCATGGCAAGATCAGTAAGCGGAGCCCCCACTGTACGCCCTGAATGATACCCATTCATTATCTTTATCACAGAGTGATTCTCATCCTCTAAAGAATGGAGGCTAATTTCATATGCAGAACCAAGATACTCTGAAAGTCTTTCTATCATGTATGAGTACGAAGCCAGTATTTCCCTATCTGTTTTATTCAGTCTCATAACCTTTTTCCTTTTTT
>CASDRY010000056.1 GCA_949283235.1 uncultured Spirochaetales bacterium | reverse complement strand
CGGAGGAATCATCCTTCCATATGTTGTCGAGAAGCTTGGATACGATGTGCCTATATATCAATACTGTGCGGATGTTTTCGACACGCCCTCTACCGGGATATGTAACAAGCTGGACAAGATGTACCTGCCAACTGAACTGGGAATAGAGAATGCAATCAAGAAGGGACAGGATGAGAAGACTCTCGAAATCTGTCCATTCCCTCTGAGGGAGCAATTCGAGACATTCACTTACACCTCCAAATCTGAAGTAAGGAAAAAACTGAATCTTCCAGATAAGTTCACAATTCTATGCTCATTGGGTGGCGAAGGAATCGGAAGCACAAGCTTTCTCTATGCACTTGCAAAAGCTGGTGTTGATTGCCAGGTAGTGGTTATAGGCGGACAGAGCAAAACAACGACAAAGCATTTTGAGCGTTTTTCGAAAGATCATCCAGATTTCCCAGTATACCGCCGTGGCTTTGTGGATAACGTACAGGAATATCTTGCAGCCTGTGATATGCAGGTAGGAAAAGCCGGAGCCAATGCAGTGATGGAAGCTATCTATATGAGAAGACCATTCATAGTGACTGAGGTTCTCTACGCTTTCAAAGCTTCAAAGGAATTCCTGAATCGTCATATGATCGGATGGTGCGAGAACGATCCCCATAAGCAAGCTGAGATCATCAAAGAGTATATGGATAACAAAGAGCTAAGAGATAAAGTCGAGCATGAGTTTAACAATCTTCCTATCACATTCGGCTCAGATCTCTTCAGAGACCTTCTCATCAGGGAAACAGAAAAAAGGAAAAACTGAAACTGAAGTTTTTTCAACATAATCCATCTTGGATACCATAATTCTGACTTTGAAAGCCAATGAACATGTCCTTGCTTAAGAGTTATTAACTAAAAATTTTATTCTGTATTTGGTATTATTTATTAATAAAAGCTTCAAAACTAGTATACGCCCCTTGAGAATTGGATGCTATCATTGATTGCGGCCATCAAATTAAGACCACTACAGAAAGAGTTTTCAGATTTAAAGTGAATCAGCATCCGCTTTTTACTTTAGACTCACTTCAAACCATTTATGACTATCTCGGCATCATTCTTAACAATCTCTGCCAGCTTTCTTGCAGAGTATTCGATAGGGACAGCATCGAAAGCCTTGTCTATCTCATCAAGTTTCTCAGGGTTTTCAAGAAGTTCATGGATTATACTGATCTGCTTATCTTTATCATCAGAGGCATTCCATCCGACATGATACTTCTCCACAAACTCAGCAGAAGGAAGAACTGTATATACAAGTTCAGTAATAAGAAATGGACGATGGGCATATATAGCTTCGACTATGGTGTTTATTCCAGCTCTACCCACTATGACATCCGAAGCTGCAAGATAGTCATTCACATTATCTATGAAGCCTCTTATCTCAACAGAGGCATTAGTTGTCTTGTTACTGGAAATGACCAGGTTGAGATGAAGCTTCATCTCCTCCCTTATTCCTCCTATAACCACAACCTGTACAGGAAGATCCTCTTTCAGTATCGATTCAAGAAGACTCAATGACCCAAGCCCCTCTCCTCCAAGATTAAGCTGGATAGTAAAAACATCTTCCTTGAGTCCCAGCTTCTTCCTTGCCTCTTTCTTGCTGATATGCGGAACTGAGGCAACAGAGCTTTGAAGCGGAAATGGACAGATGCGGACAAAATCAGGGGAAGCGCCCTTTTCAATAAGCCGCTGCCGGCCCTCTTCAGTTGCGATGAAAACACATCTTGCTTCTGGCCATATACCAGAAGCGGGAGATGTGAACACATCAGTTGCGTAGTAATAAACCGGAATATTCAAACCAAGTTTCTTTGAAAGGTGTGCAAATACAGTCTCTGGATACGGATGGGTTGTAAAGATGAAATCAGGTCTGAACTCTTTAAGATTCTCAAGGAATTTCTTCTTTCTGAGCTTGCACATCATCCAGACAAAGAACTTTATTCCAACCTCTGACTGATCCATCATTTTCACAAAACGTCGCTCAATGAACGGGAAACGAAGCATCAGACGCCATATTCCCTGGTTGATATCTTCCACTGAGTGGATATCAAGGTAATCAAAGAAATCAACAAGCTGGGACTCTACTCCGACAGCTTCCATCTGCTCGTTCACCGCACGAGCAGGAACATAGTGTCCTTTACCAGCTTTGATGTATACGCATAAGCCTTTCATCTTTACCCCTTCGCTTTGTATGATATTACAATTCAGAAGGTTTCCATAGCTTTTTTCAGGGAAGCTGAAATTGTTTTATCCATATCATAGTATGCATAATCTGCAAGACGTCCACCTATTATGAGCTTATCTTCCTTTTCCGCTTTCTCCCGGTACTTCGAATACAGGCTCTTGTTTCTATCATCGTTTATCGGATAGAAAGGCTCCCCTGTCTTCTCGTAATCAACAGGATACTCACGGCTTATCCAGGTAACAGGAGACTGGGCTTTATCGAAATGCTTATGCTCTATGATCCTTGTCCAAGGAGTTTCTCTGTCTGTGTAATTCACAACAGCATTGCCCTGGTAATCTTCTTTATCGAGTCTCTCTTCTTCAAAAATCTCAGATCTGTACTGAAGCTTTCCATAGGAGAAGCCATAAAGCGCATCAAGGCATCCAGTGTAGAGAACCTTCCCGGCCTTTTCATTCCACTTTTCCTTGTTTTCAAGATAATCTGTATCGAGAAGGATATCGGCACCATCAAGCAATTTTTCAATGAGAGCTGTATAGCCTCCTTCAGGAATCCCCTGATAGATATCAGAGAAGTAGTTGTTATCATAAACAAAACGTACAGGAATTCTTTTGATAATCTCAGGAGGAAGCTCTCTGCAGACCCGTCCCCACTGCTTCTCGGTATAACCTTTGACAAGAGTCTCATAGATATCACGCCCGACTAAGGATATAGCCTGCTCTTCAAGATTCGAGGGCATTCCTGTTATCTCCTTCCGCTGCTCCTCTATGATTCTCTTCGCCTCCTCCGGTGTTGAGATATCCCACATCCTCGCGAAGGTATTCATATTGAATGGCATGTTGTAGATATGACCATGGAAATTAGCAACAGGAGAATTGATGAAAGGCATGAAAGGAACAAGGGAGTTCACATAATCCCAGATTCTCTTATCAGAAGTATGGAAGATATGAGCGCCGTATTTATGGATTGTTATTCCATCCCTCAGCTCTGTATATATGTTTCCTCCAATATGGCTTCTCTTCTCCAGAACAAGAACACTCTTTCCATTCCTTATCGCTTCATGAGCGAAAACAGAACCATATAAGCCAGATCCTACAATAAGATAATCATAATGCTCTTTCATATGCCTCCTCAGAAAGATGCCGTGAAGTATGCTCCTACCTCATAATCAAAACCGCTTCCATATCCCTCTGGAACAAGATAATCATAATACACACCTACAAATGCGCGGAACATCCTAAGGATATAAAGATCGAATCGCGCTCCTATCGTTCCATAGAATCCTATTTCTATCTCTTCGGAAGTGCTATTAAGAAGACGTCCGGCTGCAAGCGCGTTCTCCATTATGACAGTGACAGCAGGATAAGTTCCGACAGCAAGGAACTCAGGACCTACAAGTGTAAGAGAAGCTGCCACATCTGTGATGAATGGTCTGGGAGGAATGTCTTTATCGCGGAAATCCACAGACATCTCATGCTGGGGAATAGCCTCTCCGAACATAAGCTGGCATCCAAGATCGAAATCCATATAGAGTGAATAGAGATTCATATACGCATCTTCCTGGTCTTTCTGGAAGAATGTATGCGAGTACGAAGCGGTATATAGGATTTTCCAGTAATCTATCGTTGAACTTGTATTGAAGATTGTGGGGCTATTGAGAAGCCACCATGGTCCCATGATGAAATCGAAGGAGAAATTATACCCCTCGGGCATCAGATAATGATGATCTAGGTTATTGAAATCTATTCCCAGGGTAATCGAATTGGAAAGGGAATATTTATTTCCGTTAAGCTCCGGAACCCCTATGACCTCCCCTGATGGGGATAAATACCCAGGCTCAGAGAAGACTCCTCCATAATTACCGCTCTGAATGTCTTCCAGTGAGGCAAATGCCTGTTCCCATCTCACGCCTACGAGGAAGCTGAATTTAAGGAAATCCGGCTTCCCTTCTTCAGGATTATCGATAAGCCCCTGCTCAAAACCTACAAGACCTTCAGAGAAGACTGCTGAATACTGCCTCTGTTCAGCAGGATTGCTGATGATTTCCCCCGTTTCAGGCCACTGCCGCAGTGTCCTCTGCGCCATACCAGCCTCAACGCGTACAAGTGCTTTTGTATTGAGATTCTCAACAAGTCCTAAATCATCGATACCGAACTCTCCCCAGAAACTGACAGGGAAAGCGCTCATCGCGAAATCTGAAAGATAGGATGCATTGATGATGCTTGAATAGAAGACCTCCGCATTAAGAGGGCATAAAACCAATGCAATTAGAATTGTAAGAGCTATCTTCCGCATCCTTCGGAATATTAACATTGAAGCATCCTGCTTGTACATAGCAATGGTTTATTGTATATTCCTGCCATTATGGAAAAGGTACCGGAAAACCCTTCAAAAAACCGGAAAGGCGACTTCACGCCGCTTGTTGTAGTCACAGCCTTTCTGGTCACGCTTTACCTCATTGCCAATCTCATGGCAGTCAAGATCATCACTGTTGGATCTTTGTCGCTTTTCGATGCGGGAACAATCACATTTCCTTTTGCTTACATGCTTGGAGATGTCCTTGCTGAAGTCTGGGGATACAAGGTAGCAAAGAAGGTCATAATACTTACCTTCATTGCCAATGCAATGCTTGTAATCTTCACTTCGATTGGAATAATCCTGCCCTATCCTGATTACATGGAAGATGTGCAGATAGCATATACGACTATTTATTCATATGTTCCTAGGATAGTCGTAGCCTCACTTGTATCTTTCCTGCTTGGAGAACTCGCGAACGCAAAAGTCCTTGTCTGGATGAAGGAAAGACAGAAAGATGGAAGGAATTTATGGATGCGCACAATCGGATCATCTGCTGTCGGATATCTCTTTGATACTGTCTTCTTTGTCATCATAGCCTTTACAGGAACTTCCCCTGCAGAGGACATTGTATCAATGATACTAGTCCAATATGCTGCCAAGCTTTTGATAGAAGCAATTGCCGGAACTCCTCTTGCATATGGAGCAATTGGATATCTGAAAAGGAAATATCTATGACAGAACTTATTAGATACAGCGAAATAACAAAAGGAATGAAGCGGGAATTTCTCCTTCTTCAAGGCACTGGATGCCGTTGGCGAAAGTGCACGTTCTGCGACTATTATCTAGATAAATCCTCTGAGCCTTTCATCATCAATGAACCTATACTGAGGATGGTCACTGGAAAATACGGAGTCCTTGATATCATCAACTCAGGCTCCGCGATGGAATTTGATGAAAAGACAATTGCGCTTATAAGAGAAGTTATAATAGAGAAAAACATCAAGGATCTCTGGTTCGAAGCGCACTGGATGTACAGGAACAAACTCTCCGCATTCTCAGATAACTTTCCATGCAAGGTACATTACAGAGTCGGAATAGAATCATTCAATCCAGCACTAAGAAAAAGATGGAACAAGGGAATCGGGGAAGAAGCGACTCCTGAAGAAGTGCGAAAGTATTTCGACGGCGTCTGTCTCCTGGTAGGAATGGAAGGACAGACAAAAGAGGATATAATCTCCTCTGTAGAGATAGCTGAAAGCTTCTTCGATTATTACTCAGTCAATCTTTTCTGCCAGAACTCCTCAAAAGAAAAGAGAAATGACGAACTTGCAAAGATTTTCATAAAAGAACTTGCTCCCGATATCGCAAAGAGCAAAAAAGCTGAAGTTCTTATAGATAACACGGATTTAGGCGTGGGTTGATACCCCGCCTTAGTAGCCTCAGAATTGACAGATACATACCATCGATGGTAATTTTTCATCTAGCTGTTTCTTCGAGAACAGCTTTGATATTACACACAAAAGAGGTTTCAGGATGCCTTCGGACAATAACGCAAATGGTGCAGTTATCCCTGAGAAGGGAAAGAAGAACGGAAAGGATAAGAAAAAGCATGGCAAATCCCTCGGATGGATCATCGGAGTAGTCGTTCTTATTCTCATCTCCGTAACATTCATCCTTCCTACAACAGTTTTCAGCACAGGCAATGGCCAGAGCATTGAGTTTGGCCGTTATAATGGTGAGCCAATCGCACTTGAGATGGCTTATGATAATTACTTCTACAACCAGCTCTACTCTCTTTCACAGATGTATCCGATGAGCTCTCAGAATATGATGCAGATCTATGCTCAGGCTTTCTATCAGACTGTGTTCCAGACTGCGCTTTCACAGATGGCTGATGAGGCCTCGATTAAAGTTTCTGACAGAATGCTCAGCCAGGGCGTTATAAACAGCGGCCTTTATCGTGATGAGAACGGAGCTTTCGATATGGATGCATATAACGCAGCATCACAGCTCGACAAGGAAGCACTCCGCAACCAGCTTACAGCTATGATTCCTTCACAGGTAGTCTTCCAGGATATGACATCTGTAAAAACATCAAATGCTGAGAACGAATTCGTTGCAGCCCTCAATGCTTCTCCAAAGGCTTTTCAGTATATCATCGTTGATTACGACACATATCCAGATGCAGATGCTGTATCCTATGCTAATGCTAACCCAGCTCCATTCATGACAAAGGATCTTTCTGTAATCACAGTTGCTACTGAAAGCGATGCAAATGATATCATCGCATCAATTGAAAGCGGAGAGACAACATTTGAGGATGCAGTCGCAGCTTCTTCGACAGATAGCTATGCCTCAGAAGGCGGAAGCATGGGAAATGTTCTCTTCAATGATCTTGAGAACCTTCTTATGAACGCTGAAGATGCGACAACTTTATTCGATACAGCAAGTGGCAATCTCACCGCTCCTATCCAGGGCTATACAGGCTGGATGATCTTCCGTGCAGATGGAGAGTCAGAGCTCCCGAATCTTGAGGATCCAGCGGTACTCTCAGATGTCAAGAGATATATCTCCGTAAACGACAGCGAGACAATGAATGCCTATGTAGCAGAGAAAGCTGATGAGATTTTCACAGCAGCAGAAGCTGATTTCGACAAGGCAGCTTCCGACAATGGGCTTGTGATCACAGATGTAGATGCTTCCTCTTACAACCCAGGTTCATCCTCATTCATCAATGGTCTTGCGGGAAATGATCCCGAGGGCTTCCTCTACAACGCTGCCGTATCTGATACAGCATTCCAGAGAACAATCTTTACAGCTTCTGATAATACTGTTATAGGGCCACAGCAGACAGGTTCCAGCTATATTATCGTTCGCCCTGTAGCAGGTGGAACAGCTAATGAGACATGGACTAATTACCTTAACCTGATGTACTCAGCAAGTTCATCGGATCTTGCAGCACAGGATCTTCAGTCATCCATTCTCTCTTCAGATGGATTCGAAGACAACTTCATCACTACATATCTTTCGGATATCATGATGACAAGTGCTCAGTAATAAGGCAATTCTGAAACATAGGGCGGCAGGCAACTGCCGCTTTTTCTTTTTGATGCTATAATCATCCCATGCTCAGAGAAGTTACCGAGATAACCGAAATAAACGAAAACACCGAAGAAGGATGGAGCAGGAAACCGCTCTGGAAGTTCGGAGCATATGACAGGAAAAGGAAGACACAGAGAAGAGGCTGTGAGATATATGCTGTCGGGGATTTCGACAGGAAGATCTTTTTCAGTTCAGCCTATGCAGATTTCGGTATAACAGGGCTTCATTCAATTTCCTTTGTAGATTATGCGAGAAAGAAAGCTGTATCGTGTGCGAATCTGAAGAGAATGACCAAGGATACAACGAGATTCTCAAGCTCTGAATCTGAGCGAAACCTTATCTACTATGACAGCTCAATGACCATGTCCATGATGGATAAAGGGAAGCTTAGACGACTTCTTATAACAACGCCATATCTGGATCTTCCTTCTGAAGAGAAAGGCTTCAAAGCTGACGTGAGTATCCATCACAAAGATGAAGATGAATCCATCTCTTCCCTATTGCGCATAAATGATGAAAAGGGAATAAGCTACACAACACGCTTTGCCCCGTTGGAAGCTGATGGGACTATTTTCATCGGTGACAGAATCGAGAAGCTAAGCGGTAACACAATAGCAGCTGTCACCTCTATAAGAAACGTAGGAGCTGCAAGAAATAGCGTCCTGGAAGCAACTGCATTCGGATATGCGGGAAATAACACATGGGCCTTGTCGCTTTCCCCTGACAATGCGCTTCTGAACAGCATTCTTGTTGATGGCAAGGTGTACAAGATAGGAAAATGCAGCTTCTCCTACCCTTCCGACCTTTCTTCGTCAGAGTGGAAGATAATTGATGAGAATGGAGGCTTATCAATTACATTCATTCCATTTGCCTCGATAAAAGCAAAGGAAAAGCTATCCATTTCAAAGAATGAAAGCGAGGAAGTATTCGGTATTTTCTGCGGTCATATCTCAATCAACGACCTAAACCTTGATATAGAAGAAGGCTATGGATCAATCAAGAAAGCTGCAGGAAGGAATTGATTTGCGCTTTCTCATGGCATAGAGTATTTCTGTGAAACGAAAGGACTTTCTATCGTATCTGCTGCTTGGAATATTCCTCGCGATAGCTGTTACATTTATATGGAACTATAAAACAACGCTGCCATGGATAAAGACCAAGGCGGCTTCTGTGCTTCTTCCAGTACTTGGGGGAATCTGTATCGGATTCATCATGAATCTCCCTGCCTCTTTCTTCGAGCGGCATATAGCAAGGTGTAAAGCAGAGTTCATCTCAAAGCATAGCATGGGAATTGCTCTTCTTATATCAATTCTTCTGCTGCTGTTTCTTATAGCGTTTGTATTCACACTAGTTATTCCTGAGCTTATAAACGCTATATCATTATTTGTCTCTTCACTGAGAGAATTTGCCGCTGATAATGACTTCTGGCACAAGACAGATATCTCATCCATTCCTATCATCAACACCTTCTTCGATAATGCAGATTCAGGAATTCTGACACTGGCGGAAGCTATTGAACAGAAGATAAGCGAGTTCACGCCATCGATAATTTCATATACTTTATCAACAATACAGGGAACGATATCTTCAATCGTGACATTCTTCGTTTCCTTTGTTTTCGCAGTCTACTTCATATCCAACAAGAAAAGACTGCAATGTCATATCCTGAAGCTCCTAGCCCTCTTCTTGAAGGAAAAGCAGATTGAGGCGATAAAACATGCATCTTCAATCAGTTTTATAGCTTTCTCCCGCTTCATAACCGCACAGGCAACTGAAGCTGCGATAATAGGAGGATTATGCTTTGCAGGCATGATTCTATTCAGATTCCCCTATGCACCTACTATCAGTGTACTTACAGGTGTAATGGCGCTTATTCCTATCTATGGTGCTGTTATAGGAGCATTGGTTGGTGCATTCATGATTGCCATGATAGCCCTATGGAAAGGTCTCTTCTTCCTTATCTTCATTATTGTACTTCAACAACTTGAAGGCGATCTTATCTACCCCAGAGTCGTTGGAACGACTACAGGCGTACCATCTGTCTATGTATTCATGTCCGTAACACTGGGAGGTGCATTATTTGGCATATGGGGAATGCTTCTAGCTGTTCCACTTTTCTCTATCGTTTTTACTTTACTCAAAGAAAAATCTGAGAAGAATGACAAAAATAATGCAAAAGTACTAGACATAAATGAGTGAAAGTTTTATAAATATGTCCGTGCCTGATGAAGGCAACCTGAAAAGGTTAATTCTCCTGTAGCTCAGTCGGTAGAGCAGGTGGCTGTTAACCACCCTGTCGGGGGTTCAAATCCCTCCGGGGGAGCAAAGCGCAATTCGAAAGAGTTGCGCTTTTTCTTTCTAATACCGGAGGACTGTGAATGCAGTATATCAATCACTATCACTCACCTCTTGGAGATATTCTCCTAGCATGCGATGAAATAGGGCTTACAGGACTATGGTTTGAAAATCAGCGCTACTATGCTCTCCAGCTTGATGAGAATCATGAAGAAAGAGATACTTTGATTTTCTCTGAAACCAAGGATTGGCTTGATATCTACTTCTCAGGGAAGAAACCGGAGTTCACACCTCCCCTTCATATACAAGGCTCTCAATTTCACAAGGAAGTAAGCGAGATCATGCTCTCCATTCCATATGGAAGCACTATGACATATGGAGATATAGCAGCAAAGATTGCAGAGCAGAGAGGAATTGAAAAAGTCTCTCCAAGAGCTGTTGGAGGAGCAGTCGGTCACAATGCTATATCGATAATCGTGCCTTGCCACCGCGTAGTAGGAGCGAATAAAAATCTTACTGGATATGCTGGAGGGATACAGAGAAAGATAAAACTATTGGAACTTGAAGGCCTCGATATCTCCAAATTCAGCATTCCGAAAAAATGAAGATCAGTTTGTTTTCTGACCTTTTATTATCATCACAGCAGGAATTGTAGAGCATAAAGCGGCAATACCACAGGCAAAGAATATAGTCTGAATTCCATGGAAATCAGCAAGTACTCCAAAGAAAGCAGGAGCCGCGGTATTGGCAATGCTTGTTGATAATGAATTTATACTATATGCAGATTCTAGCTTATCCTTACTTGTAGATTCAGCAATCATTGTACTTGTAATGGGAACTGTTCCTTTCGTGAAAAAACCTAGAATGATGGCGAGAGCAGAGACAACAGCTATAGATGGTGCAAGTGCAAGGATAGCTAATGAGATGAAAATGCAGAGTTCACAATAGATGAAAAGGTGCTCCTTCCTAATCTTATCTGTTAGGCTACCCATTATGACCTTACCAAGCAGATTTCCTATGAAGAACAAAGATGTGAATATACCAATGAAAGAAGCGTTCCATCCTCTGAAAGCTATAAGAAACGGAACAAACATGAATAATGAGGCATTGGCAAACGAATCAATAAAACTAGAGGCATTTGCCAGGAAAAATCTCTTATCCGCAAAAAGGCTTAAATCTATCTTCTTCCTTTCCGGAGTTACAGCAATTGACTCCTTCTTTTTCCTCATGGAGAAAAGTCCGCATATAATAAAAAGGAGGAATGCCACAATACCATAAAGGATGGAAGTAATCCGCCAGGAAGTAAATCCCACGATGAATGGGACAACGGCCGCAAAAGCAATTTTCCCTATATCCCCAGTCGCTGCAAATATGCCTATGTGCTTGCCAAGATCCGTTGAATAAGCAGATTTCGCTACTGCAGAAAAAGCTATCGGATGAAATATTCCGAAAGCCATACTACCCAGGATAAATGAAATCAAGACCGCAATCAGTCCATTTGAGCAGCCAAGCAACAAAAAGCCGAGGCTATAGCACAACACAGCTATGCTGAGCAATCTTACAGCCCCTACTCTCATAGCTGCCACTCCTGCTGGAAGCGCAAGGATTATTCCGGAAAAGCTTAGAAGAGAACCAAGAAATCCAACTATTCCAAGTGACAGGCCGAACTCCTCCGATGCATATGGCAAAAGCAAGGGCATCGCAGCGAGGTATCCATCATTGAAAAAGTGAAGAATTGGAAGCATGATGTCTCCTTTTCTGTTTTATCCAATTATAGCAGACACAGGGTGTTTTATAAGATAAGGAGCAGTCAGTACCGCTCCTTATTTGCAGAAAAGAAATGATTTATCGCTTCTATGGGCGCGAGCAGGATCGAACTGCTGACCCCTACCGTGTGAAGGTAATGCTCTCCCGCTGAGCTACGCGCCCTTTGATAACGAAATCATTATGCATATCTTGCACAGCAATGTAAATCACCAATAGTAAGCATAGTCTAAGAACTCTGAGAAAATAGCTAGACCAATTACCAGAAGGATAATCACAGCAGCTATAACTACAGCATTAAGGATTATTCCTATTACATTCAGAACCCAGCCTGTCTCTGATCTTCTCCCGCTTTGCCTTGCTTTATGCAGTCCGATTATACCTAGGATAAGCCCTACTATCTGACACATTGCCACAAAGACAATCGAAAGTATTCCCAATACAAGAGAGGTATCAGTATGTCTCTCCTCTTCTCTTCTGAAATCTTCTTCCATAATATTCATTTCCCTCCCTTCCTATGATAAGAGGTGTACCGCCTGACTGAGAGAACATAAGCCCTCTGAAAAGAATGGAATACGCATACTTTGCAGCTGCCTCACCATCAATTGTACCTTCCTTATCAGGGACAAGAGCATTCTTGATCTTCATACCAGAAGCTTTGGAATCATCACTCCATGAAATGATGGTATATGGATCAGCCCCCCATGTCCTTTCATTGATTCTATCAAGCAGCTCCTCGAGAGCAGCAGTTGAAGAAGCAAGGATATCCCCGATATCAGGCAGGGATGTGTAATATGTGAACATATCAGGGGATGGCACGAAAAGCAGCGAGAAAAGCGTCTTCTCCCAGATCATATCATCAGAATGCATGATCTTTCTTACAAGAGGATGCTTTCTGCTCTTGAAGCCTCTCGGTATGCGGCTGAGCATAGGCATTCCAGCTGCAGCTGATGAAGCATAAAGAAGAAATGCCTGGTAGATATCCTCCGGGAGCCACTCATTGAAGCATGGACGCTTAGGATCATCCTTCCAAGGAATCATCCTGACCCCGCCCTGTTCTAGATAAGCAAGATTTCCGCTTATCCACTCCGAAGAATATGTACGAATCGTCCTTTCCGAGGCTGTCCCACCAAGATAACTATAGAGGGAGCCTGAGAAAATCATTTTGCTTCCGTTCATTTTTTCTCAAGAATAAATGATACGCTATCTTTGTCGGATGAGACAAGAGAATAAGTTCTTCCATTTATCCCAAACGACTTAGAACGTCGTGCTGAAGTGGAATAGACATGATAAACAAGAATCAATGAAAGAGCATTTGAGGCCTCTTCCTTATCCTCATCTTTCACATCCATTATCTTTATCGCCTTCACACCAAAGCTTTCAGCGCCTTCTGCGACCATCACATGCTTTCCATCCTCGTCTGCCTCATAACCACGAGCAAAGAACCAGACAGGGAATGCACTCTCTGAAATATCGCCAAGCGCTTCCTCCACATCCTTTGCGCTAAGCATTACACCATTGATGTAGAATGAAGCAGATGAGAAAGCTTTCATCACGGCAGAGGTAAGCTTGATGAAGGAATCAGCGGTTTCCATAATCTCACCGCTTCCATTGATTGCAGCCACAACAAGCATCCCAGAAGCTTCCAGAGAAACAGCAAATAGGGAGCCATCACTCTCTGAAAAAGCAATAGAATTCTCCGCAACAGCTGCTACATGAAGACCCCTTGGCTTCAATAGCTTCAAAGCCTCACCGCTCACGCTCTCCTTTGAAGGAATCTCAACAATTCCCATGAAGATACCTTTTCTGTGACCTAGGATGTAATCAGCGCGAGCCTTCATAAGCTTCGCTTCAATCACTTCCTTCTCAGGTCTTGCTTTGATATCTGAAGAAAGATACTGCGATA
The DNA here is from genome assembly GCA_949283235.1 of uncultured Spirochaetales bacterium. Taxonomy (GTDB): domain Bacteria; phylum Spirochaetota; class Spirochaetia; order Sphaerochaetales; family Sphaerochaetaceae; genus Ornithospirochaeta. The sequence continues at coordinate 11,636 of CASDRY010000056.1, read as the reverse complement.
AAGCAGCCCTTGCCTTCGCAAGATGTTTCAATCCCTCCTTATTCTCTCCATCGCAGCTTTCATAAAGCGCATACTCATTCCTGGCTGAAAGGAAATAGCTATATGCTTCGCGCGAATATGATACGCTTCTGAGCTTCCTTATCCTTTCCTCCGAAGCTTTGTAATTCCCGCTATGATTCAGAACAACCGCCTGCAAAGCCAGCGAGACTGCCTCCTTCATTCCATCGGGAAGCAGATCTACAGCTTCTGCCGCCATCGAAGAAGCAAGTGTTGTATCGAATTTATCAGCCATTCTTCCTCTCCCTTAGGATGATTATATCAGATATTTCAGAATTAAAAGCAGAAGCTTTCATATCATATCCGTAGCACTCGATATGGTCCCCTGGTTTTATCGCATGCTTTATATGCTTATACATAGCATCTACAAGCACTCCCAGAGCGTCTTCCTCGCGATCGAATTCCTTTACATCCACTGCAAGATTCTTCCTGCCCCATGGTTCCGCATTATGTGTTGCAAGATATCTCTCATCCTCTGATTCGAAGAAGATATTGAAAAGCACATGCTCAGAGAAGATTACCTCCCTCGTATCTTCCAAAAGAATCGGAAGCGCAGTCTTGCCAAGTGAAATTCCATTAAGAACAGCATCCTCCATATCTGGATAAACATTGTAGATAGCGGAAAGCACCTGCTGAAGATCTATCGCAGCAGCAGTTATATCCTTCCCCGCATCCACTGATACCGTCACATGAGGGGAAGCGAAAGGACTTCCATAAAGCTTCTGCTTCTCTTCTTCCGATAGCGGAATAGAGGTAAGTAAATCATCAAGGAATTCCCCGGAATTATATTCGAGATGAACAACGCTATTTGAATCTGTCGTGAAGGTGTATGTCCTTTCATCATAGTTATCAGGAGCCTCTTCAGAGCTATAGAACTCCTCCAGCGAATCAATAATAGCTTCCATATCAAAATCCGCATCCTCCGGAAGGAACAAAGAAGCAGAAAATATGCCCTTGCGATTTCCAAGAAGCTGACGGATCCTCATGCTTTCGACCCTTGCGAAAAGATAGCCATCCACATCTCCATAACCCTTTTTCTCAAAGTGCGTTATGTACTGATGAAGAGCTTTTTCCTCTTTCTCGATTGCTTTTCTGAATGCCTCATCTTCCTTTCCCATATTCATTGTGGCAATCTTCTTGTAGGCATCAGCTTCAATGAGGTAAATTCCCGGGCAATCCAGATTACCTGCAAGCTTTCTCAGCTTCTTTGCGATCTTCAGCGTCTCCTCAGGCTCCATTCCGAATCTGGAAAGCACAGCCTCCACAGCATGCTCCGCGTATTCCTGTATATCCACAGGAAGCAAGGACACAAACTCATCAAAAAGAGATGTCAGGATTTCCGAAAACTCCTGCATCAGCTCTCCATCTTCAAAGAATGATGGGAAATCATCCTGATCCTCATCATCATGGAAGCTGAAATAACTGTTATTCATATCATCAAAGCTGTCCTCTTTTATTTCATGGAACTTTTCCCCATCATCTTTTTTATCAGACATCCGGACCTCCTTCTTACAAAAGAGGATAGCACAGCAAATTCACAAACGCTATCAGATACCGCTTGCTCCATAGTTGGAAAGCACTCTTGCAGATGGATCAGAGACATTACAGCCTTCCCAAGAGGAATTCGGCATCCAGAATCCAGGAATCATAGAGCTCTCTCCTGGGTAGTATTTCTCGAATATCATCCTATAAAGAAGGGACTCTTCAGTGAATGGCCTTCCCTCTTCGGGATACTCAAGACACATAGTCTTCCAATCCTTATCTTTATAGACTTCATGCGCATATGCTTTAAGATCGTCAACCATAGAATGCCCAACTGCATCGCTGAACGCTGCCTTCTCTCTCCAGAGGATGCTCTCAGGAAGAGTATAACCATCATCAAAAGCTTTTCTGAGGAGATACTTGCCCTTCCCATATCTGTTCATCTTGAGTTCCGGGTCTATTGACATAACATATGAGACAAAATCGAGATCTCCGAAAGGAACCCTCGCCTCGATGCTGTTATCAGCAATGCATCTATCAGCACGAAGCACATCATATGCATAGAGCTCTCTAACCCTCTTCTCGCTTTCAGCCTGGAAAGCTTCTGCAGATGGTGCAAAATCTGTGTATTTATAACCGAAAAGCTCATCGGAAACCTCTCCGGTAAGCAATACCCTTATATCAGTATTCAGATGAATTGCCTTACAGAGCAGATACATTCCCATGCTTGCTCTTATTGTCGTTATATCATAGGTAGCGAGGTTGTATATAACCTCCTCCAAAGATCCTATGACTTCCTCCGGAGTCATAAAGACCTCGGTGTGATCAGCACCAAGATAATCAGCTGTCTCCTTAGCATATTTCAGATCGATAGCATCTTTCTTCATTCCGATAGCGAAAGTCCTTATAGGACGTTTCAGGTATTTTCTTGCTATTGAGCAGACAAGCGAGCTATCAAGACCACCTGAAAGGAGAAAACCAAGAGGAGCATCCGAATCAAGACGCTTCTCAACAGCTTTTTCAAGCCTTATCCTGATATTCTCCGTAATAACCCCCAGATCATCATGCCTGTACTCGCCTTCATGGGATGCTATATCACGATAGCGATGGAATTCCCCATCCTTGTAATAGCATCCGGGAGGGAACGGAATGATTCTCTCCACAAGCCCTACAAGCATCTTCGCTTCACTTGCGAAGAAAATTCCACCGGTACTATCATAGCCATAGAACAGAGGACGTATTCCTATCGGATCTCGCGCTGCAATGAAACTTCTGGATGTGGAATCATAGATTATGCAGGCATATTCAGCATCCAGCTTTCGGAACATATCCACACCATACTCCCGCCATAAAGGAAGGAGAATCTCACAGTCTGAATCGGAAGAGAATACATAGCCTCGTTTTTTCAGCTCTTCGCGCACAGTCCTGAATCCATAGATTTCCCCATTACAGACGACAGCATCTGAGCCATTGAAGAATGGCTGCATTCCACTCTCATCCAGTCCCATAATCGCAAGTCTCTGAAAAGCAAGAAAACCACAGCCTCCCTCTAGCTCTATGATCCTGGACATGTCAGGGCCTCTGGAGATTGTCTTCTCCAAAGCTTCCCTTACCTTCTCCTGAGCAAGAGCTGAACCGTTATAACCGAAAACAGTACACATATATCCTCCGAAAAGAAAAAACGCCTAGGGAGAGTAATCTCTTCCTAGACGCCATTGTCTTAACAGGAGAATACACAGAACAAAGCTCTATGTATACCCTTCACTCATCAAAGTGCAGGATAATTCTCCGAAAGATAATCACAGAAGACCTCATTAAGCATGCTGCCTTCGGTGAGGACTCTTCCGAACATCGTATAGCCATCGCCTCCAGCCGCCATGAAATCATTTGTAGCGACTTTGTATGTTGTCTCTGTATCGTTTCTGTCAAGAAGGGTATCTCCAAGATAAACTCTCTTGATTCTCTCCCCAACAGGAGCAGAAGCTGAATAGACAACCTTCAGATCCGTCTGTGAGAATGCACCATTCTGCTCTGGAAGCAGTGAGTATCCATGCTCTAGAGCTGCATATACATCTGCTGGTGTTATTGCACATACAGTTATGATGTTCGTGAATGGAAGCACATTATTGACATCTCCGAGAGTTACAGGACCTGCTGCAAGAGAAGCTCTTATTCCACCGCCATTCATGATTGTGAAATCCGCACCGCTTTCAGCTGTCATTGCCTCGCAGATAAGAGAAGAAAGATTAGTTTTCTTTGTTCTTACATCCGCTCTTTCTCCATTGAGATTCATAGGAATATTAGCAACAACAACTCCAAGCATCTCATCAAGCTCTGCCTGCTTTGCCTCTATATACTCATCAATTTCCGCAGAATCAGGAACTTCAGTTACACCAAATGATCTGAGGATATCACCAGAGGATGGATCGAGAACTTCTGAAGCAGGAAGGAGGAATGCATCCTCAATTGCAGCACTTCCATCTGCATTAACCTTCACTTCGACGATTCCAAGATTGTTCAGATACTGACCTGTGGAAACAATGAGAGTTCCGTTAACAACCTCTCCACCATCCATGACAGTATGGCTATGCCCATCGATAAAGAGATCTATTCCATCAAGGCTCTGGCAGATTATCTCAGAGGTAAGTCCTGTATCTCCATCTGGAACCACTCCGATATGGCCAAGAACTATAACGAAATCCGCAATCTCATTTGCAATATCGATAGCATTCTGTGCATTCTCAAGCACTGCATCAGACATGAACTCAACACCAACTGTATATTTTGGATGAGCTTTTGTCTTTGTATCAGGAGTTGAAATACCTATTACACAGACCTTAAAACCATTGAAGTCATAAATCTGGTATGGCTGCATCAGAAGGTAGCCATCTTCATCTGTTATATTTGCACTGAGAATACGGAATGAAGCATTCTCCTCTGCCCATTCAGCTGCCTCGAAGAGCCTATCCGAACCATAGTTGAAATCATGATTACCTGGAACCATGGCATCGTAACCGATCATATCCATGATTTCCAGAACAGTCTGTCCTTCAAACATGTTTGCAAGGTTTGTTCCATGGAGGGTATCACCCGCATCAAGCAGAAGGATGTCATCAGTTACGCTTTCCGCCATCTTAACAAGGGAATCAAGCTTGGAGTATCCCATGCTTCCATCCTCACCTGTCACGATACGTCCATGCACATCGTTTGTATGACCGATGTAAAGATAGAATCCATCGGTATCACCTTCGGCTTTAACAATAGGCTCAACACCGAAAGGATAGACAATCTCTTCTTCCTCAACAGCGGCTTCCGGTTCTTCTGCTACAGGAACGGAAGGAGCTACAGGGGTTGTTATGTATGCGATGAGATCATCGACAAGAACATCAAGCTCTTTCTCAACTGTCTCCGGAGCTATCTCCTCAAGATATGTGAATACTGCCTTTCCTTCACCTTCCAGAGTATAGATAACACCCATATCACCATAGCCATACTTCTCGTTCTCAAGCGCTATGAATGCATTGACTTCCTCGTCCGTTGCAACAGCTGGATAGTAAAGGAATTTCTCACGTGCTTAAATATCTGAAATAATGTAGATTTCGGGGTAAGTATAGTCAGCAGTTATCACATCAGAAACAATCTCAGATTCAACTGCTTCATTTTCTGTCTCTACTGGAGTTGTTATATATGCGATAAGATCATCGACAAGAACATCAAGCTCTTTCTCGACTGTCTCCGGAGTTATCTCCTCAGGATATGTGAATACGGCCTTTCCATCACCTTCCAGAGTATAGACAACACCCATATCACCATAGCCATACTTCTCATTCTCTAGTGCTATGAATGCATTGACTTCATCGTCTGTTGCAACAGCTGGATAGTAAAGGATTGTCTCCCCTTCTGAGATCTCTGCGGAAAGGGAATAGCCACCATAAGTGTATTCAACAACAATCGGCTCCGGTTCAGGAACTGAAACAGCTACAACCTGAGGCTCCGGGGTGATGTATATGATAAGATCAGCGACAAGATTATCGAGTTCAGCTGCAACAACAGCTGGTTCAATGCTTTCAGGATATGTGAATACCGCTTTTCCATTACCCTCCAGGGTATAGAACACGCCCATATCGCCATAGCCATATTTCTCATTCTCAAGCGCTATAAATGCATTAACTTCCTCATCAGTTGCAGAAGCAGGATAAACTATCTCTGCCATTCCCTCAGCCACTGTCGCTTCGAGCGTATAGCCACCATATGAATAGACTTCAGCTATGAGGACATCTGCAATTTCAGGAACAGGAACAGCAACCGGAACCTTTGATATATAAGCAATCAGATCATTTACGAGTAAATCCAGCTCTGCTTTCACTATCTCCTTTGAGTAAATCTCAGGATAAGCAAGGGTTACGAGACCGGGTTCGTTTATCGTATAGACTACTCCAAGAGAAGCAAAATCATTCTTTGCATTCTCAAATGCGAAGAAGCCCTCGACTTCAGCATCTGTTATGAATGCAGGATATTCAATTACTGTCTTCCCTGTTGAGATAACAGCAGCAAGCTCATAACCTGAGTAACTATAAACTGTTGTGATTGTAGTCTCTGGCTCTACCGCTGGTTCTGGTGTGACATAGACGATAAGATCAGACGCCAATGTATCTGCAAGAGCCTTTCTCTCCTCTACTGATACTCCTTCAGGGTAATCAAGACGAAGCTCGCCATTTCCAAGGAATGTATATGTTACACCTGTTATCTGATACTTCTCTGCCTCTTCTGCAAGGAAAGTCGCCACATCAGAGTTTGTAGCCTCTGCAGGGTAAGAGATGAGCGCATAGCCATCATAAGCATCGATTGTCAGCTCATAGCCCATATACTGGTAGGTAACGGAAACAGGAACTTCCTCATCCACAGCAATAGGAGGTTCTGTCTCCTGAAGAGTCTCCTCATCAGCATCTGAAGCTTCCTCCCCAGATGGAATCTCTACAGGCTCAACAACCGTCTCCACGGTGTTATCAGTCTCCGTCTCTGCCGCAGTACTCTGACAGCTACCTAATGACAAAGCCAGAAGAAGCGAAAGAAGAATTATGGAGATGTTCCTCAGTCTTTTCAATTTATCCTCCTCGAAGCGTGGATACGCTTTAAAGCAATTCTAACACACGATAATAGAGGACGATAGGGAAAACCAGGTTACCTGAATGTAAAATAATGTAAAAAATAATCCCCGGCTCTGCACCGAGGACTAATAGAACAAATGCTATTCTGTTATACAGCTGGCTGAATATCAAAGCCTTCTACATATGCAAGAAGATCTGCAACGAAGCTGTCGATGTATGTTGTTACAACATCGCTTGTTGCTCCTGCTGGATATGCAATCTCAACTGAACCAGGAGCTGTGAACATATACATAATTCCATCAAGCTCTGCGCCATACTTCTCGACTTCTGCTGCGAAGAATGCTGCGACATCACTCTCTGTTACCCAGTCTGGATATGTAATTACAGCAATTCCATTCTCTGCTGTGATTCCAAGCTCATATCCCAGATACTCATATGTCTTAGAAATAGCTTCACTTGTCTCCTCTACTGGAGCTGCTGGAGCAACCTCTTCCTCTGGAACAGGTGCAGGTGCTGGAGCCGGGGCAGGAGCCGGAGCTGGTGCTGGTTCAGGCTGTGCTGGAGCAACAACTTCTGTTGTAGCTGCAGGAACGTCTGTACTCTGACATCCGATCAGGGCGAAAAGCAACATCATAGCTGAAAGAATTGCAACAAATTTCTTCATATAAAACCTCCGATTTTGAAAAGAAAATGGCCCATGCGAACATGGACCCTAATCTGATTACATCAGATCCTTTGGCTTGCGTGCTGTATTTCCAGTCTTCTCGCAATAAGCAACATGGCGAAGCTTGCCATTCTCGAAGACACTCTTCATCTTGATAGCGCCGCCCCATCTGCTCATAAGAACCTTTGCACCTTCACGATGTGCGTTCTTTGAAACGTTTCCTGCCATATTATATAACCCTCCGGTCTATAGACTTTCCATCCGACAGATTTTACTGTTTTGACGATGAATGTCAAATCATTTGTTTTTATATCACATACATGGGAGATTGACAACCTCAGCCCCAATTAAGGATAATCCGAATCGAACAAAGGCGTTCATGAGAGGAAACCCTCCCATGACGCCTTTTTTCATTAAGGAGCAACTATGAGGGAAGGAGAAGTAAGAATACCTTCAGGCTGTGCGATAGCTGGTATATTCGCCAGAGACGGCAGGAAGATAAACGGAAGAACGATAAAGGATTCCATTCAGATCATGCATGAACGCTCCAATGGTCTTGGCGGCGGTTTTGCAGGATATGGAATCTATCCCCAGTACAGGGAATATTACGCTATGCATATCTTCTATGATGATATGCTTGCACGCGAAGAGTGCGAGAGATTTCTTGATTCCTGTTTTGATATCATCAACCTCTCAAAGATTCCGACAAGAGCTAATCCGAATATCAAAGACGCACCTCTTATCTGGAGATACTTTGTCACACCTCTTCCGCATAGGCTATCTGACAGCCATCTCGATGAAGAGGAGTATGTCGTGCGTTCCGTTATTAAACTGAATAATACGATAAAAGGCTGCTATGTCTTCTCCTGCGGTAAGAACATGGGAGTATTCAAAGCTGTTGGATACCCTGAGGATGTCGCGGATTTCTACCGTCTGGATGAGTATGAGGGCTATGCTTGGACAGCTCACGGACGCTATCCGACAAACACCCCTGGCTGGTGGGGAGGCTCTCACCCATTCGCTCTTCTCGATCTATCCGTAGTACATAATGGAGAAATCTCATCATACGATGCCAACAGAAGAGCCGTGGAGATGTATGGATACAGCTGCAATCTTCTTACAGATACAGAGGTCATCACATATATACTCGATTTTCTCAAACGCCGCGTGCACCTGACGCTGGAGGAAGCATCCAGTGTTATTGCGGCACCATTCTGGAACACAATCTCGTTAAAAGGAGACGAAGAAGGAAAACGCCTTGCCTACCTGAGAAAGATGTTCAGTGAATTCCTCATTACAGGACCTTTCTCGATTCTTGTGGGATTCAATGGCGGGATGATGGCTCTCAATGACAGGCTGAAATTAAGAAGTCTTGTTGTCGGTGAGAAGGGACGAACTGTATATTTCGCGAGCGAAGAAGCAGCTATCAGGATTATTGAGCCAGAACTGGACTCTATACGCTCCCCTCGCGGAGGAGAACCAGTCATAGTACGTCTGGATGAGGGGGTGAAAGCATGATCAGGAATGGTTCGATGATACAGCCAAGATTCAAGGTCGTAAGAAGTTCTGAATGCATAAACTGCAAGAAATGCATCACGGAATGCTCTTTCGGGGTTCATTCATGGGATGAGAAAAACAGCAGGATGAAGGCAGATAACTCCAAGTGCGTGGATTGCCAGCGCTGTGTAGTATATTGTCCGGTAGATGCACTAGCCATAACAAGGAATCCAAACACAATGCATCCCAATTATGCATGGTCAGAGGATGCCATGAATGAAATATACAGGCAGGCAGAGACAGGAGGAGTTCTCCTCTCATCAATGGGATCAGGGAAAAAAGAAGTTCCATCCTACTTTCCTCGCCTGCTTCTGAATGCGTCCCAGGTAACAAATCCATCTATCGATCCGTTAAGGGAACCAATGGAGACTATCACATTCATAGGAAGAAGACCTGACAGAATCGAGAGAGATATCAATGGGAAGCTACTAGATAACCTTCCTCCTCACCTGGAGATGAAGGAACCGATACTCTTTGCTGCAATGAGCTATGGTTCTGTAAGCCTCAATGTTCATAAAGCACTAGCAATGGCTTCAGAAGCCCTTGGAACATACTGGAACACAGGAGAGGGTGGACTTCATCAGGATCTTTATAAATATGGAAAGAATACCATTGTTCAGGTAGCTTCAGGTCGATTCGGCGTGCATCCTGACTATCTCTCTGCAGGTGCTGCTGTTGAGATAAAGATCGGACAGGGCGCAAAACCTGGTATCGGAGGACATCTCACAGGAGCAAAGATACGAGGGGATATCGCAAAGACAAGGATGATTCCGGAAGGAATCGATGCAATTAGCCCTGCCCCGCATCATGATATCTACTCAATCGAGGATCTGAGACAGCTTGTCTCCATGATAAAGGAAGCTACAAACTACACAAAACCTGTGATAGTCAAAGTAGCTGCTGTTCACAACATCGCGCCTATTGCAAGCGGAATTGCGCGAAGCGGTGCTGACATAATAGAGATAGATGGATACAGAGGTGGTACTGGAGCGGCTCCTGTCCGTATCCGTGATAACGTAGGCATCCCTATCGAACTTGCACTTGCTGCTGTTGATCAGAGACTCAGGGATGAGCATATAAGAAGCCAGATTTCAATAATCGCCTCAGGCTCAATAAGAAACGCAGCCGATGCCGCAAAAGCTATCGCACTCGGAGCTGATGCCGTTTCTATCGGAACCGCCGCACTCTGCGCCCTTGGCTGTCATCTTTGCGCTTCCTGTCAGTCAGGAAAGTGCGCATGGGGAATAGCTACCCAGGAAGAGAGCCTGATGAAGAGGCTGGATCCAGAAAAGGGTGCTGAAAGACTCTACAACCTCGTTCATGCCTGGAAGAGGGAAATAGAAGAGATAATGGGCGGAATGGGTATTAACTCGATTGAAGCTCTTCGTGGAAACAGACTCGCGCTTCGTGGTGTTGGACTTACACAGAAAGAACTCGATGTTCTTGGCATTAAGCATGCAGGAGAATGAGGCAATGGAAATAATCAATGCAAAAGGTATGGATCAGAGGGAACTCTGTAATCTGATAAAGAAGGAACACCATCTTGATATAGAAATAAGGAACTGCTGCGGACAGAGATACATAGGCTGCGGCATGAAGAAGGCCAATATATACATCATTGGCACACCTGGTAATGCACTCGGAGCTTTTCTCGATGGTGCTTCGATAAAGGTTGATGGAAACGCAGAAGATGCTGTCGGAGATACGATGAACTGCGGCAGCATCTATATAGATGGTTCTGTAGGGGATGCCGCTGGCTATGCGATGAGAGGTGGAAAGCTTTTCGTGCATGGAAATGCTGGGTATAGAGCTGGAGTCAATATGAAGGCTTATAAGGAAACCTCCCCTCTTCTTGTAATCGGAGGAACGGCAGGAAGCTTTCTTGGTGAGTATCTTGCAGGAGGGACAATCGTCGTGCTTGGTCTCAAGGAGAAAAAGAATGCCCCTCTAACTGGCTATTTCTGCGGAAATGGCATGTACAATGGAAAGATCTATCTGAGAACGACTGAGCGTCCGATAGGACTTTCAAAGCATCTCCTAATGAACAAGGTAACAGAGGAAGAGAAGGAAATGGTGCTGAAACCTATCATCGAGGAATTTGCAGCAGCATTCAAAGAAGATACGGAGAAAATCATGAAAAGTGATTTCATCGCTGTTGAACCTGACCCTGAAAACAGATACAGGGAACTATACGCAGCTATATGATGCAGATGGCCTGAGAAATCGGGCCATTTTGTATGCTATTATAAAGATATGAGAAGAAAAGCACTTTCAATTATAGCAATCCTATTCATCGTTTTATCGATGGCAGGATGCAACAAGAAGACCATAGGTGGAGCTGATGGCCCCACCGAAATCTATATTGCTGAGTAAAAAGAAAACTATATTCTCGCTGTTTCCAGATATTTAGCCGCCAACGTATAAATACTTTCTGTCATTTCGCCAGAGACACAACAATTCAAACGAGCAAGGACTCGAGGAACACGTTTATCAGAATCCAAAAAACCGATGCGGCGAGACATTGAAAATCTTTCCAAGCTCTCTTGCTGTATTGCGGCTGATTGGACGCTTGTTATGCTCCATTAGCGATATCGCCTGCTTACTTGTTCCAAGCTTTTCTGCAAGATCGGGCTGTGTCATCTTCAGAAGCTTCCTGTAGAAACGGAGATTGCCACCTGGAGTCTGCCTTGCCTTCACTTCCTTATAGAAATCCATTTCAGTAGGGTCAAGCAGCTCTTCTCCATCATCATCAATGATGGAGATATTCT
>CASDRY010000055.1 GCA_949283235.1 uncultured Spirochaetales bacterium | reverse complement strand
CTCTTCGGCTGCTCCTCTGGAGTCTTCGGAAGAGTTACAGTAAGAATTCCATTCTCGAACGATGCGCTTATCGCACTCTCATCAAGTCCCTCAGGCAGACTGAATGACCTTTCAAAGGATGAATGCCTTCTCTCCTTTATGAGATACCTCTTTCCATCCTTATCCTTCTCAGATTCGTCAACCTCTCCAGTGATATGAAGCACATGCTTATCTACTGTGATCTTCACGTTATTCTCATTGAAGCCCGGCATCTCAGCCTTTATGATGAACTCCTTGTCTGTCTCCTCGACATCCACTGCCGGTACTCTTGCTGAGTAGTTATCCCATGCTCCGAGCATCGAATCGAAGAAAGCATCGAACAGGGAAAGATCCCTTCTTCCGCTTCTGTCATTATATCTAGTTACATCGTTTGCCATTTTAGGGCCTCCTTAAAACTTCTATCTGATGTTCCTTATCGGAACACAAACAATATTGCAAAGAGTGTGCCAAACTTAACAAATATTTATAATACAAATAATTAATCTAATAATACAATTTGTCATTTTCATGAAGAAGGACATTATGACCAGATATCAGGGAAAAAGCGGATGACAATGGGCTGAAAGTACCAGAGGAAAACTTCTTTCCTGAAAATTTGTCCAAAACAGGGACTTACGAAGTATATAGTGTAAGATGAAAAGATTAATTTTTGTTTTGACACTGCTTATTCCGTTTATTGGCTATGCCTCCCCTATCTGGGAGCCATCGGTCGCTCTCTCCATAGAATACTATGGAAGTCATTTCAATGAGGTGGAAGATGAGTTCCCTTTATGGGGAACAGCCAGGACAGGAATCGAGCTAGATGCGCTTTCTTTCAGATTCAGAGAGAAGCATGGGCTCTCATTTCCTATCTCCGTCGCATACATTGCAGACAGCAATACAGCAGGACGGCTCATCATACCAGGAGCATTTGCAATAGGTCTTTCCGCGAGGTATGGCTACAGAATCGCGGAGACCTTTAAAATAGCCGCTTCAGCGGATATTGAAGCGCTATGGCACATGAAGCAGGATGCGCTTTCATGGAGGATGGGAGGAACGATTCTTCTCTCATACTATCCCCTTCCATATCTTGCCATAGAAGTCCCAATCCGCACGGCATGGAGTTCAGAGGCTATTCATTTCTCATCGGGCTTGATGCTACGACTGATTCTTGGAGGTGTCATATGAAAAGGATATTCCCGATTTTGCTGCTGTGCTTAGCGTTTGTATCATGCGAAATGGAGAAGACAGAGGGAAAGGTTGTCTTCATTTCAGTTGCAATAGATTACAATGCTCCCGATGGAGTAAATGCCCTTGATAATCCACCAGAGGATCAAAGGGTGCTTTCTGCTGAGATAGAGGCTCTTTCTGTTGCTTCTGGAGATATCTATGAAGAGTATCTGTTTCTTGAGAAGAACGGAAAGCGAAGCGTGAACGGGGAAGAGATGAAATGGAACCATGCCGATGTTCTTACCCTGCTCTCTTCAATTGATACAGTTTCAAGTGATCTGATCATCTTCCACTACTCAGGCCATGGAGACGAAAGCGGAGCGCTTGTCACTGATATCAACACTTCGAATCGTCTCACTCCGGAAAAGCTACTCACAGCCCTCTCGGGAGCAGATGGCAGAAAATGCCTCTTTCTTGATTCCTGCTATTCAGGAACATTCATAGCAGAAGCAGGTTATATGCATAGCGGAGAGCTCTTTGAAGATGGAAATCTCGTCTCAGATAATCCTGTCAACGCCATCCTTCCATCTATCTCTCTGCTCTTCCATCCTGCTGTAGGCAATGATGATATCTGGATACTGGCAGCAGCTACAGATGTGCAGAGTTCCTTTGACAGCTGGGATAGCGGAGAGCCTATGCAGGAGAATTTCGGAGCTTTCTCCTACTACCTTGCCAGGGCACTTGGCTATGATATGGAAAATGACACACCCACAGTTCCAGGGAGAGGAGGAAAGATAACCTTCTATGGCCTGTATCAGGAGATAAAGGAAAGTATGCCAAATGATCTCAGGAGGGAAGCTACAGTACAGATAACACGAACGCACTTCGACCCCGTTCTCTTCAGTTTTTAAGTCGTAAGATCCTTTCTGTCCTTTATGCGCTGTATCTCATCCCTGATGAGAGCAGCCTTCTCGAACTCGAGGTTCTTGGCAAGTTCCGTCATCTGCTTTGTAAGGTCTGAGATGTATCGCTTTCTGTCCCTCTCAACAAGGAGGTTATAGTTAGAGCTGACTATCTTGATCTCTTCCTTCGCGATAGCAACATCATCAGCCTTCTCCCTCTCGAGGATGTCTTCTATAGCCTTCTTTATCGTCTTCGGAGTGATGCCATGCTTCTCGTTATATGCCATCTGAACAGAACGCCTGTGTTCCGTCTCATCGATAGCTTCAGCCATGGCATCGCTTATCCTGTCAGCATACATGATAACACGTCCATCGGCATTTCTTGCAGCTCTTCCTATTGTCTGTATAAGCGATGTGGCACTTCGCAGGAAGCCTATTTTATCAGCATCGAGGATTGCCACTAATGATACCTCCGGAAGATCAAGTCCCTCCCTGAGAAGGTTTATTCCAACAAGCACATCAAATTTACCGAGCCTTAGATCTCTTAGTATTTCAACACGTTCTATCGTTTCGACTTCGGAATGAAGATATCTTACATTCAATCCAAGTCCTGAAAGATAATCTGTCAGATCCTCAGCCATCTTCTTAGTGAGTGTCGTGACAAGAACCCTTTCGTTCTTCTCTATTGTCTTACGGATCTCACCATAAAGATTCTCCATCTGACCTTCGGTTGCCCTCACCTCAATCTTCGGGTCAAGAAGTCCTGTCGGACGGATCAGCTGCTCGACAATCTGCGATGATTCCTTCTTCTCCCTCTCTCCTGGAGTTGCAGAAACGTATATGCGCTG
>CASDRY010000054.1 GCA_949283235.1 uncultured Spirochaetales bacterium | reverse complement strand
GTAGAGAACAATGAAGCATAGGATCGGATTCAACGCGCTTTCGCGCAAATCCAGCGAACGCAAGGCGCTTAAGCGCAACATGGTCACATCCCTTTTCAGATATGAGAGAATTGAGACCACAAAGGCAAAGGCTCTTGAAGTCAGAAGGATGGCAGAGAAGATGATCACTAGGGCTAAGGTTGATTCAGTTCACAACCGCCGTATGATTGCCCGTGATGTCTATGACGAAGCTGTCGTCAATAAGCTCTTCAAGGAGATCGCACCACTTTTTGCAGAGAGAAAGGGCGGATATACAAGAATTCTCAAGACTGGAAACAGGCTTGGCGATGCTGCAGAGATGGTTATCCTCGAACTCGTCGAGAAGACGAAGAAGGAAGAGAAATCCGCCGACAAGAAGGCTAAGGCCAGCAAGGCTGACAAGGCCTGACACATTCCCTGAACTGGGGAGAGAAGACAGACAATATGTCTGAAGCCGTCACAGTGTGTGGCGGTTTTTTATTGTGCAACGAAAAATACACTGAGCCCGTAAATCAAAGAGGTCTGAGTTACAGAGATGCAGTATCGATGGTAATCTTGGCTTGACGGAGTCGGGAGCCGGTGGCTATGCGAGGCGGTTTGTGAAGGACACATCGTATGATGGAGTTACTTCTGTACGAAAATTACACAAGTCGCTGGTCATCGAAGTATCTTGTGAGGCTTCCCGCTGTGCTCGTTGAGCACCGGGATGACCTCTATAATAAAAGTGAGACAACATACTGCCAGATTTCTGTAATGGCGCCTCCTGGACTATCGCCAACAACTTACGGGAGGTGCGTATGGCATACACGCATCAATCATGGTCCGGAATAGTCGGCATGGACATAGGCAAGCAGGACTATACAGGCTGCAGGCTTTCCGGAGAGGGATACGTCAAGAGACGCAATTTCAAAGGGAAGATGACAAAGGGGGAAGACGGCTATGCCCGCCTTCTCGATGAAATCGATGATGGGGATCTTGTCATCATGGAGGCTGGAAGCTCCTCATTCAATCTCGCACGGTTTCTCAGCAATAATACCAATGCGGAGATCGTGGTCCTGAATCCCGCGCAGCTCAGGCTCATCTGGGACAGCCAGAGGAAGACGGACAAGGCGGATGCCATGAAGCTCGCATGCATCGGACGCGACATGAGGAAGGAGGCCTGGCCTGTGGTATCTGTTCCTTCTGAAGAGGAGCAGACAGAGAGATCCGCTGTCACATTCCATGTGTTCCTCAAGGAGGATGAGACAGCCAAGTTCAACAGGTTCTTCGCTCTCTTCAACAGCGTAGGGTATCCGGACATAGACAAGAAGAGGTGCAAGGAGGACATGGAATACAGGCATCGCCTCGTCGATGATCTGCTGGCCGGCCATGCCGCAGAAATCGGCAGGATACTCAATGAGGGATTGGATCTGATCTCCATCCAGCTGGAAGAGGTGGAGCAGGAGCTCATCGGAATCTGCCTCAGGCATCCACGGCAGGCCCTTGCCTGGCTGTCCATTCCCAGGATAGGGCTCATCAATGCAGCATCGCTCATCGCCTATGTCGGGGATGACTCAAGGTTCTCTAAGCCAGAGCAGCTGATGAACTATGCCGGCCTTGTCCCCAAGCTCAATCAGAGCGGCAGCACCAATGTGCATGGCAAGGTGACGAAGATGGGCTGCCGGGTGATACGGCGCAACATCATCCAAGGTGCAAGCGCAATCATCACCCATCAATGCAACCCTTCATGCCCGCTCTCAAGATTCGCCTATCGCAAGAAGAAGGACCTCGTCCATCACGGCAAGGTTGCAGTGGCAGTTGCAAACCATATGCTCAAGATAGGGCTTGCCCTCCTTCATCACAACGACATTTATTGCACTGCAAAGGAGGATGGCTTTGAGAAGCTGAAGCAGAAGCTGGCAGGATATAGACTAAGCGCTCTCGTCCCTTACCTACCACAGTAACACAAGAGCGCTCACATCTTCAGATTCCTTTCGAAACCTTGTATCCCAAGGTTCGTTTCTTCATGACCTTTTGTCAATGATTCAATGCAGGAAATCTTCCTTTATTGCTTCCTCTTGACTTACGGGCTCAAATAAAACCTCCGCATAGTGCGGAGGTTCCGGAAAGCTTAAGCTATACATAAAGAAAATCCCATTCTACTATCGAAGGTGCGACTGCCAGGAAGCACCGAGAAAAAGGAGAATGGGAAATGGATAGTGAGAGTCTAGCTCATACCAAATGGAACTGCAAATACCATATAGTGTTCGCGCCGAAGTACAGGAGACAGGTGATTTATGGCCGACTGCGCACGGAGATAGGGAAGATCCTGAGAGAATTGTGCAAGAGGAAGGAAATCGAAATCCTGGAAGCGGAAGCCTGCCCTGACCATATACATATGCTGCTGTCCATACCGCCGAAATACAGCGTGTCGAGCGTGATGGGGTATCTGAAGGGTAAAAGCAGCCTGATGATTTTCGACAGGTTTGCGAACCTGAAATACAAGTATGGGAACCGGGAGTTCTGGTGCCGCGGTTATTATGTTGACACGGTGGGAAGGAACAAGGCTGCAATAGAGAGATACATCAGGAACCAGCTGCTTGAAGATAAGAATGAGGAGCAGCTGGTGATGAAGGAGCTGTTTGACCCGTTTACGGGTGAGCCGGCGAAGAAGGACAGGTAACAGCAGCTGAGAAGGATCCGGAGAGCGGCAGAATGCACCGGATGGGAAGATAGACCGGAGCCGCTTCAGCAGCAGTCCGGAAAAGAGTGCAACTGGCAGTCGGTTTCAGGGCGCGTATCAGCGCTTGCCTGTATTAGGCCCTTATAGGGCTGGTCAAACCACCGGCTGAGCCGGTGGTCCTGATTGTCACTTTTCAATTGTTTACTTCATTAGTCGCAGATTCTTTTTTCTGTATTTGCGCTAAAATTTACGGGTATTTGATACTTCATTGTCTAATCTCTTGTTCTATTAGCTGAGGAATCTTGAGCAGCTTGTTAATGAATCTGCCTGGACTGTTGATATAGGTATTAACGTAAAAACGCTTAGAGGATGGTGGAATCTTTAGACATTATCTATAAGCTTAAGCCATGGTATTCATCACGAACTAGCAACATAATCGATAACCTGTTTTTCTTTCGTAACAGCTATAGCGTTGATGTTGATTTCATTCACAAACGTCCAGATGGATTGAATCTCTTTGAAATTTAATCCTCGATGAGCATGAATAAGGAATTTCTGAAAGTACTTAATTTCTTTGCGAAGAAATACGGGACAAATATAAGTTCAGTCATATATGCTGGAGAGAATTGTCCGGAATATCTTGGCTGCAGCTATGACTCTTCCTTTATACAGGTTCGATTAAGCACTTGGAATTACCTTGTATTCTATGGTTTTTGATGTGAAATCTTCTTGGAAAATCATATGGTGTAAACTCTTATTTAGTTGTATATTCCATTCGTTATGAGAATCAGGAATGAGAAGATAAGAAATATTGCTATCATTGCACACGTTGACCATGGCAAGACTACACTGGTCGATGCCCTTTTCAAGCAGAGTGGTCTTGTTGGCAAGGCAATGGATGGCGTGAGAATCATGGATAGCGGCGCCATTGAAAAGGAAAGAGGAATTACAATAAGTGCAAAGAACTGTGCTATCCACTGGAATGGTGTAAAGATAAATATCATAGATACTCCCGGCCATGCAGACTTCGGAGGAGAAGTCGAAAGGGGCCTCTCGATGGTTGATGGTGCGATACTCCTTGTAGATGCTGCTGAAGGACCGCTCCCGCAGACAAGATTTGTTCTAGAGAAAGCATTGCAGAAGAATTTGCCACTTATTGTTGTAATAAATAAGATCGATAGAAAAGATGCAAGAGCTGAAGAAGTTCTGAATGAGGTCTATGACCTTCTTCTTGAACTCTCTCCAGATGAGAGAATGCTTGAGGTTCCTGTATTCTATGCAAATGGAAGGGAAGGTACATGCGGACGTTCTCTTGATGATATCAAAGAGAATCTTCATCAGCTGCTCGATGCTATTATTTCAGAGATTCCTGCTCCTGAATATGATGATGAGGAACCATTTCAGATGCTTGTTTCAGATCTTTCATATTCAGACTTCCTGGGGCGTTTGGCTATAGGGAAGGTCATGAATGGCTCTGCAGCTACAAATGATACTCTTGTGTGTGTTAAGGCCGATTCTGTAGAGCAGCTCAGGGTTACAAGGATTCAGGCTTATGATGGTCCTCAGATGGTTGATTGCCCGAAAGCGGAACCTGGTGACATCATCGTTCTCGCAGGTGTAAGTGATGTTTCCATTGGAGACACAATCTGTACAAAAGAAGAGGTTAAAGCGCTTCCTAGAATAGAGGTTGATGAGCCTACTGTTTCAATGCTTTTTTCAAAGAACATCTCTCCTCTTGCTGGTAAGGAAGGCAAAGCTGTAACAAGTGCCAAGATCTGGGAAAGACTCCAGAGAGAAGCCCTTAGAAACGTTTCTATCAGAGTTGAGAAGAATCCTGATGATTCCTTTACTGTAAAAGGCCGTGGAGAGTTCCAGATGGCTATTATCGCAGAGGAGATGAGAAGGGAAGGCTATGAGTTCTGTGTAGGAAGGCCTCATGTAATTTACCATACAGATGAGCAGGGACGTAAGACAGAACCTATCGAAGTCCTGCTTATTGATTGCCCGGAGGAATACTCGGGAACTATCATGGAGAAGCTTGGTAGAAGAAAGGCTGTTATGAGTGATATCACATACACAGGAACAGGGAGGGTTAAGATCCGCTTCGATATCCCTGCAAGAGGCTTCATAGGTTTCAGAGATGAATTCCTTACAGATACCAAAGGATTTGGTATTATGAACAGCTATCTGAAAGGTTATGAGCCATATAAAGGCGATTTCGCAGAACGCCTTACAGGTTCACTTGTTTCCGATCGTGATGGTGTTGCTGTCGCTTATGGAATATGGGAGCTTGAAGATAGAGGAAGGTTCTTCATCGTTCCTGGTGATCCGGTATATGAAGGAGAGGTTGTTGGAGAGAGAAATAAAGATCTTGATCTGATGCTTAATCCAACCAAGACCAAAAAACTTACAAATCTCAGAGCTTCCGGCCATGATGAGGCTGTAACTCTTACCCCAGTTGTTAAGCCATCTCTAGAGCAGGCAATACAGTTTATTAAGGATGATGAGCTTGTAGAGGTCACTCCTCTTTCAATCAGAATGTGCAAGAAGGTTCTCAACACGCAGCAGAGGAAGATCCTGCAGGCTAGAGGTTCTATCCCTGCATATCTCTTGAAATAAGTTTGTCAGTAGAGTTAACAAAAGCTCCGTGTTTTATGCGGAGCTTTTGTCTTCTGCATATTAATTAACTTTAGATATAATTAGATAAGCACTGCTAACAAATATCAAGGAACACAGGTGCATGATCAGAACCAAGTACATCTGCCAGGATTCCCGCATCTGACATCCTGTTCTTCAGTTCCTCTGAAACAAGAAAGTAATCAATACGCCAGCCTGTATTCTTTTCCCTTGCATGGAACATGTAGCTCCACCATGAATATGCTCCTGTTTCCTCAGGATAGAAGAATCTGAAGGAATCTATCATCCCTGTATCAAGGAGTTTCCTGAAGCTCTCCCTTTCTGCTTTTGAATAACCTGCATGTTCCTCGTTCTGTTTAGGATTCTTAAGGTCTATAGGTTCCTTCGCTACATTGAAGTCCCCAGTTGCGATAACTCCTTTTGTTCCTCTGAGTGTTGTTATGTAATTCCTCAAGGCCTCATCGAAGCCTAGTCGGAAATCTATTCGTTTCAGCTCGCTCTGACTATTCGGAACATAGACTGTTATAAAATAAAAGTCATGGAATTCCAGCGTAATTACCCGCCCTTCGTGATTATACTCATCAATTGGTAAGCCATATGAAACACTCAGTGGCTCCATTTTTGAAAAGATAGCTGTTCCGCTGTATCCTTTCTTCTCCGCAAAAGAGAAGTATTGATAATCATATCCAGGAATGGAAACATCTATAGCCCCAACTGATGCTTTTACTTCCTGTATCGCGATAATATCTGCTCCAGAGCTTGCTGCAAACTCCAAGAAGCCTTTAGAGAGGCATGATCGTATGCCATTAACATTCCAGCTGACTAATCTCATACATACATTCTATTTAAGAGTATTGAATGATTGAAGGGGTTTTCGCTTCACAAATCATCAAATGGAATATATACTTACAGTAATTTAAGGAAACATATGGGGTTGTCTATAATTTTCATAAATATAAACCCGATTAGTTTCTTTAATATTTGTTCATTATTTTGATATGCTCTTAAATGATTTCAATACTATTGTAATATCTTTTTATTTGAAAATTATACTGCTGTGCATGGTATTAATAGATTTTCTTGTATTTTTGATGAATAAACATTGTAGGAATCATTAAAGTGACATATAATCATGACATGTTCGGAGGATTGAGATGTCGAAGACAGTAGCATTCCATCTGCAGAAAGGAGGAGTAGGAAAGACAACAATTTCCGGCACTCTTGCTTGTCAGTCTGCGCTTAATGGAAATAAGACACTTGCTATCGACTGTGATCCTCAGGGCAATCTTTCATCCTGGTTTCTCAAGGAGCCTCCGAAGTATGAACTTGCGGATGTTCTGCAGGGAAAGTGCTTTGCTAGAAACGCTATTGTCAGTATTCCAGAAGTGGAGAACCTTTATGTTCTTCCTACATTCGGTATTGGGGGTACATTGAAGAACTACAGCGAGACAAAGCTTTCAGAAGAGCCTTTCATATTGCAGGATCTTGTCAAGGAAATCTCAGAGGAATATGACCATGTGCTTCTTGACCTTTCACCAGGTCTGGGTAGGCTAGAACGCTCTGCCCTGATTGCCAGCGATGAGATTATTACGCCAATGACGCCAGAGGTTTTCAGCCTTGATGGTCTTGAGATATTCATTGATGAGCTGCAGCGTTTGAAGAAGAACATGCGGTCGAATGTTCGTCATAATAAGATAATCATCAATTCTTATGACGAAAGGATCAGACAGCATCGTGACATCTATGCCGCTGCTGAATCATCTGGAAGATTCAAGGTTTACAGGATTCCTGTAGATCCGCTTTTCAGGAAGGCTCAGGAGGCTTCAAAAGCCCCTCAGCTCTTCAAAGTACGTGGTCGAGGACTGAAAGCTGCTACTCAACAGGCGATAATTGAGCTGGATAAAGATATCTGGAAGTGAGGGTTATTGAAAAAATGGCACTAAGAAGAGTTGACGGGAAGGAAGAGATTATGCAGAATGAAAGCCTGAGTGGTATGAAAGCTAAGAGAGTGTTCTCCAATACCGAGAAGGAAAAGAAGATCCTTACGACATTCTCTATTGAGCCTTCATTCAAATCAGAGCTAGAGGAGCTTTTCTCGGACATGGGTCTGGGTTGGGCTGCCGGTGTCAGGTTTGCGCTTCGCGAATTCTGGAAGAAGTATTCGGAAGAGAACTAAGACACGAACTGAATTTGGTATCCGTATTTTTGTTCAAGAGCTTGCCTATGAGAACTTCGGTTCTCATAGGCAAGCCTTATCTTTATCCAAATGAAATATCTTATTCTGAGCCGCGTCTCTTTCTCTTTAGATTTTTTTCCTTAGAGTTTCCCATCTTGGATTCCCCGCATATCATCTTCTGTTGTCTTTGGAGGGAGTAATAAGTCTTTCCTTTTTCAAAAGTTCACATTGAAAAGTTTTCTGTCTGAATATATTAGTTATGTAAAAAGTATACCGAATTAGGTGTATATATTTAATTTTTTATAATAGTTTGCTAGATTCAATTTATCTGCTTTATATCTAATTCGTTATATTGAAAAGTGTTATTTCCTGTTACGCTCAAGCAATGCCTTCATTCTTTCAATCTGTTCTTTCTTCAGTTCTTC
>CASDRY010000053.1 GCA_949283235.1 uncultured Spirochaetales bacterium | reverse complement strand
CCCCTTTTATCAACTGCGGTATATAGTTTTACAAATAAGACAATGATCAGAAAAAGCTTCAGCTTTGTAGGATTGGAGAATTATGTACGCATTCTTACAGATCCTGATTTCTGGTCTTCTTTCGGAAATTCGCTTATCTGGACAATATTCAGTGTTATCGGACAGGTTATCATAGGATTTATCGGAGCACTGTGTCTGAATAGAATCAGATCATCTCTTGCAAGAAGCATATTCAGAATTGCTGCAATCATCCCATGGGCATTTCCATCAATCGCTACTGCAATGACATGGAAATGGCTGCTAAATGGTATTTATGGTTTTGTTCCTGAAATGCTTCAGAGGCTTGGAATAACAGAGGAGCTCATACAGTTCTTCTCCAATCCTAAGCTAGTGCTTCCTGCTCTTATTTTCATCAATATCTGGTTTGGTGCACCGCTTATTCTCGTTAATGTATATGCTGCACTTCAGACGATTCCGCAGGATCAGTATGAAGCAGCTCAGATTGATGGAGCTTCAAGTTTACAGTCATTCAGGCATATAACACTTCCTCATATACGTACAGTTGTTGGCCTCCTTGTAGTTCTGCGTACTGTATGGGTATTCAATAATTTTGATTTGATCTACATGATTACAGGTGGTGGTCCAGCTGGAGCAAGTTCCACTATGCCTATTTACATCTATGATACAGGCTGGACAGGAAGACTAGTTGGAAGAGCATCTGCTGCTTCGATACTCCTTCTTATCTTCCTTATAATTCTTTGTGTCCTTTATTTCTCTGTAATCAATCGCTGGGAGAAGGAGGATGTGAAATGAGTCTTAAGAAAAGATTTACACCAGGAGGATGCTTTTCATATATCTACCTGACGATTATAGCGGTTTTTGCAGTATTCCCTCTTCTATGGCTTCTTGTATCGGCCTTCAAATCAAGTGGGGAAATGCTTGCGAATCCTACTACTATTTTCCCGAAGGAATGGACGCTGGAAAACTTTAAGACTGTTCTTTTCACATTGCATTTCACTGTGAATATCAAAAACAGCCTTATTGTAGCGCTCATTACAACACTGATAGCCACATTCATATCATCACTTGCTGCATATGGAATCATCAGATTCTTCCCTAAGCTTGGATCCATCATGACGAAGATTCTGATTACAACGTATATGTTCCCATCAATTATGCTTGTAATACCTTATGCTGTTGTTATGAACTCGCTGCATCTAACGAATACCAGGGGCGGTCTTGTTCTTGTATATATGTCATTTAGTGTGCCCTATGCGGTATGGATGCTTGTCGGATTCTTTAAGACAGTTCCTATCGGTATTGAGGAAGCTGCAAGAATCGATGGAGCTAATCGTTTCCAGGTATTTACCAGAGTTGTAATTCCTCTTGTGCGACCTGGTATTGTATCTACAGCTATTTATGTATTCATCAATGCATGGAACGAGTTCCTATATGCATTGCTGCTCGTTTCAAGTTCCTCAAAAACAACGCTTTCTGTTGCGGTAAAGACACTGGAGGGTGCGGATATCCTGAATTGGGGTTCAATGATGGCTGCAAGCGCAATAGTAGTTCTTCCTTCTATAATCTTCTTTGTGCTTATTCAGAATAAGATTGCAGGTGGATTAACAGATGGAGCAGTTAAGTAATAAATACAAAAGGAGATAGAAAATGAAAACAATCGGTTATGGTATAGTCGGAACAGGATATTTCGGAGCGGAACTTGGCAGGATCCTTAAAACTCTTGAAGGAGCTTCTGTTGTTGCTGTTTATGATCCGAATAATGGAGATACAATCGCAAAGGAATTTGGCTGCAGAAGCGAGAAGACTCTTGATGATTTGGTATCATCGCCAGACGTGGATGCTGTTATTGTAGCTACTCCGAATTATCTTCATAAAGAACCTGTTATCAAGGCAGCTGAGCATAAGAAGCATGTTTTCTGTGAGAAACCGATAGCTCTCAACTATAGAGATTGTGATGAAATGGTTAAAGCTGCAGAGAAAAATGGTGTCATATTCATGGCAGGACACATCATGAACTTCTTCCATGGTGTAAGACTTGCAAAGAAATTCATACAGGAAGGTAAGATCGGAAAACTATTGTATGCTCACTCTGCAAGAAATGGCTGGGAGGAACAGCAGCCTGAGATCAGCTGGAAGAAAATCAGGGAGAAATCTGGAGGGCATCTCTATCATCACATTCATGAGTTAGACTGCATTCAGTTCATTATGGGTCCAGCTACTGAAGCAACTATGGTAGGTGGTAATGTCGCTCATCAGGGTGAACACTTTGGTGATGAGGATGATTTGCTTCTGCTTACTTTGGAATTCGGCAATAACACTTTTGCGAATATCGAATATGGTTCTGCATTTCATTATCCCGAGCATTATGTACTGATTCAGGGTACGGAAGGATATATAAGAATCGATATGTGCAATACCGGCATGACAGTAAAGACAAAAGATGGAACTGTAGAACATTACACGACACATGCGACAAAGGAGCTTGATGAGGAAAGAACTCATATCTATCACAGCACCGAAATGGATGGAGCAATCCAGTATGGACATCCTGGGAAGAAGCCTCCGATGTGGCTTCAGAGTGTAATGAACAATGAAATGAAGTACTTCAATGGAATCATGCATGGAGATCCTGTTCCAGAGGAATTCAAACCATTAATGACTGGCGAAGCTGCAAGAGCCGCTATAGCAACAGCTGATGCTGCAACTCGGTCAAGAATGGAAGATAGGAAAGTGAAAATAAGTGAAATCACAGGAGAAGTATAACATGGCATACGATATCAAGAGTTTTCATGGAGTCATCCCAGCGATGATCACGACATTCGATGAAAACGAGGAAGTAGATCTCAAAAGGGCGGAGGAGCTGACGGACTTTCTCATAGGGCAGGGCGTTGATGGCTTGTATCTGACAGGAAGCACGGGAGAGGGATTCCTGATGACAGGGGAGGAGAGGAAGGCATATGCGAAAGCCGTGGTGGATGCGGCAGCGGGGAGGGTGCCTGTAATCGTCCATGTCGGGGATATCGGCACGAGAAAGTCGATAGAACTTGCGGAGCATGCAGAGAGGATAGGAGCGGATGCGATATCTTCCGTTCCCCCGTTCTATTATCATTTCTCCTCGGATGATATCTATTCATAT
>CASDRY010000052.1 GCA_949283235.1 uncultured Spirochaetales bacterium | reverse complement strand
TCGTGAGGCTTCTCCAGAAGATTATAGATGAATCCAGTGCCTCAATATCAGAAAGGATCGTGGAACCTGCGGTAGTAAACCCTGACATTATCTCAAAGAAAGCTTTTGCATAGGAATCAACTGAAGCTGTGAGATACAGAGGAAGCGCCCCGAAAAGCGTCATTACAATCCAGGTAGATGAAACTGTGAGCATCGCCTCTTTGGGGCCGATGTTCATCTCCTTCCGTCTCCAGGTGATTGAGAGAATCAGGATGGAAATCACGAGCATCAGGATTATTGTCTTCAGGAATGCATACCCCGCTTCAGTCTCATCTGAAGAGAATGCAATCGTCATTGGAATGGACATCACCATTGCTATGAAAAGCATGATGAATGCAATGAATCTGAATACTGAACGATAATCCATAGCCTCTCAAAGGAAAATATACCAGATTGCATCAGGAGTGCAATATCAGACGATCCTAGTAGATTCCCTGATGATTAACTCTGTGTCGAGACAGACAGAGCGAGGAGAGGATTCATCCTCTTCTATCAGCTTCATAAGCATCTCAGTCGCTATAGTACCTATCTGTGCAGTTGGCTGTCTTACAGTCGTTATCGTAGGATTCATCATCTTTGCAACGAGGATATCATCGAAACCAATTACAGCCACATCCTCCGGAACCCTGAGGTCATATGCAAGAGCCGCTTTGATGGCGGCAGCTGCAAGAACATCGGAGATGCAGAAGAAGGCATCTGGACGATCCGGAAGGGTGAGCATGTGCATGCATGCAGCTTTCGCGGTATCGAAATCCATATCAGGACCGACAGACGTAACGAGATTGCGATCAACCGCAATACCCTCTTTCCTTAGTGCTTCCTGATACCCTTCTGCCCTGCTTCTCGAGTATTTGAAGTTATCAGGGCCATTTACAAACCCTATGCGTCTTCTTCCGAGGGAAAGAAGATAACGCACAGCCTCCTCGCTTGCTCGTTTATTATCTATCGTCACATAAGGAGTTGTCGCTGAGGTATCATCACAGCAGATCACAGCAGGGATAACTCTGGATATTGCATCCAGGATCTTCGAATCCACAGAATTCACCATGATAACCCCTGCAGCCTTAGTCTTCTTGAGAATGCGAAGGAAAGCTTCCACACCTATCTCATCGATATCAAACTCATTGACGACAACTGTATAGCCATGCCTCGCAGCGGTTGCAATTGATGCCGAGATTATAGGGCTATAGAAAGGATTCTTGAGCGTCATGACATTGAAGAAGATGAGATTATCAGCAGGAAGGGGCTGAAGATCGTAGTCAGATGGGTTCATTCCTATCTCAGCCATCGCGCTTATTACCTTGCGTCTTGTCTCCTCCTTTACAAGCGGAGACTTATTGAAGACTCTGGATATCGTGGCTACAGAGAGCCCCGATACTTTCGCGATACGGTCATAGTTGAACTCCTTCGAATACACAACCCCTCCTAAAGCTTCTCAGCAGTCTCAATAACTGCAAGAATCTCTTCCTTTTTTACCCTACCTTCCTTTCCCCCTAGAATGGCTGAGTATATATCGCTTAGCTCTTTATAATACCAGCCAGTAGGAGGAACGTTAATACCTGTCGATATAACTCGGTCATAGTGCGGTGTAAGATTATCTTCTTTCTCTTCCGTATAAAGCCTTATAGACGCTCCATCGCACATAGCTACCGCTTTCTCGAAAATAATCCTCCACCCTGAAGAAAATGGTATCTTTCCCCTGAGCCATCCAGCTTCAGCTCTGACAGAAAGCGGTCCATAGCCATATGTGATCGAGTAAAAATGCTTTAGGTTATCATCAGTATCTGGCACATACTCAACAACACTTTCAGGCTTACCGAAAAGGGAGATGATCATATCAAGATCATGGATATGGAGATCAAAAGGAATAAGGCCGGACTTCTCCTTCTCGAAAAGCCAGCTTCCATCAACCCAGCCGGGCATCTCTGAAAGCCTCCAGAAATACGCCTCGAGAACTTTTCCATATTCACCATTCTCAATCAGTGAAGAAAGTATTTCATACTCCTTCGTGTATCTCATCACATATGCAGGATATACACGCTTTCCAGCCTTCTCAGCGGCATTATAGATCTCTTCAGCATCCTGAAGACTGAGAGCTATGGGCTTTTCAACTATGACATCAGCGCCCTTTCCAAGTGCTTCAAGCACATGGGCTTTATGCAGGAACGTAGGTGTTGTTATATCCACAGCATCAGCAGAGAGAGCTTCCATCCCTTCTGTAATCGAGAGAAAGAATGGAAGCCCAGTCTTCTCCGCCTCCTCCCTGTCCTTCTCCGTTCCGACTATGCCTACTATCTCAGCAGAGGAAATCTCCCTGGTATTGATGTAATGAACCTTACCCATTCCCCCATAGCCGACAAGAAGAGTCCTGATCATAGCTTATACCCCAGTGAAAGAAGATAGTCGCGGCTATCCTCCAACGCTTTATTGACCTCCTCTATTGATGAGGAACCTGAAGATGTGAACTCAATCTCTATCGATAAAGGAGAGGGGTTTGAGTATCTATCGAGCACTTCAAGAAGAGCTGGAAAATCTACATAACCTTTTCCAAGCGCCGGGAAATTCCATTCCTTCTCAGCCCCTGCCTTGTCCTTTATATGAACATACTTAACAGCTCTCTCAGACACCTCAAGATCCTCAGCGCCTTTAACTCCGCCGTAGAATATTACATTTGCAGTATCGTAGCAGATCCCGACTCTATCGCTTCCGATTCTATCGGTTATCTGCAAAAGGCGCTCCCCTGTACCATGCTCGCCATGTGTCTCCAGCACAAGTGTCATGGAGTTTCTTTCAAGCAAAGGTA
>CASDRY010000051.1 GCA_949283235.1 uncultured Spirochaetales bacterium | reverse complement strand
TTCATTTCTTCCTCCTGGAAAGAATCCATTCTGAAATCTCAACTGCTTTTGCAGCTACGAAGAACGTCACAAAGAGCGAGATGATGGAAATAGCTACCAGCGGTATCCAGGAAGTTTTGAGAATCTCAAGGTTTTCAACGATTTCAACACCTGCTGGTACAAAAAAGAAGGCCATATACTTTGAAAAGAAACCCGCGCTTTCTTCAATCTGTTCAGTCTTTACTATACCCACCGCGAGTAAAATCAGAAGGATGAACATCGCTATTAATGTTCCGGGAAATGTAAATGGAAGGATATATGAAATAGCTTCACCTAGAAGCGTTATGACAAAAAGGAAAGCTAACTGCAATAGAATTCTCATGGTGTTGAATAGTAGCTTTCGGGGAAGAGTTTGTCACTACAAAAAGGCAAAGAATAGGGGAGGTCTCCCTCCCCGGTTTCATATTCCCATCTTCTTCATGAAGCGTAGGATATTATCCATTGTGAGGCTCATATCGCTTTTCGCTCTTAGCCTCGCTTCCTTGTAAGGCACTGCTACGCGGTTTGTGGAGAAGATTCCGGTAACGCCCTCATCGTATGCAGCCTCGATATTGTCTCCGATATCTCCTACAACCGCTATGACAGGGATTCCCATCTTCTTGGCTTTCCTGGCTACTCCGATTACAACCTTGCCTCTCAGCGACTGGCTGTCTATCTTTCCCTCTCCGGTGAAGATCATGTCAGCTCCCTCTGCAAGGTTCTCGAAGCCTGTTATTTCAAGAACTGTCTTGATACCCATCTGCATCCTGGCTCCGAAGAAGGCCTTCATACCTCCTCCCATTCCTCCTGCCGCACCGCTTCCTGCGATTTCCTGTATCTTTATTCCGAGGTCTTTTTCTATAACTCCTGCAAGGCTCTTCATCTTGCTGTCGAGTTCTTTGACCATCTTCTCATCAGCACCCTTCTGCGGACCGAACACAGCCGCAGCTCCTGTAGGACCATAGAATGGATTGTCTATATCACACATGGCCGTTATTGGAAGGGCTTTGACGCTTTCATCCATCGTTGAGAGGTCTATTCTTTCTATCCTGTCTAGAGTTCCTCCAACTGGGACGAAGCTTTTTCCTTCCTTATCGTAGAAAGATACTCCGCAAGCAGCTGCCGCTCCGCATCCTGCGTCATTCGTGGCGCTTCCTCCGAGTCCTATGACAAGTCTCTTAGCGCCATTTCTTGCAGCTGCAAGTATAAGTTCTCCGACGCCATATGTTGTTGTCTTCGAAGGATCTTTTCTGTCCCCAACCTGAGGAAGTCCTGCAGAGGCTGCCATCTCTATTACTGCTGTTTTGTCAGGAAGCATTCCATAGAAGCTTTCGATGTCCTCATTCCATGGCCCCTTTGTCCGAACGCTTATCTTCTCTCCTCCGAGAGCTGTCAGAAAAGCATCTACGCTTCCTTCTCCTCCGTCAGCAACAGGAATCGTTACCACGCTGCATTCAGGATGATAGAAAAGAATTCTTTCTTTCATGATGTCTATAATCTCACTGCTGGACATCGTGCCCTTAAACGAATCCGGTATCAGTACTGCTTTTTTCATGATTCCCTCTTTGTTTAAAAATAGGCGAGGAGAGAGCCCCCTCGCCATAGTCTTTGATTCTCCCTGTTTCAGATGAGGAAGAGTGAAAGGATGAATACGAAGATCATGCCGACAACACCCATGATTCCTGTCATTGCCGACTGTGTCTTATAGCCGTCTTCCATCTCGATATGACCGAACTTTGTTACAACCCAGAAGTAGGAGTCATTAGCGTGGGATACTGTCATAGCACCTGCTGCGATAGCCATAACAGTAAGAGTTCCAGCCATTGGTGTTGTAAGTCCAAGAAGTGACATCATTGAACCTGGATCTGTAATCATGCCCATGATACCCGCAGTTGTTGTGAGGGCAACTGTAGAAGATCCCTGAGCGGTTTTAAGAATCGCGGATACGATGAATGGGAAGAAGATTCCGACCTTTGCAAGCACTGCTGCATGTTCCTGCATATAACCTACGAAACCAGCTTCGGAGATTACCTTTCCGAGAACACCACCTGCGGCTGTGATGAAGAGGATAGGACCTACAGTCTTCAGCGTATCATCTACGATTGAATAGAAATCCTTCATCTGATGTCTCTGTGCAAGGAGGATCACTCCGAATATCGTACCGATTGCAAGAGCAATGATAGGAGTTCCTATGAATGTGAAGAATGTAGCTGCTGCTCCTGTCCATCCTGCCATTGAGGAGATTGAACCAAGAGCCATACAGATAATAGGGATGATGATAGGAGCCAGAGCCATGAATCCGCCTGGGAGCTTTCCGAAGCTCTTGAGTAGCTTGTCATACTCTTCCTGGCTGACTTCGTTCTGGTCTTCCGATGTCTTTACACGCTTTCCGATATAGTTTGCATAGAAGTTTGCAGCGATGAGACAAGGAATGGAAACGAGAGCTCCGATTCCCATTACGAGAAGGAGATGATCACCAACTCCAAGGGAACTTGCTGCTGCGATCGGGCCTGGTGTTGGTGGAATGAATACATGAGATGTATAGAGACCTGCGGAAAGTGCTACTGTAAGAGCAACTGAAGAGTATCCTGTTCTCTTCTGAAGCGCACTCCTGATAGGATCGAGAATAACGAATCCTGAATCACAGAATACAGGAATTGAAACAACCCATCCCATGAGCTCTACTGCGAGATCTGGTCGCTTCTTTCCGACGAGGCGTACAACCATTTCAGCAAGCTTCAGAGCCCCTCCTGTTTTCTCCAGGATTGTTCCGATAAGGGCACCAAGAATGATAACGATGCCGATGCTGCTGAATGTACCAGAGAACCCAGCTCCGATCATATTAGGTATTGAAGCAAGCGGAATACCTACGACAATTGCAAGAATGAGAGAAATTCCCATAAGAGCAATAAACGGATGAAGCTTGAATTTGCTGATAGCGACGATCATCACGACGATTGCGATAATGAACGAGATAATCAATCCAATTCCAGACATATTCCCTCCTAATAATTTAAGAAAATTCTAAAACACCCATATCTGGAATGCAACAAATATATGTAATAACAAGAGTTGTTGTACAGATTATATGAATTTTGCCGTATGGGGGCGAAAATTTCTCATTTACAAGTAAAAATGCTGTATAATTCTGTAATAATTCTGTATTAGACTCATAATACAGATATTTATGGCTTGACTTAGATAGGAACTTTCAATAATATGAACCGACGGTAGCTGAAAACATGGAGGGGGAAGTGTCCCTTTGTGTGTTCTGTTTACGACTATAAACGGCATTGCCGAGGAGATAAAAGATGGCTAGTTCAAAGAAGAAAGGACCGGTTGAGAAGATTGCTCTTCAGTGCACAGAGTGCAAGCAGAAGAACTACACAACTCAGAAGAACCGCCGCAATACACCTGGTAAGCTTGAGCTTATGAAGTATTGCCCGTTCGAGCATAAGCATACTCTGCACCGCGAAACAAAGATTAAATAATTGGACTTGTTGTTCGGGGTGCGAGCAGGTCAGTAGCTCCAACGGCTAGAGCACTGGTCTCCAAAACCGGGTGTTGTAGGTTCGAATCCTACCTGGCCTGCTGGCACTCCGAGAAAAGGGATTTAGAATGAAGAAGATTGCAAGATATTTCAAGGAATGCTGGCTTGAGCTGAAGAAGGTATCATGGCCGTCAAGGGCTGTCGTTATTCATTCAACCTGGGTCGTAATTGTCTCCACGATAGTCTTTGCTGTCGTACTCGGTCTTGTAGATACCATTCTTGGTCTCTGCCTTGACCTTATTTTCTAGGAGATCAAATGGCCAGAGGATGGTACGTCGTACATACATATTCAGGCTACGAGCAGAAGATTGAGAGAATCATAAATAAGCTCCGCTCATCTGATGCGGAGTTCTCTGCTTATTGCACAGGCGTCAGTGTTCCGATGGAGCAGGTTCCTGTAGTTAATGATAAGGGAGAGAAGAAGATTGAATCAAAGAAGATTCTCCCAGGCTACATTCTTGTAGAACTTGATCTCCCGGAGAATACATGGCGTACAGTGACAGCCAAGATTGCGAGAATTCCTGGTGTCACAGGCTTCCTTACTGCTGATAAAACAGGAAAGAATCCTCCTAAGCCGCTTTCGCAGCGTGAGCATACGGATATTCTCCGCCGCACAGGAGAGATGCCGGAAGAGAAGATTTTCCGTCCAAAGCAGGATTTTGAGAAAGGGGAGGAGGTCAAGGTTATTTCCGGACCATTCGCTTCTTTCAATGGAACTATTGATGATATCGATCTGGCAAAGGGTAGACTTCGCCTCTCTGTTCAGATTTTCGGTAGATCCACTCCAGTCGAAGTCGATTTCTCGCAGGTCGAGAAGGTTCTGGTTTAATCCAGGGCTTGGTTTTTGACATTATAAATGATTATCTCCCCCGAAAGGGGTGGGAGCTCTTCGTTGAAGAGCGTTAATACCAGCGCGGAGCATTGCTCCAAAGCGTAAGGAGAAAGAAAATGGCAAAGAAGAAGGTTACTGCCGTAATTAAGTTGCAGTGCCCTGCTCAGAAGGCTACACCGGCACCACCAATCGGACCGGCTCTTGGTCCTCATGGAGTAAGTGCCCCTCAGTTTGTCCAGCAGTTCAATGACAAGACAAAGGGATATGAACCTGGACTCATCCTCCCTGTTATAATTACAGTTTATCAGGATAAGAGCTTCTCTTTTATCCTTAAGACTCCTCCTGCAGCTGTTCTCATCAAGAAGGCTCTTGGTCTTCAGACAGCATCCGGTCAGCCAAACAAGGTTAAGGTCGGTACTCTCACAGATGCACAGCTTACAGAAATCGCCAAGACAAAGCTTGAGGATCTCAATGCAAACGACCTTGAGAGTGCAAAGAGAATCATCGCAGGCACAGCCCGTTCAATGGGTGTAGAGGTGGAGAAGTAAGATGAAGAGAGGAAAGAAATATCAGGAAGCGGTCAAGAAGATTGACAGATCAAAGGAATATACACTCCTTGAGGCTGCTGATCTCGTAAAGAGTGTCGCATTTGCAAAGTTCAATGAGACAGTAGAGCTTTCCGTTGCTCTCGCACTTAAGAAGAGCCAGTCGGTAAGAGATACTGTTGTTCTTCCGAATCAGTTCATGGCACAGAAGAGAATCCTCGTATTCGCTAAGGGTGACAAGGCTGAAGAGGCTAGAGCTGCAGGAGCTGCTTATGTAGGTGACTCCGACCTCATCGATAAGATTAAGGGTGGCTGGATGGATTTCGACATCGCTGTTGCTACACCTGATATGATGAAGGATGTAGGTAGGCTTGGACCTATCCTCGGAAGAAGAGGACTTATGCCAAACCCTAAGACACACACTGTTACAAACGACATCAAGGAAGCTCTTGAGGAGCTCGGAAGAGGTCGTGTTGAGTTCCGCTCAGACAAGACAGGTGTTGTTCACATGGCTGTAGGCAAGGTTGACATGGACAGTGCAAAGATCGCAGAGAACGCAAAGGTAACAATTGCAGAGATCATGAGAAAGAAGCCATCGGATGCAAAGGGAGACTTCGTTGTATCTGTAGCACTTTCCTCAACAATGGGACCTGGTGTTCGTGTGAACTATAAGGATATTGCTGACGCTTCGGCGGCAGTGTAATGGAGGGATGACATGGAGAATTATCAGACACGTGTAACCCCGGCAAAGGAAGATGCTGTCGCAGCCCTCAAGGATGAATTCAAGGAATACAACGGATTCATTTTCACTGATTACAGAGGAATGACAGTTGAGCAGATTACATCCATCAGAAAGGCTCTGAAGAAGGATGAGGCTGCTTACCGCGTAGTAAAGAACCGCTATGCAAAGATCGCCCTCAAGGATCTGGAGAAGACAGGTGCTGAGGATACGATGAAGGGACCAACAGCTGTTGCGCTCGTAAAGGGTGATACAGCTAACACAGTCGCTAAGGTTCTTTTCAATGCGAATAAGGATGGTGTGAGCATTCAGGTCAAGGGAGCTCTTCTTGATGGAAAGTTCATGTCAGCTGACGAAGTTGAAGCACTCTCGAAGCTTCCTACAAAGCTCGAGCTCATCGCTTCCCTTATGGGTACGATGAAGGCACCTGTACAGAAGCTTGCTGCTACACTCCTCGCTTATGTGGAGTCAAAGGGTGGCGCGCCTGCTGAGGCTGCTTCTGAAGAAACTCAGAACTGATACGGTCCTAGTCTTCAAGTAACCTGCTAGACCGTGGTTTAAAATAAGGAGAAGATAATATGGCTACAAAGGAAGAAATTCTTGAATCCATCGCTCAGATGAGCGTTATGGACGTTGCAGACCTCATCAAGATGATGGAGGAGAAGTTCGGTGTCGTAGCTGCAGCTGCAGCTGTCGCTGGTCCTGCTGCAGCAGGTGCTGCAGATGCTCCTGCAGAGGAAGAGCAGACAGAGTTCACAGTCGTCCTCAAGAGCGTTGATGCTGCAAAGAAGATTGCATGTATCAAGGAAGTCAGAGCAGTTACAGGTCTTGGTCTCAAGGAGGCAAAGGATCTCTGCGAGAACGGCGGCAATCTCAAGGAAGGCGTCAGCAAGGAAGAGGCT
>CASDRY010000050.1 GCA_949283235.1 uncultured Spirochaetales bacterium | reverse complement strand
GATTATCTTAAGAAATGTCTCATCATCGATACCATTATCAAAAGCATCCGGGTCTATATCATCAGCATGCTTTATGCGAGGTACGGAAATAGTGTGAGGTCCCACCCCATGCACAGCTTCAAGATGCTCTGCATGCATAAGCAGTCCTGCAAATTCATATCTGTATCTTTCAAGGCCAAAGAGAACGCCGCATCCAACATCATCAATTCCTCCTTCCATAGCTCTGTCCATTGCCTCAGTATGATAGTTATAGTCATGCTTTGGTCCTGTTGGGTGCAAAGCGAGATAGCTCTCCTTATGATAGGTTTCCTGAAAAAGGATGTAAGTTCCGATTCCTGCTTCCTTGAGCTTTCTGTAATTCTCTACAGTTGTTGCCGCAATATTCACATTCACGCGCCTTATTGCGCCATTTTTGTGTTTTATCGAGTAGATTGTCTTTATCGATTCAAGCACATATTCAATCGGGCAGTTCAGAGGATCTTCCCCTGTTTCAATTGCAAGTCTCTTATGCCCCATATCCTGAAGTGCTGTAACCTCTGCGACAATCTCAGCCTGAGTGAGCTTTTTCCTTGCAATATGCTTGTTCTTTGCATGATAAGGACAATACACACAGCCATTGACGCAGTAATTAGAGAGATAGAGAGGTGCGAACATAACGATTCTATCACCATAGAAATCTCTTTTTATTTCTCCAGCAAGCTTGTAGATTTCCTCATTAAGTTCCGGGATATCACAAGAGAGAAGGACAGAGGCCTCTCTGTGATCAAGCCCCTTTCTTTCCTTTGCCTTTTCTATGATGGCTGAAATGAGCTCCCTGTTATCCTTATTGGCCTCAGCATAGCTCAGCGTTTCGTTGATTTCCTCATCACTGATGAACTCATCAGCAATCATTGAATACTTATCGTACATGGTAACTCCTTCGGGTCAGTTATCTTCCCCATCAGCAAAATTCAGAATCCTTACATTGCATAAGCTCTGCTCGGTTTCTTGTATGATACCATAAAACAAAACTGTATTCTATCCTGATAGGATATTATAAAAGAAATAGATAATTAATAGTTTATCAGTTGTTTTAAATTAAATTTATATATGTTTTAAATATAATTATAATATATAATCACCACGAGTTAGTAATGGAATATACCCAGCTTCTCCAAGTTCTGATTTAAGAATTTCCAGGTTTTCAGCAGCTTCATCCCCTGAAATCTTCTTATTATCATACAGAAGATATTTCTTTCTTACATATAAAGGGGTAAGGTTTGGCATAATTACATTAGCACCAGCTTCAAGCCCTTTAAGCTGACCTTCCTCATCAGCTGTTCCTAAAGCAGTAGTTGAGGGAAGCATAATATGAGGATTGAGAAGCCTTGTAAGCGCGATAAGACGAAGAGTGAGGGATACGCTACCCCGCTTCTCAGCTCTGAATGGTGTGTCATGATGCGGAATGAACGGACCTATTCCAACCATCTCAGGTTTAAGCTTAGAGATAAAGATCATATCCTCTGCAAGCGTGCGGAATGAGGAACCGGGAGACCCTACCATCATGCCAGCTCCCGTCTGATACCCAAGCTTTTTCAGTGTGTATAGACAGTTCATCCTATTTTCAAGAGACATGGGCTCTGGATGTAATACCCTGTAATGCTCAGAATCAGCTGTTTCATGACGAAGAAGGTATCTATCAGCACCGGCTTCTTTCAGCGAGCGATATGAATCCTCCGAAAGCTCTCCAATGCTCAGAGTAAGCGCAGAATCAGGAAAGGTGTTTTTTATATCCTTTAAAATCCTATACATCCTTTCCGTGGTGAAATAAGGATCTTCTCCACCCTGAAGTACAAAGGAACGGAATCCTATCTCATGGCCTTTTTCTATTGTCTGTAATATCTCATCCTCTCTGAGCCTATAACGCTCAGCATTCCTGTTTGATCGTCTCAGGCCGCAGTAACGACAGTCATTACTGCAGAATGAAGTGAACTCAACAAGCCCTCGGAGAAAGACAGAACGGCCATAAACAGCCTCTCTCTTCTCCCTCGAAAGAGAGAAGAGAAGTTCATCCGATGATTCATCAGAAATAAGCATCTCCCACTCAGAAAGGGAGATGTCCTCATTCTCAAGAAGCTTGGAGATAAGCTCGTTCACGCTTTTGTGTATAGCGCCTGGCTAGATACGCCTGGAAGACGACCGAGCTTTCCTGAAAGAGCTGAGATGATATCAGCAGGGGCATCCACAACAACGCTGATGATGCTCATGTTGCGTTCACGATAAGGAAGGCCCATCCTTCCGATTACATACTCACTATACTGATGAAGAAGGCTATTAACGCTCTCCGCCATCTCCTTGTCCTCAACGATTATCCCAATTACCGCGATGCGGTTTTCCTGTGTGTTTTCCATAGCTATATTATATCAAGCTCTAAAGAACTCGTCTCCCCTGTACATACTTCTGTATTATGTTCTCATCAGGATGGCGGTAAGTATAGAACTCAAGACGCTCTGGAATCGAGAGAGAATCATAAAGGACTGTACTATCCTTCGAATCATCAATAACAACTATATCCGCATCGTATCCGCTTTCGAATGATCCTGTCTTTCCGAAGAACGAACCACCACCCTTTGAGGCAAGATAGAAAGCTTCAGAGAATTTAAGCGCCTTACCGCTTGTATCATCAAAACGCCAGCGCAGCTTGCTGCATGCTATGGCATCCTGAATCATCCTGAACATCGAAAGGGATGAGCCTCCTGCAACATCGGTAGCAAGCCCTATGTTTATTCCAGCCTCAAGATATTTTCTCACAGGAGCGATTCCTGAAGAAAGATTTGCATTGGAGGAAGGAGAATGTGCTATATATGCCCCAGTATTCCTCATCAGCTTTATCTCATCATCATTGAGCCATACGCAATGAGCCATGATACTGCGAGGCCCTAGCATCGAATAACGATAATAAGCATCTCCATAGCTATCAGACCAAGGACATAACTCCCTTACCCAATCGATTTCTGAAAGATTCTCATCAAGATGGCTCTGAATAGGAAGGTTGTACTCCTTTGAAAGACGAGAAAGAGCCTTCATCAGCTCATCACTGCAGGATGGAATAAAGCGTGGTGTTATTATCGGCTTGATGTACTCAAAGCCAGAAGATTCAGAGATAAACCTCTCTGTTTCCGAAATTGACTCATCCAACGTCTCTGTAAGGTAATCAGGGGAATTCCTATCCATATTCACTTTCCCAACGAATCCAGAGAGCCCTGCTTCCTCAAGCTTTCTCATCAGGAGAAGAGTTGAGTCTGTATGGATAGTTCCAAACACCGAGACCCTGGTCGTGGCGGTTTTCCTTAAATCAGATGCGAATGCTGAATAAGCTTTCTCCGCATACGATGTGTCCGCATATTTTCCCTCCTCAGGAAATGTATGATGATTTAGCCAATCAAGGAGCTCCTCATCCATATAAAGCCCTGCGAAAGCATACTGAGGGGCATGGAGATGGAGATCTGTAAGCCCTGGGATAACAAGAGATGAACCTGTATCGATTATCTCACACTGAGGCTTTTCCCTGCTTACAGAGAGAATCTT
The DNA here is from genome assembly GCA_949283235.1 of uncultured Spirochaetales bacterium. Taxonomy (GTDB): domain Bacteria; phylum Spirochaetota; class Spirochaetia; order Sphaerochaetales; family Sphaerochaetaceae; genus Ornithospirochaeta. The sequence continues at coordinate 3,045 of CASDRY010000050.1, read as the reverse complement.
CCCATCTTTAACAACTAGGTATCCATTCTCGATGTAACTGAAGGATTCAGGTCTTTCTGTCCAGATGATATCACCATGAATTGCAAATGCCGCCATATAGAAACCCTCCGATGTAGCTGGGCTTTTTACGGCAGCCGGTAGAGACACCCCTCCTTATCAGGGGCTTATACATCATCTGTATTCTACCATGAAAATATGGAAATGGAAGCGTCCTTGCAATATTCACGCAAAACACATATATCTCTCAGAACGTTTAATTGACGGTTTTTTCACCATAAGCTAGCATTTTTCTGTGAAAACCGAGAACCCAAGGGTAAAGAGAACAAAAGGATATCTGAAGGAGGCTTTGATAGAGCTTCTCCAGAAAACAGCTTTCGAGGACATTACCATTAAATCAATCTGTCAGAAAGCATCTGTGAATAGAAGTACATTCTATGCTTACTACACATGCCCAAGGGATCTCATAGAGGAGATTGAGAAGGATATAATCTCAAGGCTCCCTGATTACAGTCCAAACAACCATAAACCTTTCTTTGAATCAATAGTCAAGTTCATGGAGTATATAAATGAGAACGGCGACACATTCCGCATTCTTCTCTCCTCTTCAATCGACAGATCTTTTGGAGAGCAGATCATAACAGCTGTCATTGATAAATACGACGAGTTCGCGACATTGCAGAGCCAGGAAGAGAAGGAGATGTCCTTTATATACGTCATAAACGGAGTTGTAGGACTTGTCAGACAGTGGATAGCAGAAGATTTCAGAATGAGTGTTGATAGAATATCCAGACTCGTCATAGATATGTCTTTCAGATCTGTTGGCCTCAATCCTTCCGATGCATATAAAGTGAAGATTTCCTGATATCCCTGCTGAACAGTTATTCGAAACAGGTTTTCTTAATCAAAAATCATTGCCCCACGCATCCATTTGCTTCATTTAATATGATTCAATGTACAGGCTCATATCATCGGTAATCGTATCTCCAGAAAAGATTACTGCATAAAATCTGAAAAATTATTCAATTTTATGAATATTATATTTGCCATACTCTTCCTTTAATCTGATAATTGATTGAAAGGAGGAACAGATGTCTGAAATCCGTTTTCATTCAGGGGAAGACATCCCATTGGAATTGCATAAGGTCCGAATCGTGCAGAAGCTCGATCTCGTACCTGTAGAAAGAAGAACAGAAGCTATAGCTGAAGCTGGGTATAATACTTTTCTGCTCTATAACAAGGATATCTTCCTTGATATGCTCACAGATAGCGGTGTGAACGCTATGAGCGACAAGCAGCTTGCAGCGATGATGGTTGCGGATGACAGCTATGCAGGAAGCGCCACATTCACACGCCTTACAGATAAGCTCAAGGAGATATTCGGAACTGATTACTTCCTGCCAGCTCACCAGGGAAGAGCTGCCGAGAACATTCTTGCGGTAACGTTCGTGAAACCTGGCACGATAATTCCAGTGAACTACCATTTCACAACAACAAAGGCTCATATCACAAGACTTGGGGGTATTGTAGAGGAGCTGGTTGCAGATGAAGGAGTGAAAATTGAAAGTGATTGTCCATTCAAAGGCAACTTCGATCTGGAAAGGCTTGAGGATCTCCTTGCAAGGGAACATGAAAGGATTCCTTTTATAAGAATAGAAGCTGGAACGAATCTTATAGGAGGACAGCCACTGTCGCTGGAGAATATTGAGAAGAGCGCTGATATCGCGCACAAGTATGGAGTGCTGACTGTAATGGACGCAAGCCTCCTGCAGGACAATCTATACTTCATCAAGACCAGAGAGGAAAGCGCGAAGAACCTGTCGCTAAGGGAAATAACAAAGAGAATCTCAAATAAGATGGACATCATCTACTTCTCTGGAAGAAAACTTGGTTTTGCAAGAGGTGGAGGAATTGCAATACATGACAAGAAACTCTATCTGAAGATGAGAGAGCTTGTCCCGATGTTCGAGGGATTTCTTACATATGGCGGAATGAGCGTCAGGGAGATGGAAGCAATGACTGTAGGACTTGAAGAGACTATGGACATGGATGTGATCTCACAAGGCCCTCTTTTCATCAAATACATGACAGAAGAACTCATTAAGAGAAATGTTCCAGTTGTAACTCCTCCTGGAGGACTTGGGTGCCACCTAGATGCCTCTCGATTCATTCCGCATGTGAAGCAGGAGGAATATCCCGCAGGATCCCTTGCCGCAGCCGTCTATATTGCTGGTGGTATAAGAGGAATGGAAAGAGGCACTATATCGGAGCAGAGAGAAACAGATGGCTCGGAGCATCTAGCAGCTGTCGAACTTCTGCGCCTTGCGCTTCCCAGACGTGTCTTCACCCTCTCTCAGGTCATGTATGCAGTTGACCGCATCACATGGCTATACGAGAACAGAAATCTCATAGGAGGGCTTCGCTTTGTCGAGGAACCATCATCGCTTAGATTCTTCTTTGGTCGTCTTGAGCCAGTCTCGCCATGGCCAGAAGAACTGAGGAAAGCATTCAGGAAGGATTTCGGAGATAGTCTCTGATTATCTTTCCGTCATGAGTTTCTCAACATAGGCGTAATTAGAATGGACGGCGGCAATAAGGAGTGTATCCCACTCCTCTATGATGTAGTTTCCATCTGGAATGAAATTGTCGTCCCCATTCTTCTTTCTTACCCCTGCAATTGTGATTTTCCCTCCGAATGGTACATCCCTCAGCTTCTTTCCTATGTATCTGAAACCAGGATTTACCTGGTATTCATAAACCTCAAGTTCCCCATCAAAGAGAGTATGAAGACTCTGTATCCTATCGCTTCTGAGAAAGCGTACAATAGCATCGACTGTGGTATTCGTTGTTGAGATAACCCCATCTATATCCATAGCCTCCGCAAGAGGTATATAGCTGTTGTTTGTCTTTATAAGAGCTACAGAACGCTTTGTCCCCAATCTTTTCGCATAGCTTGCCGCAATGATATTCAGCTCATCATTATCTGTCACGGAAGCAAGGAAATCTGACTGGTATAACCTCTCCTCCTCCCAGAATGACTCATCAGAG
>CASDRY010000049.1 GCA_949283235.1 uncultured Spirochaetales bacterium | reverse complement strand
TTGATATATCATAGTGATAATAACTATTGAAAGAAAGTTCGTAAATTTGTCAATTCTATACATTAAATCAATTTGTATACAGAATCCCTAGTTCATAAAATAGAGTTCAAGATACCATATAGGAGACAAAACGAGCTTTAATAAAAATGCAACTCCTTATATTATAAGGAATTGCATCTTGTTTCTCCTTGCTGGTAGCCAGACTCGAACTGGCAAGGGCAAGCCCGGCAGATTTTGAGTCTGCTGTGTCTACCAATTTCACCATACCAGCGCTCAGACGATGATACCAGAACAACGCGATGATTGGCAAGGGAATATTGAGTCAAGAAAGTTCTTAGGGTATTGTATAGCCATGCTGAAAAGAGTCTTGGCCGCTATATTGCTTGTTTGCTTCGTTGTCTTTCCTTCTGGAGCATCTTCTTTTGAATCCAGCCTTCTGGATTCTGATATCCCTGTAGTTTATGGGGACGAATCTTTCAGGGAAAGAATACTGGAGAGGACAAAAGGAGAAAGGGATCCTGTCGGACTGGTTCTCACAGGAGGTTCTGCCAGAGCTCTTGCTCATATTGGAGTGCTGCAGTATCTGGAAGAGAATGATATAGTCCCAGATTTCATAATCTCAAATTCGATGGGATCGATTATAGCTCTTCTTTATGCCGCGGGACTTACTCCTTCCCAGATCATTGAACTGCTTCTATCTGCGGATTTATCGACATTATTCAGCTTCACACTCCCTCTTGAGGGTGGTCTTGTCATCCCATCTGGCTTTGAGACTCTTATGGAATCAGTTGTAGGGGAGGATACAAGGCTTGAAGATCTTGAAATCCCTGTAATGGTTGTCTGTGATGATCTTGTCACTAAACGTGAGATTAGAATCACTGAAGGAGATTTCACAGATGTCATGTTAGCCTCTTTCGCACTCCCTGTTTATTTTCCCCCACGTGAATACAATGGTCATCTTCTTATCGATGGAGGTGTAATAACGCTCCTGCCACTTGAAGCTGCCTATGAGTATACAGATACAGTCATAGTATCCACTGCTTTCTACAATGCATCCGATGTGAATCTTAGAAATGTGGTTACTGTTCTCAATACCTCTTTTGATATCGGGAAGAATCAGAAAGCCGCTGAGTCCATGAAAGCTTTCGATGATTTCATTTGGATCCGCTGCGAGGTTGAGGACTTCTCATTCATGGATTTTGACAAAGCTGAGCTGATGGCGAAAATAGGCTATGAAAGCGCGGCGAAAGCAGGGGAGGAGCTTAGGGATATCTACAGAAGCGGTATCTCTGATAGCCTCAATGCAGTAAGAAAGGATATGGGGATAGCTATCGCTGATGCAAGGCGGAATCTTGAATACTTTGACAGAGTAGATGCAGCATCTCCTGCAGCTTCCCTGTCTTTCACATTTGAATCGGCTGATAAGGATAGCAGGCATTATCTTTCTGATTCAGCGGATCTGGGATTCATCTACGAGTATAGGACAAGCGGGGTAGAGGTCGGAGTACTTGCAGGCGGTGCTTTTGATTTCACTACCCATGCCGTTGCTGGTGCTTATCCTCTTGTCAGTGGATTCCTGAACTACTATCCGGTGGACATGCTTCGCTTCACGTTCGATGCTTCTATGACGCTTTGTCATGATCCTTGGTATATTCCGCACATCTATGCTCGTGAAGGTTTTGACTGGGTAATTCTACACTCCCGTGATGAGTATTCCCTTAGTTTCAGGGAAGCTTTTGAGTACACGACAGGATTCCAGTCGAATAGTGCGCTCGCGATCTCTGGAGCTTTAGATGGAGATATAGTTCTTGGATGGTTCCATCTTTATGGAACGCTGGGTTATCTTTTCACATCAGATAACATTCTTTTTGAGAATCCTCATCATTTCCTGGAGGCTGGAGTTTCTACACGCTTCAGGATTCCTCCTTCTTGTTCCTGGTTTCTCGATGCTGGAGTTTTCTCCAGGGTTGCTGTAGATGGAAAGGGAAATGTCCCTCTGTTCCTGTCAGATGGATATGCAAGTACTATTCTCGGTAAGAATGAGAACTATACAAGACTTTCTGATTACCATAACACAATATTCAGCTTCAGTGCTGGTTATGCATTCCCATCCTCTCCAACATTCGGAGAGTTCCTTATCTTTGAGAATCTTGAGATAGCGGCATACTGTGATGTCCTGCTTTACGACACATCAGTTGGAGTCTCAACTGGTCTGGAAGCACAGACAGCTTTCTCCATCATTGGGCTGATGAAGCTTCCTTTCAGAATGAGGCTTGGATACGACTCCATAGCAAATGGCTTCGTATCCACATTCCTCCTTGCTCTGAAGTATTAGTCCTGGTGTTTCTCCAGCCACTTCTCATCAGCTTCTGAAAGCTCTATGTTAGCGTCTCTGTCATCATCTGTATCTGCTGTGGAGACTACTAGTTTGAAATCTGGTAGAGCTGGATAGCCAGGAATGACAGGGAGGGTGAACTCCTCTTCGCTTCTCTCGTACTTCGGGAATTTTCCATTTGCAATTTTCAGAATCGCCTTGTTGTCACGATTGGCAGCTTCGATGAAAGGTACGCATTCATGTCCATCTGAAAGGATTCTTATCATTTCATTCACATAATCTTTGGTGTAGACAGAGTATCTTGCAAAATCCGCATCGAGTGCTTCTTTTAGCATGCCTATTGCCTTTGCAATCTCTCCATAATGCATATAGACCTGTGCGAAATGTATATAGGCATCTGGGAATCCTGGAGTTGCTTCAACACAAAGTGCTTCAAGATAGGCTCCCGCCTGTTTCCACTTTCCATGGAACATCTCATTGAGAGCAAGGAAGTCCACTACCGCAGGAGAAGCTGCTCCGCTTGTTCCCATCTGCTGCAGCAGTTCCCCGAACTCTCTTGTTTTCCCTGCCGCAAGGTAGTAGGTCAGGAGATTGATACAGAGATTGCGGGAAACAAAACCAAGCTTCATTGCTTTTTCGCAGAGTTCTATTGCTGTATCATTATCTCCGACGAGCCAGTAATACATCGAAAGTGAGGACATGGCAGAACCTGATACCTTCTTGTCCTGTGCCTTTGCAAGCTCTTCAAGCGCTTCTCTTGCTTCATCTACATCATCATTCTGGAGCATCACGGAAGCGGCAACCACTGCATTCTCATTGGAAAGACCAGCATTGAGCGCCTTCTTCATCAGCTCGACACCTTTCTGCTTCTTTATCGGATCACCGCTGTTTATTGCCTTCACAGCTTTAGTGAAATAAACAGTTCCTCTGCTTCCATATATGAATAGAGCAGAGGCTGCTATGAGCAGTGCCATTGATATGATTACAGGAAAATTCTCATTCATCATCGTGATGAATGAGATTACAAGCAGTGCCACACCTGGAACAAATCTATATTTCTTCATAAACCCTTCTCTTATTGCGATAGCTTTTCTGTTATGCTAGCATCCCATTTGCTTATGGAAAAGAGGATACTACTACATGTCTGCTGTGGTCCATGCTCCACCAGCTCTATTGAACGACTCATTCAGGAAGGTTATGAGCCGGTTCTGTTCTTCTCTGATAGCAATATCTTCCCATATGAGGAATTTGTGAAACGCTATGAGAATCTTCTTATAGTCGCAGAGCACTACAAGCTTCAGGTAATTCTTGATGAATGGGACCATACCCAATGGCTTGAAGCTGTCAAAGGGCATGAATTGGACAGAGAACATGGTGAGCGCTGCTCGCTCTGCTTCCATTTCAATCTTGAAAGAGCTGCAAGGAAGGCTGAAGAGCTTGGACTTGATGAGTTTACGACAACTCTTACTGTCTCCCGCTTTAAGAACAGCAAGAAGATTTTTGCAGAAGGGGATTCTTTCAAAGGATTCAAGGAGTTTGATTTCAAGAAGAAGGATGGCTTCAATCGCTCCATAATCCTATCTAAGGAACTTGGGCTTTATCGTCAGACATGGTGCGGCTGTGAGTTCTCAAAGGGGGATAGGAATGCTACGTAAGCTTCTCAGGCTGATGACGCAGCGCCTTTTCTGGTTTGCTGTCTTCATGGTAATCCAATTCCTGCTGCTGTTGTATATCGTGCTATGGGCGAGCTATGAGAAAGGTTTTTACCTTGCTTTCACTGCGCTTTCGATAATAATGCTTTTCGTCGTATTCACACGGCCTGAGAAGCCTGCTTATAAAATGGTATGGATGTTCCTGATAGGAATCCTTCCTGTTTTCGGAGGTGTTCTCTACCTTCTGATGGCTAATAAGAAGCTTGGTTATTTCTCTCGTAAGAAGATGAAGAGATTCCTGAAATCTCTGCCTGACGCATCATCCTTTCCGGAAACAGCCGATGCCTCGCTTTATGAGGAAGTACCTGCTTATAGCCACATCTCGAGGTATATATCAAACAAGACAGGGCTTCCTGCCTGGAAAGGTACTGAGTGCACTTATTTCTATTACAACGAAGAATTCTTCCTGGATCTCCTGAAAGAGATAAAGAATGCTCATTCCTTTATCTTTATCGAGTATTTCATCATAGGAGAAGGCAAATGGTGGTCGAGGATACTTGATGAGCTTATCGAGAAGGTAAGGGAAGGTGTTGATGTCAGGATCATATATGATGATATGGGGTCTATAAACGCCATTCCTAACAGATATGATATAAAGCTCCGAAGCTATGGCATAAAAGCTGTGGCGTTCAATAGGGTGAAGCTTCATATAAATCCTCGTCTTAATTTCCGTGATCACAGAAAGATCTTCGATATAGATGGCAATGTCTGCTATACAGGGGGGCTTAATCTCGCGGATGAGTATGCCAATGATGAGATAAGATTCGGATACTGGAAGGATAATGCTGTCAAATTCAAAGGAGATGCTGTCTGGAATTTCACGTTCATGTTCCTTGAGATGTGGACAGGTGTATGGGGCGGTGAGGACAACCTTTCAGCGTATCTTCCTACTATGAGTTTCCCTGACGATGGCTTTGTTCAGCCTTTTGGAGATAATCCATTTGATGATTCATGTACAGCTGAGGATGTATATATCCAGATGATTGCCAATGCTAAGCGCTATGTCTGGATAACCACACCTTACCTTGTTCCAGATGATCAGATGATGGGAGCGCTGATGATCGCGGCAGCTTCTGGGGTGGATGTAAGGATAATCACACCGCATTTCCCTGATAAGAAGACAGTCTTCGAGGTTTCCAGGTCGAACTGCATTCCTCTGATAGAAGCAGGGGTTAAGATTTATGAGTATATGCCTGGTTTCATACATTCAAAGACATTCATCGCTGATGATGAAGCTGCGGTTGTCGGAACGACTAATATAGATTACAGGTCATTCTATCTTCATTATGAGCTGTCAGTGTTATTCGTGCATTCCTCGATAGTGAATGCTGTGAAAGAGGATTTCAGCAAGACATTCGAGCTTTCAGAGCTTATCACTGTTGATATGGTGAAGGTGCATGGCCCGATAAGAAGACTCATCCGCTATTTCCTCCGCCTGTTCTCTCCTGCATTCTAGCTTGACCTGAGCCAATTTGGAATGTACTGTTCTATAGTATGAGTGCAACAAAGACAACTATGGCTCCTGATAGAGAGAAAGAGGCTAAAGAGGCCTTTGAAGATATAATCTCGGTTTTCTGTTCAATAGATGATGAAAGCGAAATGAAGGCGCTTTTCGATGATCTTTTCACTTCTTCTGAAGTGAAGGATATGATCAATCGCTGGCTTTTGATGACTGATCTTTATAAGGGAAAGCCACAGCGAGAGATTGCGGAGGAGAGAAAGCTTTCACTCTGCAAGATCACGAGAGGATCAAAGATGCTGAAAAAAGAAGACGGCTTCATGCACCGTCTCCTTTCATCACGCTACGACGATCATATTCATATCTGATCATTTTCTGCGCTTTTTCTTCCTGTCGGGGAATGAGTATTTCCCATCTTCCCCGTCGCGGGTATCGCGTCCATAGGGCTGGAAATCATCCTCCCATTTCCTTCTGCGTTTTCCTTTGCCTCTGAAAGCTTCTTTTCTTCCTGAAGCTTTCTTCCTGTTGTCCCTGGCTCCTCCCTCAGGCTTTGCTCTCATGATGATCGGTTTTCCCTTCATCGTCCTGTTGGAGTAGGCTTTGAGGATTGTCTCAGCAACTGAGAATGGTGCGGAGATGAATGATGATGTGTCGTTTATCTCAACATCTCTTATATCTTCATCCCTTACACCTGTCTGATCGATTATTATGTTGATGAGCATGCCCTTTGTGAGGCCATCTTTCCTTCCTCTTCCGATGAAAAGCCTTGTTGTGCCACCTTCATCCATAGATGGTGCTTTCACGCGGTCATATCGCTCCTTGTTGCGTCCTGCCTCTCTCTTTTCCCTCCTGGATTTCTCTCTGGAGGCTTTTGGAGAAACAGCTGCTATCGTGTGATAGCGTGAAGCATCAAGTTCGTTCTTGTAGATGGAAGAGAGTATAGCTGCGAAAGCTTCTGTGGCATCACGCCCTGCAAGTACGCTTTCAGCAATCTCCATGTATTCAGATTTTGGTTCTATGGAGAGTGCATCAAGAATCTCTCCCTTGATTCTCTCCTTCTTCCTCTCTATGACTTCCTCCGCACCTGGAATCTCCTCTCTTCTTATATCAGAGCGGGAAGCTTTCCTTATGTAGGAGAATTTCCTTGACTCAGAAGGTGTTATGAATGTGATAGCTGTTCCGTTCTTTCCAGCTCTTCCTGTTCTTCCCACTCTGTGGATGTAAATCTCAGGATCCTGAGGAAGAGTGTAGTTGATTACATGTGTCAGGTCCTGGATATCTAGACCGCGGGCAGCAACATCTGTTGCGACGAGGATTGATATCTGGTGTTCTTTCATCTTCCTGAGAATCTGCTCTCTTTCCCTCTGGGATAGATCTCCATGAAGAGCTGCCGCATCATAGCCTCTGTCATGAAGTTTCTGTCCGATCTCATCACACTGGAGTTTTGTACGGCAGAACACGACGCCGTAGAAATCTGCTTCTCTGTCTATGATTCTGGTAAGGGCCTCTAACTTGTCCGCTTCCCTTACTTCATAGTAGATCTGATCTGTTGATAGCGCTGCGGTGTCTTTCTTCTGTGTTCTGATTATCTCAGGATTCTTCATGAATCCTTCAGCAAGCTTCATGATAGCAGGTGGCATAGTCGCGGAGAAAAGAAGCATTCTCTTCTCTTCTGGAACAGCACGGAGCACAGCCTCGATATCATCAATGAAGCCCATATCAAGCATTTCATCAGCTTCATCCAGTACCAGGAATTCAAGCGATGAGAGATCCAAAGAGCCCCTTCTGATGTGGTCAAGGATTCTTCCAGGCGTTCCGACTACTATCTCGACACCTCTCTTGAGCTTCTTAAGCTGCTGTGTCATGCTCGCTCCACCATATATGGCTGCGATATCTATGCGTCTCTTGCCCCTGAGTGAGTTTATCTCCTCACTTACCTGGCTTGCGAGTTCTCTTGTAGGTACGAGTATCAAAGCCTGTACCTTCTCTTCATTCTGATTGACTGTTTCTAGTATAGGAAGGGCAAACGCCGCTGTCTTTCCTGTTCCTGTTTGTGCCTGGCCTACTATCTCTGTTCCTTTTTTCAAAAGGAGTGGTATTGCACGTCTCTGTATCTCCGTAGGCTCTTCAAAACCTTTCTCTTCTAGCGCTTTGAGAGACTCTTCACCGAGTCCCAGTTCTCTGAATTCTTCTAGTCCCATATTCATGGATTATGACGAAGTCGGGGATTTTCAACAACATAGTATTTGCACTAAATTCTCGGTATATCTTTTTTTGATTCACTGCACGTGCTAAAGTACCTCTATCATAAGGAGGGATAGTATGAAAAATGTAGGGTACAGAAATGCCTGGGCGTTTCTTGATGAATTCAGGGGTAGGGAATTTGAGGGCAAGTGGCCGACCGTACCCGAGATGTTTCATATCACAGCACTTAGATATCCTGATAACCTCTGTTTCCACGCATTCGATCCAGAGGTCAGGTTCACATATAAAGAAGCTGAAGCTGTAATTGAAAGAGTTGCCCGTGCTCTTATTGCAGATGGTTTCAGAAAAGGCGATAAGATTGCGGTATCTGGACGTAACTCAGCAGAGTGGGCTCTTGCATACTTCTCGATAATAAAGATGGGGGGTGTTGTTGTACCTCTCGATGTTTCTTTTAAGGATTCAGAGATGGAGAAATTCATCTCTTTTGGAGATGTTAAGGGAATCTTTGCAGATAGGGATAAGCTTAATGGCATAAAGAGCGGTATAAAAAAATATAGTCTCTCAGAGGATCTTCTGAAGATGGATGGTCCAACAGTGGCTTTTCCTTCAATTTCTTCTGAGGATATAGCCGCAATCCTGTTCACATCGGGAACGACAGGAATTCCCAAGGGAGTGATGCTCACCAATGAGAATCTTGTATCGGATTGCTTCCTGACGCAGTCAACCATCGAATTCAGGCCAACTGATGTAATCTATGCAATCCTTCCTCTTCATCATGCATATACGATGATGGCTGTTGTATATATTTCAATAAGCTTCGGTGGAGCTGTCGTATTTGGTAAGAAACTCGCGATGTCCCACATTTTCAGAGAGCTGAAAGAGGGCGGGGTGACTGTCTTCATGGCTGTTCCGATGCTATATAACAAGATGATAGCGGCTTTGATGAATGGGGTGAGAAAGAAGGGCGCTGTTGTCTATGGGATTATCAGAGCGATGATGAAATTCTCTGGGGCAGTCAAGGCAGTTACAGGGAAGAATATAGGAAAGAAGCTGTTTGGGTTCCTATTGAAGAAGCTTTCGTTTGAGAATATAAGGATCTGCATTTCCGGGGGTGGTCCTCTTCCTGCTTCCACGTTCAGGATGTTCAATGAGCTTGGTGTTGATTTTGTCCAGGGTTATGGTCTTACAGAAGCTTCTCCTATAACTCATCTTAATCCTATAGCTGCTTTCCGCGTTGAGTCGGTTGGCAGGAAGTTCCCTGAAGAGGAAGTTAAGATAGTTGATCCAGATAGTGATGGCAATGGTCTTATCTACATAAAGGGGCCAATGGTGATGCAGGGGTACTACAAGAACCCAGAAGCAACTAAGGAGGTTCTTACAGATGATGGCTGGCTTAATACAGGGGATGTTGGACATCAGGATGAGGATGGCTATCTTTATCTAACAGGCAGAAAGAAGAATGTCATTGTCACAGAAGGTGGAAAAAATGTTTTCCCTGAAGAGGTTGAGGATCCTTTCCAGCTTTATGGTGAGATTGAGCAGATTTGTGTTTTTGGGTATATCGCGGACAAGGCTCTCAGAAGGGAAGAGATAAGAGCTATCTTAGTACCTTCAAAGGAACTTATAGATAGCTGCGGTGGAGATAAGACAGCTGTTGAGAAGCGAATCAATGAGATTGTGGATACAGTGAATAGAGGGACTTTATCACATAAAAGGATCACAAGGGTTGATGTTGTTTATGAAGCTCTTCCTATGACAAGCACTAAAAAAGTCAAAAGGGGAGATGTAATAGAGAAATATGGGGATAAATAACAATCGTTTTTGACCTTCATAATACAGGCCTCCTATTGGAACCACTGTCAGAAACAGGTTTCAATATCAAGGGAGGTCTGTAGAATTTTTTGGGAAAAAAATAGGTAAGCCATGTAATGACTTACCCTAGAGCGGAAAACGGGACTTGAACCCGCGACATCCACCTTGGCAAGGTGGAGCTCTACCACTGAGCTATTTCCGCATTTACCGTACACCCGTAGGCTTAGGTTCCGTGCGAGAGGCGGGACTCGAACCCGCACACCGAGGTACTAGTTCCTAAGACTAGCGTGTCTACCAATTCCACCACTCTCGCGGTGGTCTGAGCCGCAAAGGGATCGAACCT
>CASDRY010000048.1 GCA_949283235.1 uncultured Spirochaetales bacterium | reverse complement strand
GGTTATACGGAATAGAGCCATCTTCAGAGTTCTTACCTGTTGTCCATTCCAGATGGAAGATGCTGAGGGTAATGCAGAAGATGATGAATGAGAATACAGGATCCGATACATGCCGCTCTGATATGGCTAAGGCACTGGAGAGGGAGACAGCAGGAGTCGGTGCTGATTTCAGGAGCAAGGCGAAGACCATAACCATGCTCAAGCTTGAGGAGTATGCTGAAGCTACTGGAATAAGACTCAGTGAAGCATTCAGGAGATACTATGAGATGTATCCTGGGGATGCTGATTATTCCCTCTACCCTAGAGCTAAATCCGAAGAGGAATCCTCTGAAGAACCAACGGATGATAATCCTGATAATGAGGAATAACCAGAACTATTAGGTTGGATTATTCCTGCATTATATTACATATAATGTTAAAGGCTCACCTCTTTGTTTGGAAGTGAGCCAGTAGAAAATATTAGGAAGAGATGAATTCTCTCTTCATCTATTTCTGAGGAGAATCAGAATGATCCTCTTTTTGCCCAGGACAAATCTCCCGAGGCATATTTCCGCTTATACTCGCGGACTGTATAAAGATTCAGTCCGGCGAGCTGAGCAGTCTTTTTATATCCGTATCCCTGCTCAAAGAGCTTCAGACATTCCTGACGTTTTGCATTGGGAACTCTGTTACTGCGGAGGGACGTGGTTTTTTCTTCCATATCGTCCTCACTTTGTATCATTACCCTAGCCTTTAGCGGCTAGGATAAGAATCAGTTAGCTGTCAGAGTTGTCTCTACAGATACGTCATACCCAGCAAGAGTAAGTACTACAGGATATGCTTTTCCAGCAGCATATGCAGGAATTGTTATAGTTGTTGCTCCATTGATGCGGAGAAGTGAACTATCAATTGTTACACCCTCTGGTGCAGCAGTCTCACCACTTGCCCAAGTCTGAGATGCGACTGTGAATTCAGAAGCCTTGATTTCCTTTCCAACTTCGAGAGTTGCAGGATTTGTTACAGTGAATGCTGTAAGCTTATCAGCAACAGGATTGATAGATACAACACCACTGTATCCCTTATTCTCTATGCCAACGCCAGAAGCTACTGTTACATTGATCTTAACAGGAGCACTTGTGAACTTAGAAGTAGAAGATACCTCTCCATCATAAGCAAGTGTTACTGCAGGAGTTGATGCAGAATTTAGAGCTGCTGTCTTACCACTAGCATATGTAGCAGTTACTGTAACCCACTCAGTCTCTTCACCTACTGTTCCTCTTACATATGCAACCTTATCTGTCTTCTCGGCTGTAACAGATTCGATGTAATCAGGAAGAACTGTTACCTTTGCAGCATTATCAAGCTCAATTGCATCTGTATCCTGGAACTTTGTATCTGCTGTAAACTTAAGAGTTGCAATTCCGCTGTCTCCAGAAAGAGTTGCTGTATAAGTATATTCCTTATCAGTAAGAACTCTTGAGAATACATCGTCGTTACCATCTTTTGCGACACCTGTTACAACGTATGCAGATGTTCTGAGATCATCATATGCATCTCCATCAGCAACTGGCTTAGCATAGTATGGCTGTGTTTCTGAACCAGTTACAGTAATTGCATCCATCTGATAAACGTTTGCATAAAGATCTGCTGTAAGAGGAGCATATCCATACTGCACTCCTTTAAATGTTACAGTTCCAATCTTCTGATTATCACCTTCAACTGCACTAGCAAATTCACCGAAATCATACTTGAGATCGTCAGAAGATACAGTGAACTCTTCACCATTTACTTTTGTTGCTGTTACTACGAAAGCATCACCAGATGGTGTGTCTCCCTTGAAATAACTTGGAGCTTCAGAAGTAACTGCGATTTCAGTTACAAACTGCTCTACTCCAGATGGCTGCTGCTCACATGCTGTGAATGCAACAAGCATGAGCACGCAAAGTGCTCCTATCAGAATACTCTTTTTCATCGTACTCTTTCCTCCAAAGATTTTCTGATTAGACTCTACCCCCCCCGGTTGGGTTTCGTCAAGCCTTTTTTTGAAGGAATGAGAAAAAAGTTTATGAAGAGAGATAATCTCCAAGAAGAAGATCGCTAAGACCTATATGCAGAATCCCGTCTTCGTCATAGTAAGGATGGAGGGAGTATCTTGAGACAAGAATCTTCCTGAAAGAGTTATGAACAATGCTGAAAGGATACACTTCTCGTTTCAGCTTTTCCGGGTCGTCTACAGAATATGCAGATTGCAGATAATATTGATACATTCCCTTGTCAACCACGAAGTCTATCTCATATTGAACTCTTCTATACTTTCCGTTTTCGGAACGAACACTTTTTTCAATTGAACCAACATCAACAAGGAATCCATTTTGTTTAAGAAAATTGTAAATGACATTTTCCATTAGCCTAGGTGGTTCAATATGCCTGAAATTCAACCTTGCATTTCTAAGACCAGTGTCTGATGGGAATAATTTGCACTGTGAAGCAAAATAAGTCTTACCTCTTAAATCATAGCGTTTTGCAGTATCAAACAAGAATGAATCCTCCAGATATCCTGCATAAGTTCTTATTGTCTGCGTATCGACCCTATCTTTAAGCTTACTGCGTCTCACACTATTTACAGTATCTGCAAGTTTTTCATAATTCACGATTAATCCATCTACTGAACAAAGTACATCTGTAAGATCTTCAAGAACATCACCTTTCTTAAGACTATATCGTTCCTCTATATCCTTAAAGTAAATCTCATTGAAGAGATTCGATAAATACCCCGCTTTCTCTTCAAGCGTATCATAATGAAGAACAAGAGGCATCCCTCCATAAAGCATATAGTCATTCAACGCCTCTTCTTTATCTTTTCCGGATGCAGGAAGAAATTCCTTAAAAGAAAGTGGAAACACCTGCAACTCATCTCCTCTTCCTCTGAATCCCGTCATAACATCTGAGGATAGCAGCTTTGAGTTGCTCCCCGTCACATAGACATCAATGTTGTTCTTCCGCAATAAACCATTCAAGACTCCATATAGTCTTGGTGGTTCCTTTGACCGAAGCTCTTCCTTGGAAATTGCATACTGCACTTCATCGAGCAGGACATAGTACTTTCTTGAAGAATCTGCTGTTTTCTTCTTTAAATACTCATTAAGCTTGGAAGGATCCCTGAAAGCTATATTCTCTTCTTCATCCAAGGCAAGTGAGAGAATATCCTTTTCCTGTACTCCATCAGATAACAGTTTATTCCTGAAAAGATTAAATAGAAGGAAAGATTTTCCAGAACGCCGCAAACCTGTAATAACTTTAATCTGCCCATTCCACCTTTTCTTCATAAGTTTTTCCAGGTAAGAATTACGTTCTATAATCATTTAAATACTCCTGTTTTATGCATCAGATGCAGAAATCCTGAATAAGATTATACCGCATATAAGACATTACTCAATTGATTTTTAACTTTTTATGCATCAGATGCAAAAATTCCGAATAAGAAATATTATATTAAAATTCTATTTAAACAAATAATTTAAATTAGTTTTAATTTATGTTTAAAAATGGTAAATTATTAGTTTTATTGCGAAATATTTATTTCAGATATTAGAATAAATCCATTAACTATTGTTTATAGGGTTATGACATTTATATTGCTATTGCAGTTATCATGGTTCAATACATTGGCCTGCCCTCGTTTATGAGAACAGGCCAATAGAATGTTACAGGATTGTAATCATTGCTGTTTTGGCGGCTTTGTTTAAGCCATCATTGAGCTGGAATGTAACAGGGTATTCTCCGCTCTCTGCATCTTCTGGAATAGTCCAGCTAAATATACCATCAGAGAATGAAGCTCCTTCTGGAAGTTCCAGGGCTGTGACTTCTACAGGATATGTAACTCCAGCCTCATGCTGATCTGCAGGATTGAGAGTCGTCACTTTAAATTCGACAGTATCGCCCTTTTCAGCAGTAACATCAGGAATAGATGCAAAGAATGGCCTCCATACTGTTCTTGGAAGTTCTCTCTTCTCCGCGACATATTCCTTTACAAACTCCTCATCAAGAAGCGGATTTGTCGGATAGCTATAAAGAGTATCCTGAGGTGTTCCAGGCTCTGGTGCATTGACCACGGCTTTCTCAACTTCAAGGTCTGATGCAATGCTGTAGTTCTCTACAGTTGTTGAGAAATAAGGCTCATCAGGAACAAATTCATGATTTGTCTCCCTCTTGTAGTTCTGCTGAACAAGGACTACATCTGCTGTGTTATCTGCAGTCTGGAATTCACTTGCATCATCAATGACTACATTGGCAACATCATCAAGAACAACAGCAGGACGAGTATCTTCTGTATCAAAACCAAGCTTGATATTGTTCATTACGAAACCATCAACATGGCGTGCATAGATACCATAGGCTGGAAGAATTCCAAGATGTGATGGCTCAGGATAATCCCTTACATTCTCAGGAACATTATACGGGCTATCAACCCAGGCATTTGCTTCAGCATCCCATTCCATTCTTGGAAGACGTCCATCAGGAGTTGCCATCCATGCGATAGTCTGAGAGTACTCAGGAGAATGACCTTCGTAGAATCTCCAGCTGCCCTGTATCTGTCTCTGATCGACAGCATCGGACATTGTGAGTCCTCCACGATATGTTATGTCGAAATTCTCAAGAGTGAGATTCCTGATCTTGCTCGATACAAGACCGACAATCTCTATCGGATAGCGAGGATTTACATCGATAGCTGTCACATTTCCGATGTAGATATCTGCAGCTGTAGCGAAATCACCACCAAGGGCATTGCCATAAGAATAAAGGTCATGTTCTGAAAGCTCATGTCCCCTATCCACTACATACTCGCTGTTTGTCGTATCCCAGCGATATGCAAAATGCTTTCCTGTATCCGGATCTGTGTAGAAATTCTGAGTGTTGATGTAAATCGGATCGGATGGATCTGGATACATGAAATAGGATCCATCTTCGAGTGTCACTTCCAGATAATTTGTCGCAGGCTCATAGCGATAAGCCGGGAATGTATGATACTCCCCAGGAATGTTCGGAAGAACGAACTCAGGATTGTTCTTCCTTACGCTGTCAGCAGGCTTAACTTCCTGGCTTGTCGAGTTACCTGTTACAGGATATCTGCCTCTGTCTCCGATCTGGATGTATATCGGGGAATCAGTTACATCATACATAGCAAGATCAGTTGCTATGATATTTGTAAGGTTGGAGCAATCAACTGTCTGAAGATTAAGACCTTCACTATGTGCAAAGACAACTCCAGCGATAGTGATGCGGTCAAAACCGCATGTCGCTTCTGTTCCAAGCTTAATTCTTCCATTAGGTCCACGCGCATCCCATGCATCTGACTCTAGCCTGTTCTCAAGGAATGTCCCTTCCAGAACGGAACCAGCATCATAACCGCTTACAACACAGTTATGGATAAGAACATTCTCGGTAGGATCAAGCATTCCTGTTCCGAAAGAAGCTTTAAGACAGATAGCATCATCAAGAGGCGCATTAATCCAGCAATTGCGGATTGTCACATCGCTTGTACCATCGATATCCATTCCATCGCGGTTTGTATCAATGACCATGTTCTCGATAAGAACATTGGAGCAGCCCTCTGTGATGATTGCAAAATGTCCAGCTTCCCTCATATCGAAACCGCTGAGAACAATATTGCGGGAATTTATTATAGCTATTGATTTCGTAG
>CASDRY010000047.1 GCA_949283235.1 uncultured Spirochaetales bacterium | reverse complement strand
TCCGAAATCAACCATGTTGCTGATAGTCGAGGCGACCGAGGCATTTATCCTTGTCATTATGAGAACTCCAAGGAAATTGAAGGCAGCGCTCATCATTATTGCAGGACGTGGTCTCATGCAGCGTGTTGTTATGCATGTTGCGATTGCGTTTGGTGCATCTGTCCAGCCATTTACGAAGATGACTCCAAGTGTAAGCACAGCTGTGATGAATAGTGCAGGAGTTGAGAAAATCTGCTGGCAGAAATATGCGAATGTTACGTCCATTCTGTGGAATTTCCTCCGCTTTGAATCGTAAAGCAACTGTTAAATCCGTGTAAACACAAAGCGAAGGAGAAAGTGTTAGGAATTTGTTAAATCGTACTCATAATAATTCAATAAAATCCCGAATATTTTTGATAACATATTGCTGTATAAATAATTATATCAACTCAATATTGATATCTCCATTGTTGCAGGATATGCTCAGAGTCTTCTCTCCGCCATCCTTGTTGTTGAGATTTGAGTTTCCCTTCTTGCTATCAACATGGATTGAGAAGTCATCATAGCTTCCTATTACAGTTCCTTTGATATCACCATTCTTGGCAGTCAACTCCAATGAGTCCTTTACACTGAGATTGCCGATGTTCACACTGCCTCCATTTGAGCTAAGGGAGATACTTGCTGCCGCTGCCTCCTTAATGGAAATATTCTCATTTGTCGTTGAGACTGAAAGCTCTTCGATAATGGTTGCTGGTATTTCTATTGCCAGCTTTCTGTATTGTTTAGATGGCTTTGTCCCGATGAAATCCATCCAGTTCTTATTACTGACACTCTTTACAGTAAGCTTTCCATTCTCAATTTCAAAGTCGTAATCTTCCTTGCTGCTTGCAAAATAATCAATATGCACCTTTCCATCGATTGAGGGGGATATGTTTATCTCTCTGTCACGGACATCAATTCTGATTGCCTTAACGTTACTTGCGGTATATTCCATTGGTGTGAACTGGTTATCAGAAGCACAGCTTGCGAGGATGGAACTTGTAAGAAGCATTATTATAACTATTATCTTTTTCATTCTGAATCTCCTATATTTCCTGAAATCAAAAAGCTTTTCTTTTAAGTACTGTGATTCCTATGAGTGATAGGGCAGCGGTTAATAGAGCACAGCTAAGGATGTGAAGTAATGCGTTATTGTTTATCATAATGAGGCTGAAGAAGCTTGCGAGTATTGCTCTTAGTGGTGTAATCGGGGTGAAGATGGAGATGATTGTAATGATGAGCACATCTGAGAGCCATCCATACCAATGTTCCTGCATTGAGAGAAGTACATGGAGAAAGACCATTATAAGCAGCAGGAAGAATGCCTGCTGTATGAAGGCAATGAATATTCCATTCTCAGTCCATCTGCAGATATCCATCAGATTGTAGACAATCTCAGCCTGATAGATTGGATCTATTAGAAGCTTGATAAGCGTATTGAGAAGCGATATGGCAATGGCAAGAATACCATAGCTTATAAGAACAGATACAAAGTAGTCTCGTTTGCTTGCTCCAAGGTATATCAATCGTTTGAAATCGTAGAAGACGAAGAAGAACGGAGTCATTAGCGAAAGAAGCCATGTATAGTTTCCATTGCTGAGGACTGTGTTCCCTGAAGATGTTGCAAGCAGAACTACAGCTCCTGTGATGATATAGCTTATTATGTTGCTGGCTAAAAGCCTCTTGGTAATTGCCATGATTGCTTTCATCTCTTTCCTCCCTTGTGTCCTGCAATTGCGACAAATAGATCCCTAAGTGAGAGCGGGTGGATTTCCAGTGAAGCAGCTTGATGGGGAGGCGTATCGAAGATGCAGACAGTGGAGAGACCTCCTACATTATTCTCACAGATGATATTCAGACCCTGAACAGCCTTTTCCACATCACTTCTGAGGCCGCTTATGCTGTATGCTTTCTCCTCGATAGCTTTCAGAGCATCGAAAAAGCAGATTCTGCCACTGTCTATGATGATGAGCTTATCTATGGATTTCTCTATTTCCTCGATGATGTGTGTTGATATGATTATTATTCTCGGATGACGGCTGAAGCTTTCTGCTAGCAGCTCATAGAACTCAAGACGCATAATTGCATCGAACCCGAGAACAGGTTCATCAAGAAGGATTGCTTTTCTGTTGCTAGAAAGACAGATGATAGTCGAAATCATTGTCTTCATTCCCAGTGAAAGCTGTTTGAACTTCTTCTTATCGCTTAGCTCAAAACGATCCATCATCTCCATGGAGAAGTCATAGTCGTAATCTGGATTCACCTCAGAAGCTATTTTAAGAAGCTTTCTGACAGGGAGATTGAAGTGAGTTGCAAAGTTCTCAATGTAGCTTACCCCTGTATCAAGCGTTGCTGTTGATATCTCCTTGTTATCAACAAGGATTTGTCCGCTTGTGATATTCTGATGCCCCGCTATGGATTTCAGTAGTGTTGTCTTTCCAGCGCCATTTCTGCCCAGAAGACAGTAAATCCCATCCTCCTTGAGGGAGAGATTTATATCTTTGAGTACTGTGGCATCCCCATACTTCTTTGTAACATTTCTGAGTTCTATCATAATTTCCTCATAGCTTTCTGTTTTCCAGAAGGTATGGTAAAGTTTTGTGTAACACAAAGGTCAACAATGAAGGATGAGAAATACTATTCAATAGGTGACGCTGCTGCAATTGTTCATATAACTAGTGAGACGCTTCGTCACTATGACCGCATAGGATTGGTAAAACCAGGGAAGAAGGACGAATGGACAGGCTACAGGTATTACACAGATGCGGATATAATCCGTCTTAATACTGTACGGCTTCTCTCTTTGATGGATCTTTCGCTTAAAGAAATCCGGAAAGTGCTTGATTTCGATAATCTTGAAGAAATCATAGCGTTTCTTGATGAAGCTGAAATGAAAGCTGATGAGAAGATAGCAGAACTTGAAAGGGGAAAGGAAAAGATCAGGGCAGCTAAGGCAGATTATGAAAGCAAGCTTAGATGGAAGCAGGTAACCTCAGGGGTTGTCATTAAAGACCTTCCTGAGCGTGTGATACTCCTTTCAGATACACTCGAAGCCCCCGCTCTCGATAACCTCTGGAATTACCATAGCAATTTCTATAAGAAGATTCCCGCAAAGCTGAAAGATAGCTTCAAATTTGAAGATCTTGCTGGAATTTATTCGGATGATGATATCACAAGGCTATTTGCGCTCTGTATTGATTATAAGAAGATCGATGGAATGAAAATCCTTCCTGCTGGAAAGTATCTTTCGTTAAGCTCATCGGAAGATGAGAGGGAAGATAGTATCAAAAAGCTTAAGGAGATAGCCGAAAAGGAGTATGGAGTGAAGCCTTCCTTTATTCTGCAGCTTATCATCGTCTCAGGGATTTTGAATTGGAACTATGAGATACAGCTCTATATAGGGCAGGAATGAAAGTTCTGATTCCGTCATTTTACCTATTTGCTGATCTTCTTCTTTGTATTATCTTTCAGACGCTATATTTTCCTTTATGCATTTAGGAGTTTGAATTGCTTATATATGAAATAAATGGAGGTGGCTATGCTGAGTGAACGTGTTATCGGAATACTTGCCGATTCATTCTTCAAGATTCTCATACCTGGACTCACAGTCACCATTCCGCTGACGATAATCTCCTTCTCCCTCGCGCTTGTCATCGCGATAATAGTCGCTCTGATACAGTTCGCAAAGGTGAAGATACTTAAGGATATTGCGAGATTCTATGTCTGGGTGATAAGAGGAACGCCTCTTCTTGTACAGCTCTTTGTAGTCTTTTATGGCCTTCCTAATATCGGGATATTGATAGATCCATTCCCCGCAGCTGTCATAGTCTTTGCGATAAATGAAGGCGCATACTGTGCCGAGACTATCAGGGCGGGACTTGAAGCTGTCCCATATGGGCAGATGGAAGCGGGAGAGTGTGTCGGTATGTCCTATATGCAGATAATGAGACGTATCCTGCTGCCACAAGCGCTGAGGCTTTCATTCCCAACGCTTGCCAATTCCATTATCTCAATGACAAAGGACACATCTCTTGCTGCTAATATCACGGTAACGGAGATGTTCATGGCGACGCAGAGAATAGTTGCAAGAACCTATGAGCCTCTTGCCTTGTATATCGAAGTTGGAATCATCTATCTCATATTCTGCACAGTTCTCACAAGACTCCAGAGATTCGGAGAGAAGAAGCTTGGGAGGTACAAGATATGATTCTGAGTATCAGGGATGTGAAGAAGAGCTTCGGGGATTTAGCTGTTCTCAATGGAATCTCTCTCGATGTGGATAAAGGAGATGTTGTCGCGCTTCTTGGTCCGAGCGGGTCTGGAAAGACAACTCTTTTAAGGTGCATGAACTGTCTGGAGACACCTGATGAGGGTATTATGGAATTCTCCGGCAAAAGCTATGATCTTTCCTCCCTTTCCTCGAAGGAGAAGGGTTGTATCAGGAAGAAAACAGGCTTTGTATTCCAGAATTTCAACCTCTTCAGGAACAAGACTGCCCTTGAAAATGTTACAGAAGGTCTCATCGTTGTCAGAAAGATGAACAAAAAAGATGCTGTGGCTAAGGCTATGGAAACACTGAAGAAAGTGGGAATGGATGGCTGGGCTGAACATTACCCTTCGGAGCTTTCAGGTGGACAGCAGCAGCGTGTCGCAATAGCCAGGGCCATTGCAGCAGAGCCTGAAATAGTCTATTTTGATGAGCCAACATCCGCGCTCGACCCAGAGCTTGCAGGAGAGGTTCTGTCTGTTATGAAGATGCTTGCGGAGGAGGGCATGACAATGGTTGTCGTTACCCATGCGATGGATTTCGCGAGAAATGTGTCAAAGCATGCTATCTTCATGGAACATGGCGTGATTGTCGAAAAAGGAAGCACTGAGGAGCTTTTCAACAATCCAAGGGAGGAGAGAACGAGGGCATTTCTCAGGCTGGAGGAAGGAAAATGAAAATAAGAAAATTATTCTACATAGCATTGGTGCTTGCGGCACTGCTTCTTGCAGTGGGATGCAGGAAAGAGGATGAAAGTGCAGAGACAGGAGGAGACCTCCTTTCACGCATCCAGGAACGTGGCACGATAATAGTCGCGACCGAAGGCACATGGGCTCCTTGGACATTCCATGATGAGAACGATAATCTCGTTGGATATGATATTGAGGTCGCAAATGGAATTGCAGAGCATCTCGGAGTTGAAGCGGAGTTTGTAGAAGGTGAGTGGGATGGCCTTTTCGCAGGTCTCAACTCTGCTCGTTATGATATCGTGGCGAATGGTGTCGAGGTTACAGAGGAGAGAGCTGAAGCTTATGATTTCTCCGAACCTTATGCCTATATTCGTACAGCTATAATCGTCAGGGATGATAATAGCGACATAACCTCATTTGAGGATCTTGATGGAAAGACAACTGCAAATACCCTTGCGAGCACTTACGCGACATTAGCAGAGAGCTATGGAGCTACAGCGACAGGTGTTGATGATCTTGCACAGACAATAGAACTCTTGATTGCGGGGCGTGTCGATGCGACACTGAACGCTGAGGTTACCTATTACGATTACATAGCGCAGCATCCAGATGCTCCTATAAAGATCGCAGCGCTTACAGATACAGCTTCCGAAGTCTCAATTCCAGTAAGAAAGGGTGATGATAACACCACGCTTCTGGCGGCTATCAATGAAGCAATCGAGGAGATGAGAGCCTCTGGAGAGCTTAGCGCGCTTTCAGAGAAGTATTTCGGTAGTGATATCTCCGGAACAAACTAAACTCACAATCTGACACTTTCCCCGTTGTTTTCCTTGATTCTCTCACGGAATGACAGCGGGGTTTTCCTTTTCTTCAAGGCTTCGGAGTATCTTGCTGTAAGTGCTATGAAGATCGCATAGACATATGGCATTCCAAGATTCGTTTCCAGAAGTGAGTTTACAACCATGGTCTTCAGGCTATCTCCCATTGAAAGGCCAGCGCTCCTTATTCCTCCGAGAAGAAGTCCTATCTCCCATCCAGCCTGTACAAGTATTCCTATTGCAAGAAGCCATGGAATATTCACTCTCGCTTTCATCTCTTTCAGGTTCCAGATTATCAGAGCGATGTAGCCAACTATGAGGATGATCGCCATATAAGCATGGTAGGCTCCTGTCGTTCTTTCTATAACGATCATGTGCCCTCCGAGGAATGAGGAGATTATAGGACAGACAAACCACCAGAGGAGGATCAGGAGGGACCACTCAAAGAGATTCCTGTCCTTCTCGAGCCATAGCCATATCCAGATGAAGTTGGTAAAGCCATAGCTCATGGACATCCAGAGAAGAGTCAGGAAGAGATTTCCGCCCTCAATGCTCCTTGTTCCTAAAAGGAGATGGAAAATACCATAATCCACAGCCATGTAAACTGCTCCCATAACAAGGCCGACGATAGCTGTCATATATTTCCTCTTCCAGATGAGAAGCCCAAGGAGAAGTATTAGGAATGCTGTATCAAGAAAGATGTATGATGAAGGGAAAGCCCTTCTTGCAATCAGTTCTTCCATAGATTGATTCTCTTTCTGCCATTGAGAGTTGTCAATGACCATGCTAAATTTCATTATAGGGCAGGAGGTTTTATGTCTAATCGAGGAACAATTGTCGCCTTTTTCTCCCATAGCGGAGAGAACTACAAAGTCGGAACGATAGAGACCGGAAATGGAAGAATCATAGCTTCCATCATAAGCAGTATGCTGGGAGTTCCGGAATATGAAATCTGCACAGAGAAAGGCTATCCTGAGAATTATGAGGAATGCAGCCGGATTGCAAAGGAGGAGAGGGAGAATAATGCCCGTCCTTCGCTTCGTTTCCCACTTCCTGATACTTCTGATATAAGTTCGATGATTCTTGTGTACCCCAACTGGTGGGGAGATCTTCCGATGGCTGTCTATACGATGCTTGATTCCATCAATACAAAGGGACTGAAGATCTATCCTGTATGTACCCATGAGGATAATGGGCTGGCAATGACGGACAGGATGCTGATGCTCTCATATCCAGATGCTTCTGTGATGAAAGGTCTCGCAATAAGGGGTACTGCAGTACAGGAAAGACGCGAGGAAGTTGAAGAGAGCATAAGAAAGTATCTGGAGAAGGTTGGCTTTACCGTACTTTCGTGATAGCTTAATCCCTGCTCGTTGGAGGAGAAATGTTCTCGCTTGGTGATTTCCTTGTAGTTAAGAAGGAGAATAGAAGCCTTCTTTATCGTATATACTTTGCATTCTTCGCATCGGGAGCAATGACTACGCTTCTTGGTGCGATACTTCCAGAGATGGGAGAGGTCTACAACCTTGATTACGCTTTCCGAGGTGTACTTCTCTCAGCTCATCAGATAGGAAACCTTGTTGCTGTTATCGCATCAGGTTTCATTCCGTATCTCATAGGGAGAAAGAGAAGCACGTTCATTCTTGGACTGGGAATCGTACTTGGGCTTTTCCTTATGACACTTACAGGAAACCCTATTCTTCTCTTCTTAGCCTTTGCCCTTACTGGTATAGGCAGAGGAACGATGAGCAACATAACAAATGTGGTTGTAGGAGAGAACGCGGAGAATAAGGCAGCAGGACTGAACCTCCTTCACGCTTCATTTGCGGTAGGCGCTTTCATTTCCCCGTTTGTGGCGGTTGCTGTAATTCCAGCAAGCTGGAGAATTGCCCCCTGGATCTTCTCCCTTCTGATGCTCATTACCCTCCTTTTGATATTCTTCAGCCGTCTCTCTTCAGAGAAAGTGAAGAAGGAGAAGGGGGAGGGAACTATCCCTCGTTCATTCCATTTCTGGCTGAACACCGCAATCATGTTCTTCTATCTCTGCGCGGAGGCTTCTCTTACAGGTTGGCTTGTAACATATTTCCAGGATGCAGGAATCTTCCCTGATGCTGTATCGACAGCGATGCAGTCCTTCCTTTGGATAATGATCCTGGTTGGACGCTTGATGTGTGCTGTCGTATCACCACGTATGAACAAGAATATCCTGATTCTCATTCTTGGCTTGATGATGACAGGCTTTTTCATCCTCATGATTACAGCGGAAAACCCTGTTGTTATAGTCATTGCGGTATTCCTTGTTGGCTTCTCCATGAGCGGGATATATCCAACAACGCTTTCCACGATGGAGAAGAAGTATAACAGCTCCACAGTCGCTACAGGTCTCTGTATCGGTACTGCGACTGTGGGTGCGATAATCATGCCGACAATCGTGGGCTCCGTTGCTGAAAGTGCTGGTATAAAAGGGGGAGTTGCCACGATCTCCGTAGCGCTTGCAATAATGGTTATCCTGATGATTATCAAAGTTATTACAGGAAGAAAGGTCAGAAACTAAGCTTCCTTTCCCCATATTGAGCATAACCAGAGTCTGGGAGGCCTAGAATGAGATCGCTGCTGCCTTCTGCAGTAAGTTCTCCATTCTCCTCCGCAACTCTGAAGAATGCCTCACCATCTCCTGAGAGCTTTCCTTCCACTGCGTTCAGGGCTATCTCAAATACTTCTCCGTTTTCAGAGAAGAGAAGTCTTTCGGAGTCCGCCTTATAGCGGACAGCTGTTAGCGATCCATCCTCAATTTCTCCAGAGAAAGTCATGAGAAGCTTTCCCGTGACAGTTATTTCCGTTCCTGCAATACCATAGTCTTCCAGATCAAGTTCAGCTTTGAAAACTTCATCCAGCGAAGATGAGGTGAGTGTTATCACTCCGCTCTTGCTTCCATTCACAAGTGCCTCAAGCGCGAACATGAGATTGCTTTTCCTCAGTGCTTCAAGATAATCCCCAGCGGTTTTATCAAGAGAGGTAAGGGTAGGGATCTCTGTATTCGCTATCAGCACTTTCGAGGGAAGTGAGTATGTCTTTTCATTGAGGATTATCACAGCATCGGTGCGGGCCGAGGAGAGTGTTAGCACATATTCTCCTGTATGTATCCTCATTGTCCAGTTACCTGAAGAATCTGCGGAGAAGATAGCACTGCCATTTTCAAGCAGCTTTGTCTCTTCCTTATCTGGTAGCACATCAAAGAGTGAGAAAGCCTCATCCACAGCTTTCTGAAGTGCCTTTATTTCATTGCTGGAAAGACCATCTGTATCCTCTGGGAATAAGACTATAGCGGTGTTGTTATCATCTCCTGCTTTTATGCTCCCTGCAGCGGGATATCTGAGATTTCCATCAGATACAAGCTCTATTGAATCTCCTGTTGAGAACATGATTGCATTTGTTTTTGCTGCTGCATTCTCTATCACAACAGGGATTCCAAGCGCTGAGAGGCTTCCATTCATCAGGTATCTTTCAGCAATGAATATTCCATTGTTTGAAGTACCTTGGAAGATTATCTCAAGCTCTCCTTCTGCTTCGCTTTCTCCATAGCTATCAAGGGTTATGGATGAGTGTACAGCTCCTTCTGTATACTCAATTGAGCCATTTTTACCAAGCTCTTTCATGAATGCTGCTTCTGTCAGGTCAGCAAACAGTGCGGTAACAGCCTCTCCTCCGTCTCTGGGGACATCGGAGCCCCAGAAAGAGAGGCTGCAAGAGGTGAGAGTGACAATTAAGACTGCCGTAATCGAGATTGCTTTTCTCATAGAACCATCCTTTAAGCAATAAATGCTTCTGGTTCTTAATACGCTCTAAGTCCCGATTTTGGTCAGTTTTTCCTCAATCTCTCCTCATCCTCCTTCGCTGTAAGTCCATTGCGCCCTGATATTCTGGCGAGGAAGGCGAATCTTTCGATCCTATATTCAGAGAATTCATTTTCTCCCATTCTCCATGTCCAGTTCTCATTGTTGCATGTAGATGGGTAGTTCATCCTAGCATCGCTTCCTTTCTCAAGCACATCCTGCATCGGAATCACAGCAGTATCTGCATTTGACATCATCACGCTCCTGATAAGAGCCCATACTATCTCTTCATCGGGAGAGGCAAGATACTCCCTTACCATATGCTTTTCGATTGGGCTGAGCTTATCGAACCAGCCTCTGACTGTGTCGTTATCATGAGTTCCTGTATACGCGACGAAGTCCCTTGTGTAATTATGCGGCAGGAAATCATCGTAGGTATTGAGAGAACCGTCAATTTTTCTGGAGAAGCCGAACTGGGCAATCTTCATTCCAGGAAAACCGAATTCCTCCCTCAGGGCAGCAACGGAAGGTGTCATCCATCCAAGATCTTCCGCAATGATAGGGATATTCCCCATATCCTTTGCAAGGGACCTGAAGAAGGCCTTTCCCGGGGATTTCTTCCATACACCATGCTCTGCAGTCTTTGCAGATGCTTTTATCTCATAGTAGGCATCAAAGCCCCTGAAGTGATCTACACGGAGGATATCAGTCATCTCAAGACATCTTCTGATCCTCTCTTTCCACCATTTGAAATCATCTTTCTCATGCTTCTTCCAGTCATAGACAGGGTTTCCCCATAGCTGACCAGTTGCGGAGAAGTTATCTGGTGGAACACCGGAGACAGCGCTATACCTTCCTTTCGCGTCTGTCTCGAAAAGCTCAAGATGTGACCAGGTATCTGCGCTATCAGCACCAGCGAAAATGGGGATATCACCTATAAGGCGTAGACCTTTTTCGTGAACATGTGTAAGGAGAGCGCTCATCTCCTTCGAGAAAAGATACTGCATAGCGATATATACATCGATATCGTTCTTCTGCTCCTTTTTGATTCTCTCCAGTGTTTCGCTATCTCTCCAGCCTTCTTTTTTATCCCAGATAGTATGCCATCTGGCATCCTGATACTTCTCATAAAGCACCATGAAGAGGGCATAGTCTTCTATCCAGTAGCTTTCTTTCTTTCTGAAAGCTTCGATAGCATCTCTTTCCTTCCCCTGATAAGCATTCCATCCAGCTCTCTTCATCCTTGGAAGCTTCCATTCCGTGACAGCTTTGAAATCGACTCTATCCTGTGAAAAATCAGGGTGCAGAAGGTCTTCCTTCCTGAGGTAGCCTTCTCTATAGAGGAGTTCTGGAGAAAGTAGAAGTTCATTACCTGCAAACGCGCTTCGCTGGGCATATGGACTATTTCCATAGCCTGTTGGCCCCAATGGGAGAACCTGCCATAGCGTGGCCCCCGCTTCAGCTATCTTGTCAGCTATTGAATATGCCTCCGGTCCCAGATCTCCTATGCCATATTCAGATGGGAGAGATGTTATGTGCAGCAGTATTCCCGCCGATCTTTTTCCGTTGATATTCATATGGTCTCCTTGAGCGTGACACCTTCATTGAAGGAGTATGGTATGAGCGTCTTCAGAGGTGCCTTCTCTCCATCTATGAGGGAGAAAAGAACCTTTGCGCTCTGTTTTCCCTTCTCATTTCCGCTCTGATGTATTGTCGTGAGCCTTGTTGTGTGAAAGTCCTCAATCTCGACTCCATCGAAACCTACTACTGATATATCGAGATCCAGTTCATTCAGCACTTCCATGATTCCGAACGCCACCACATCAGACATCGTCACAAAACATGTGGGCTTTCTTTCATTGAGAATAGTCCTTGCGGCATCCATGCCATCCTGCAGCGTTGTCGCGCACGATAGCACTCTCAGATCAGAAAGGGACATTGAGTACTTCTCCAGTGCTTTCATGTATCCTTTCTTCCTCTTGTTCACTACTGAGTCTGTCTCATCGGTACGCTTCGAATAGGCATCATCCGGGAGTGATATTATCGCAATATCCCTATGTCCTTTCTCCAATACCTTGCTTAGCTGCAGCTGTGCTGCCTCCTCATCATCTATCGAGACTGAATGAATCTCATCCTTCAGGGAACCATCAATTGCGACAATTGGCATCTGACGCTGCCTGAGAATTCCTTTTATATTCTTGTCGATAGTAAGTCCCAGTGTGATGATACCATCGACAGTTGCGTTTTTTATCGCCTCTATAACAGATGAATGGAGGGGAGGGATAACAGTCAGTGTGTATCCATGTTCCTGGCATACTGTCGCAATCCCTCTTATAACAGACTGCATATAGGGATTCATCAGTGTGTATTCCACACGCTG
The DNA here is from genome assembly GCA_949283235.1 of uncultured Spirochaetales bacterium. Classification (GTDB taxonomy): domain Bacteria; phylum Spirochaetota; class Spirochaetia; order Sphaerochaetales; family Sphaerochaetaceae; genus Ornithospirochaeta. The sequence continues at coordinate 24,749 of CASDRY010000047.1, read as the reverse complement.
CGGAAGCAGAAATCCAAGCGACATATGCTTCCCGAGCGAGAAGTTCCTTGCCATCGGATCTGGAATGTAGTCGAGTTCCTCCGCGGCTTTGAGTATAGCTTCTACCGCCTTTTTGGAAATTCTCGAAGGCGAATTGAACGCAAAGGACACAGCCGTCTTCGAGTATCCTGTTTTATCAGCAATATCCTGGATTGTTGTTCTCTTCACCTTCTCTTTCCTTATCCTTTTACTGCTCCTGCGAGAACACCCTTGATGATGTATTTCTGGCAGAAGAGGTAGAATACTATTACAGGTATCATTGCGAGTACGAGCATAGCCATCATAGCGCCCATATCTACAGAACCGTAACCGCCTCTGAGATACTGAATCGCAACAGGGATTGTCCTGTATTCTGTTCCTATTACAAGGTATGGCATAAGATAGTCATTCCATACCCACATAGTCTCAAGGATAGCAATTGTTATTGCTGTGCTCTTAAGCATCGGAAGCACCACTGAGAAGAATGTCTTTACAGGTGTTGCTCCATCAATCATCGCAGCTTCTTCCAGTGCAATAGGGATGCTCTTGATGAATCCGCTGAACATGAATGTACTCATTCCGCAACCGAATCCGACATACAGAATGATGATTCCTATCGGGTTATCGATATGCAGCATGTTAGCGAACTTGCTCATTGTGAACATTACCATCTGGAATGGAACAATCATTGAGAAGACCAGAAGGTAGTAGATTATGGAAGTGACCTTTCCCTTCACTCTTGTGATGTACCATGCAAGCATGCTGGTAAGAAGAAGAATGAAGAATACAGAAGCTATCGTGATCCAGAGCGAGTAGCCAAATGCGCTGAAAAAGCTTATCCTCTCAGCTCCATTGACATAATTCCCAAGTCCTACGAAGCTCTGCTCATTTGGAAGCTTGAATGCTCCTGTCGATGATATGAAGAGGTTAGCTTTTACCGAGTTCATCAGCACGACAAGAATAGGGAAGATTATGAATGCCGCTACAATGAGAAGCACTGCGAACAGAATCCATTTTGTATATTTCTTTCCGACCTGTGCCATTAGTTTTCAACCTCCTTCTTTCTTGTGAAGACAAGCTGCAGAAGCGCTATTGCCGCGACAAGAATTGTGAAGATTACAGCTTTTGCCTGTCCGACACCCTCAAAGCCAACTCTTGAATAGAACGTGTTGAAGATGTTGAGCGCGAGCATTTCAGTCTGATGGTTAGGAGCTCCATTTGTGAGTGCGAGGTTCTGGTCGTAGAGCTTGAATCCGTTTGTAAGTGTCAGGAATAAACATATTGTGATGCTTGGCATTACAGATGGAATGATTATCTTGAATAGAGTAGTTCTTCCATTTGCTCCATCTATCGAGGCGGCTTCAAGCATGTCGCTTGGAACATTCTGTATTGCCGCTATATAAATGACCATCATGTAGCCTATGTTCTGCCAGTTCATGAGGATTACAAGACCCCAGAAACCATAGGATGCATCTGACAGCAGTGTTTTCTCGAAAGCTGCGAGAACACCATTGAGCACTACTTGCCAGATCCAGCCCAGAACTATTCCTCCGATGAGGTTAGGCATGAAGAATATTGTCCTGAATGCGTTTGTTCCAGGGACATTGCGGGTAAGCGCAAGGGCAAGAGCGAATGCGAGTATATTTATTGATATGACTGTCACGATCGTGAAGCCAAGAGTGAACCAGAAAGCACCGGTGAAGTAGTTGTCAACGGTGAATGCTCTCACATAGTTCTGGAAACCCACGAATGTGGCATCTGTGATTGTAGAGAACTCACAGAAGGAGAGCACGAATCCCCAAACCATAGGAATAAGGAATGAGAGTGCAAAACATATCAATGCAGGTAGAGCGAAGAGGGGGAAGTATTTCTTTAATGCTTTTTCCATTTTCTAAACCTCTGAGTCTATTAAGAAGAAAGCCGTCAGATCAGCTATGAAATGACGGCTTTTCTTGGAAGCTTTACTTATCTTCCGGTAAGCTCAGCTTCGCGGGCCCATGCGTCCTTAGCTGTTGTGGTTACCTGATCCCAGGTGTAGTTGCCGTTGATGTATTCAAGCATTGCCTGAGCGAAGTCAGCTTTCCACTGCTCCGATGGGATACCATTGAATACCCAAGGAATAGAGCTTACGCCTTCCTTGTTCATCCAGATATTGACCTGCTTAGCAAGAGGATCGTTTGGAACCTCGTCTGCGGTGAAGGATGAGAATGGTGTGATGAACATGAGCTGGTTAGTTACGATAGCCTTTCCTTCATCGCTGCTGTAGAGCCATGTGAGGAATGTATCTGCGCCTTCAAGTGCCTCTGGGGAAGCATTCTTGTTGAATGCGAGGTAGTTCTCTGTTCCAACGTTGATTCCCTTTGACTCCTCTCCGTCAAGTCCCATATAGATTGGGAGGAACTTGATATCTTCATCTGCTACGACATTGCCCTGTGTTCCAAGGATCTGTGCAGCTGCCCAGTTTCCATTCTGAACCATTGCGACCTGTCCAAGAGCGAATTCAGCCATGCTGTCTGCATCAGCTTTTGATCCTACCATTCCCTTTGGAGTGATTGAATTGTTGAGATAAAGATCGAAGATATTGTGGAAATTCTCCGTGTAGGTGAAATTGAAGGTCTTTGCACTCTGAGCTGTTGCAAGGTCTCCGAACTCTGCCTGAAGAACAGGGTTTACAAGGTGGGTTGTCCATCTCCACTCTGATCCTGGCATGAATGATGTGGAAGCGAATACGCCCTGGATTCCAAGTTCATCAAGATGTGCTGTCATATCCTCTACAACTGCCTTGAGAGTCTCAAAGGATGTGATTTCCTCTGCAGAGGAGATATCAACAGCCTTGTCTGGAAGAGCAAAATACTTTCTCATGATTGCATCGTTGTAGATGATTCCATAGCCTTCTACTGCATATGGTACTGCAACAACGTTTCCATCAAGGGAGAGTGCCATTCCCTTGTCTGCAAGCAGGTTGTAGAACTGTGTATCCTGAAGCGGTGCTACTGTATTTACGTTCTCTGCAATTCCTACAGGACCATTAACCTGGAAGATTGTAGGGGGTGCTGACTTCGAGAGCTCGCTTCTGAGTGTTGACTGATACTGGTTAGAAGCTGCTGTGACGACTTTCAGCGTGTACTGCGGATAAGCGCTTTCAAATGCTGGCTTTACAACATCTGTGTATACGTCTGCGATTTCTGGTTTGAAGTTAAGGAAGTAGATTTCTGTCTTTCCGGAGTCCTCACTGGAGCCACCAGCGAATGCTCCTGTTAATGCGAGAAGGACTACAAGTACGAGAGCTAATGCTTTTTTCATGCTTTTTCTCCTTTTGTTTCCCTGTTTCTGTATATGCTGTAGGGGAACCTCCATAACTAAACAGTAAATCGGTTTTGTTAACCGGTCAACAAAAATTTTATGAATTTTGATAATTCATTTAATAATAAATAATTATACCCAATGCTAAACATGTTTAGTAAGATTTGCAATAGATTTCATTTTGATAGGTTTTCATTGACAGGGATAAAGCTGGTTTTATACATTAGTCAAATAATTGACTATGAATAACCAGACTGTACTTACAAAAGAAGATAGAAAGAATGCATTCCTGTATTGCAGATTCCGTGATGAGCAGTTCGCTTTATATGATGAGTACGCGAAGCGGCATGGAATATTGATGAACACATTCCTTGTTCTCAATGTCCTCTTCTATGCTGAAGATGGCATAACGCAAATGGAGATATGCAAGAAAACCTTTCAGTCAAAGCAGACTGTGAGCCTGATCATCAAAAAGCTATTAGCAGAAAGGTATGTGACAGTTGTTGAACCATCTGGGAATAAGCGAATGAAGATTATCAAAATGACGGAGTCTGGCAGGTCTTATTCCGAGAAACTTGTAAGGCACATAACATGGGCTGAGGATACCGCGATGTCGATGTTCTCTCCTGAAGATCAGAAGACCCTAGTGGATTTGTCAAGGAAATTCACAAAGAATCTTACAGCTCTGGTTAATCAGGAAATGGAGGAATAGTAGATGGAATTCTATGATGTCATAAATAGAAGAAGGAGCATTCGCCAGTTTGAAGATAGGGAGATTCCCTCTGATGCGTTGGAACGGATTCTTGATGCGGGGCTGAAAGCGCCATCTTCCAATCATCAGAGAAGATGGGAACTTTTAACGCTTACTGATAAATCCCTGATCCTGAGCTTGGCGAAGCTTGTGCATCCTTATCCGTGCAGGATCAAGGAGCCAAAGACTCCCCAGCAGGAGATGTTTAGGATAGCTTATCTAAGACAGCGCTCAATGATTGAGGAGTCAGCTTGTGTGATTCTCCCATTCTACAAGCAGAAGTATCCTCTCTCTGAGGACAGAAATGGCTATGGCCTGATGGATTATGGTGCAGCTTGGACTTTGATAGAAAACATGCTTCTTGCTGCTACCGCAGAAGGACTTGGTAGCGTTGTCCATATTCCAGTCAAGAAGGAGCCTTCTGAGATAAAATCATTATTTAATATTCCTGATGGCTGGGGCCTGCCTGCTTTTGTTGTGCTTGGATATGCTGCCGAGAATCCTCTTCTTCCTTCTCAGGTGAAGGTTTCGATAGAGAAGAACGTTCATTGGAACAGATGGTGAATATAAAAGCAGCGGAGAAGAAAGCATGAGTCCTGTTATCAGGGAGATACAAGTAAAAGGCATCATAACCAAAACAGATATTCCCGTCTGTGATTATGCGGTTAATCCGTATGTTGGCTGCAGTCATGGGTGCAGATACTGCTATGCAAGCTTCATGAAGCGTTTTTCAAAACATTCAGAGCCATGGGGAGAATTACTTGATGTGAAATACTGGCCTCAGATAAGGAATCCAGAGAAGTACTCGGGAAAGGACTTCTTCTTCAGTACTGTGACGGATCCGTACAACCCTCAGGAGGAGAAGTATCGCCGTACACGCTCTCTTCTTGAAGAGCTATCTGGAAGCAATGTGAAGATCACGATCCAGACAAAATCTGATCTTGTTCTCCGTGATCTGGATTTGATCCGTGCTTTCCCTGAGGCAAGGGTCGGATTTTCCATCAACACGCTGGATGAGGAGTTTCGCTCAGATATGGACAAGGCTGTCTCAATTGAGCGAAGGCTTCAGGCTATGAAAGCGCTGCATGATGCAGGTGTCCGCACAACATGCTTCATTTCTCCAATCTTCCCAGGTTTGACAGATGTTTTCTCAATCATTGAACGCGTTGAAGGTATTTGTCAGCTTGTCTGGCTTGAGAACCTGAATCTCAGAGGTGGATATAAAGCAGAAATACTTGATTATATTGAAAGAAAACACCCCGAACTTCTTCCTCTGTATAAAAGTATTTACAATGAAGGAGATTGTTCATATTGGGAGAACCTTGATAAAAATTTGAGAATATATACATCCGAAAAAGGTTTGAAATATCTGATTAATAATGACAGGATAGAACAGCCATTTGATGCACCTCCTGTCATTGTGAATTACTTCTACCATGAGATAATCCGAAAGTCGTCACGGAAAGGAGAGTGCCATGCCTGAATTGCCTGAAATCGAAACGATAAGAAGAGTGATAGGACACCAGATAGCAGGAGGCAGGATTGAGAACATAAGAATCATGAATCCTGTTGTTATCGCGCATCCTACGTCTGAAGAGTTCCGTTGCAAAGCTGAAGGCAGGATGCTTTCCTCTCTGGATCGTCGTGGTAAATTCCTCATTTTCCATCTCGATGATGGAAAGAGGATCCTCCTTCACCTCCGTATGACTGGATGCCTCTTGCTAACCCCTCCGGATTATCCTGAGGAGAAGCATACTCATATGGTATTCCGTCTAAGCAATGGACTTGAGATGCGTTATTCCGATACGAGGAGATTTGGCCGGTTCTGGCTTCTCGAGAAAGGGGAAGTGGATGAAATCAGCGGGGTGGAGAAGCTTGGCATTGAACCGTTCGATCCGGATTTCACTTCCGAATATCTTTCATCAAGGCTTGGAAAGAGGAGGAAGACTATAAAGGAATGTCTCCTTGATCAGAGTGCTGTGGCAGGGATTGGAAATATCTATGGAGATGAGATTCTTTTTGCTTCTCGCATCAATCCTTCCCGCAGTGCTGATACGCTGCGAGCGGATGAATGGGAACGTCTTGCTGCTGCAATTCCTGAAGTTCTGTCATTCTTTATAGAACGGAATACTATTGCACCGGAGGAATATCTGAAGACAAAGGGACGTGAATACCGCAATACACCTTTTCTGAAGGTGTACGGGCATTCAGGAAAGCCTTGCCCTCTCTGTGGCACAAAGCTTCAGAGGCTTGTCATAGGGGGAAGAAGCAGTGTGTATTGTCCTTCCTGCCAGAAATGAATGTAAGCTTGATAGCTGGAATGCACAAATTATTATTGGAATTGCTTTGAGATTCGACTAAGATTCTTTAAAATCAGGAATCTGCGAGTTATTATTAGGATATCGGAAAGGAGGCAAGAAAGATGATCATAGCAAGAAGAATGACAAGGAACCCTGTTACGGCAACACCGGATATGTCAATCGGAGAAGCATCCGATCTCATGAAGAGGGAGAAGGTTCATCGTCTGCCTGTTCTAGATAAGGATAAGAATCTAATAGGAGTTATAACCGAGAAGGATATCCTTCATGCATCTCCATCTCCTGCATCCAGCTTGTCTATACATGAGATGGCTTACCTGCTGTCAAAGCTTACTGTCAGGAAACTCATGACAAAGGATCCTGTGACAATTTCGGAGGATACGACAGTAGAGGAAGCTGCAAGGCTGATGAGCGATCAGGACCTTTCATGTCTTCCTGTAGTCAATGGCACGAAGCTTGTAGGTATCGTCACCAAGAGCGATATGTTCCGCATCCTTCTTGAGCTTTTCGGAGCACGCCATTATGGAGTAAGGCTTTCATTCCTTGTTGAGGATAAGCCAGGAACAATTGCACGCATAAGCCAGGCTCTTGCTGATAAAGGCCTCGATATAATTTCTTTCGGTACATTTGCCGGAACAGATCCTACAAATGCGATCTGCACGATTAAAGTACAGGGCTGTACAATCGAGGAGCTTGTAGAAATCATCAAACCATTTGTTTCCGAAATCCTAGATGTCAGGGAAGTATAGGAATTGGGAAGGAAGAAGACAAAGGCGGCGGATATCAAACGTCGCCTTAGAGAGGATGATGAGATAATCTCTCCATTTGCTTCGATAAAGCTTGTGGAGAAGAAAGAGCCAGAGAAGAAAAAGGTAGTAAAGCCTATACCGAAAAAGCCCTCTGAAATAGTGCAGGGCTATAATCCCTCATCATCTTTTGCGGATATTCTTTATGCATATGAGCATACAGGAAATCCTTACACGCTTCCATCAAAGGCTAGAAAAGCAGAGATAGCTTCCTCTAAGACAGACTTTGGAGCGATTCTCGATAAGTGGGAGGGAAAGACTCCTGCAAAGGCTAAGAAGAGCAGCAAGCCTCTTCAGAGTGCAAAGAGTACATATAAACCAACCAAATCTTTCGGTGATATCCTGGCATCATTTGAGGGGGTGAAGCCTCAGGAAAAGGAAGTTCCTAAAAAGAAGGTAGCTGTTGAGATTCCGGATGATAAGCCTCTTTTCAGGAAAGAGAATGAAGATGAGAAAGTTTCTCCAGAAGCTTCCTGGTCCATATTCGGTGGCAGGAATGAGAACTTCGTGAGAAAAGAGGAGGTGAAAGAAGAACCTCCAAAGGAAGAAAAGAAAGAAATCAAGCGTGTTTCAAAGCCTTATAATCCCACAAAGTCTTTTGCAGAGATTCTCTCTACCTATGAAGAGCCTAGGAAAAAGGTAACACCAGAGCCTGCTGTAAAGAAGGCAGAGGGGAAAACGGAGGAGAAGATTCTCTCTGCAGATAATCTTTTCAAAGCTGAGAGTGATGATGAGAAACGTTCCCCTGAAGCTGTCTGGTCAGTATTCGGAGGAAACAAGGTCCCAGAGGAGAGAAGGGAGGAAAAGCCCTTTGCGGAGATTTTCTCAGATTATGAGAAGAAGAGTGTTAAGACATTCGATGAGATTCTGAAGGAAAAAGGCGATGGGGAAGAGCAGAAGCCTCAGTATACGATTACAAAGCTCAGAACCATGCCTCCTCAGGCGACTCTTGACCTCCATGGATACACTGCAAGTGAAGCTGAAGAGCATATAAAGACATTCTTGGATGAATGCAATAAGGGCCATCTAAGGAAGATTTCGATAATAACAGGAAAGGGACTCCATAGCGAGGATGGTGTTGGAGTACTTCGCGATGTAGCGATAAAGGTCCTCGAGGAGTCTGGTATTGTTAGAGAAAAGAGTAGCGCTCCACTCTCTGCAGGAGGCGCAGGAGCGCTTTGGATAATCCTTAAAGGTTAGCGCTCGCGGTAGACTATTCTTCCCTTTGTGAGATCATACGGTGAAAGTTCTACTTTTACTGTATCACCAGGTACGATTCTGATGTAGTGCTTCCTCATCTTTCCTGAAAGATGGGCAAGAATTACGAGCTTGTTTGTAAGCTCCACGCGGAACATTGTGTTTGGGAGAGCTTCCCTTACAACACCCTCTACTTCGATTGCTTCTTCTTTTGCCATTGTATCTCCGTTTATCTGTTCATTATCCAACACTTTTCAGAGTGAGGAGATAATGATTTATTGGTATTCCTAAAACCTTCTGTACTCTATATATAATTGAAAAAGGTGTCAACTCTTGCGCTCTGTTGCAGGATAGGACCCTTGAATAAGCGCCAGCTAAGGTGCATCCTCACCAAAAGGAGCTAATAAAATGGATGCTTTGAATGATTATCTGAATAGCGGGAAGAAAATCACTCCCGGCATGGTTATGTATACATCCTCTCTCGATCTTGTCGCAAAGGTTTCTCCACGTATCGCTGCTACAATCGTGAAAGAGCTTAGAGATCAGAGAACACATCTGAAACTGATTGCGAGTGAGAATTATTCATCGCTCTCCGTTCAGGCTGCGATGGGAAATCTGCTTACAGATAAGTATTCAGAGGGTTTTCCATTTCATCGATTCTATGCGGGCTGCGAGAATGTAGATGCAATAGAAGCTGAAGCTGTTGAGAGCGCTAAGCGTCTTTTCGGAGCAGAGCACGCATATGTTCAGCCACATTCCGGCGCTGATGCGAATCTCTGCGCATACTGGGCGATACTGAATCAGCGTGTTGAAATGCCTCTTCTCGAGGATATGGGAGTAAAGAATCCCTCTGATATGAAGAGGGAGGATTGGAACAAGATAAGGGAAGCTACCCATAACCAGAAACTTCTGGGGCTGGATTATTATTCAGGAGGACATCTTACTCATGGCTACAGGCAGAATATCTCTGCACAGCTTTTTGATGCATACTCCTACACTGTTGATAAATCAACCGGCCTTCTTGATTATGATGAGATAGAAAGACTCACAGCAGAGATCAATCCACTTATTCTTCTTGCAGGTTATTCTGCTTATCCGAGGGCGATAGATTTCCATCGTATGGCTGATATAGCTCATAAATATGGAGCTGTATTCATGGTGGACATGGCTCATTTTGCAGGGCTTGTAGCTGGAAAGGTCTTTACAGGTGATTATGATCCTGTTAAGTGGGCAGACGTTGTTACAACCACTACACATAAGACATTGAGAGGTCCTCGCGGTGGTATGATACTCTGCAAGGAGGAGTTTGCTGCTTCCGTGGATAAAGGATGCCCATTGGTAATAGGAGGTCCGCTTCCTCATGTGATGGCTGCCAAGGCTGTGGCGCTGAAAGAGGCAGAAAAACCGGAATTCAGGGAGTATGCTGAGAAAATCGTAAAGAATTCGAAGCATCTTGCAGCTTCCTGCATCAAGGAAGGCATTCCTGTTGCTACAGGTGGAACAGATAATCATCTGATGCTTTTAGATGTACGTCCTTTCGGATTGAATGGAAGACAGGCGGAGAGCCTCTTAAGAGAATGCGGAATAACACTGAATCGCAATGCGCTTCCTTTTGATTCAAATGGTCCTTGGTATACATCTGGGCTGAGAATAGGAACTCCAGCTCTCACAACATTAGGAATGGGAGAGAAGGAGATGGAGGAGGTTGCGGCTCTTATAGCCTTAGTACTTAAGAATGCACATCCTGTAAGACTTACAAAGGGAGAAAGAGCAGGAGAGCTTTCAAAGAATAAGGCAAAAGCTCCTGAAGAAATCATGAATGAGGTACGAAGCAGAGTTGAGTCGCTTCTTGGGCGCTTCCAGCTATATCCGGAGCTTGATCTTGAATTCCTTGAAAACAAGTTTCCTTTCGAGGCTGAATAAGCTTTGTATGCGCAAAAATTCTGCATATTGTCTGGCATAAAAGCAAGATGAGAGTAGAAGGAGTGCAAATACTGGGTTAGACTACCCAATAGAATATAAAAAGGAGAAACCATATGAAGAAAATTCTGGCAGCATTCCTTGTTCTTGCTGTACTTCTTACAGGTGTATGGGCTGGGGGAAGCGGTGAATCCTCTAAGGGTGTAGAGCGCCTTGAGATCCTTCTTTCTGATGATACTCTTGAAGGCGGCGCAATGGCTAAGGCCGTTGAGAGATTCAATGCTGAATATGCAGATAAGGGAATCGAAGTATATATCAACGAAATCGCTTATGGCGATATGCAGACACAGATCCAGAACAGAGCAATGGCAGGCGACCTTCCTGCACTCATCCGCTCTGGTCACTTCGTTCAGTATAATGACCTTGCATACCCACTCGATGGAAAGATCGGTGACCTTACAAATGATGATTTCGTAATGAATGGTGCTGTAAATGGTAACCTCTATGCTGGAACAGTAAACGCAACAGCTGTAGGTCTTATCATCAACAAGACAGCATTCGATAAGGCTGGTGTTTCATATCCTCTTACAGAGGAAGAGAGATGGACATGGGATGAGTTCCTTGCCGCTCTTGATCAGGTAATGGCAGCTAACGAGGGTGACCTTGATTATGGTCTTGTTATCGATTACTCACAGCAGAGAATCAAGACTGTTCTCTACCAGTTCGGTATGAGAGAGTTCGGAGCAGACGATCCTAAGCACCTTGTTTTCGATAGCCCAGAGACAAAGGAAGGTCTTGAATTCCTTCTTTCCCTCTACGAGGATGGATACTCATCTGTTTCAGCAGGTCTCGGAACAGAGAACGCACAGCAGATGTTCAAGACTGGAAGAGTTGCAGCACATCTCGCTGGTAACTGGGTAATCACAGACTACATGGAGAACATCAAGGACTTTGAATGGATTCCTGTTCTTATGCCGAAGGATGAGAGAGTCGCTACATGTCTTGGTGGTAACTACCTCTACGCATTTGACGGAACAGGTCAGGAAGAGGCTGCTTGCGAGTTCATCCGCTGGTTCTTCGAGCCTGAAAACTACATCCAGTACTGCAAGGATGGAAACTACCTTCCAGGTGTTCGTGGAATCGAAGTTGATTACGAGGTTCCAGGCCTTGATATCTTCGTACAGGAGCTTAATGCTTCTTCAACAGTACCAGAGGAAGATAGAGCAATTGAGCAGTCCTATGTTGGAAAGGATCCAGGTAATATTATCCGCGACAACCTTGCAAGAGCAATCGCTGGAGAGATTACAGTTGATGATGTCATTGATATCACAACAAAGACATTCCTTGAGACATACGAGGATCTCTACGTTTGAGTCATATGACTCTATAACAGAAGCCCCGCGAGCGATTGCGGGGCTTTCTCAATGTATTACCAAGAATGAAAGATTTTCATCAGTGACAATGATTAGAGCTGATTTGTCAAATGAAATTTGCTGCAGATACTTTGAAAAGTTTTGATAGCTTCTTCGCCATAATACGGCTTATAGGTTTTCTGTTGTTCTCCATATTTGAAATAAACTGTTTTGTGGTATCAAGTTTTTCTGCTAGTTCTACTTGTGTAAGGCCATTGAGCTTGCGATAAAAAGCGAAGAGCCTTACCTGGTGAATCTTTTGCAGCTTCTTCTTTATACCAGTCCATATCCATGACATTTACAAGATCATCATATTCGACTCTCACATTATCGGCACCATAATCCCGGAAGAGATCTTTGATGAGCTTATCTGGTATTGTGCCATTGACAGTAAATTCAGTGGGGGGCTTTCTCACGACTACCAACATATTCTACCTCCACGATTAGTTTTCCTTTTTCGCATCTCCAACAAGCAACCCAGCTATATGCAAGGTGGCAATGATACGTGTTCTCGCCAAGTTTGCTGTAGTTGTGGTACCCAGGTTGTATAGGACCTGTCAAAGCTAAATCATGCACAGGTCTATAAAACGCTCTTATTGCGTTTGCTGGAATGGGTCAGATACTATTTATTTCATATTTTCTGTATTCTCTTGCCTGTTATTTGACAAATTTATAAAACAATATTGAGAGCTCTTTCTCCTTGTAAATATACTGGAGCAAAAGGAGATGAGCATATGAGGAAAATCATATTTGTATCTATTTTATTGCTTTGTTCCTTCTTTTGTTTTGCTGGTGGCGATAAAGAAGAGACCTCTGGGGATATTTCAGGGCAAACAATAGAGATAGCGGTAAATTATACAGGAATCCAGTCAGATGTATTCAATGAGCTTGTATCCCAATTTGAAGCTGAATCTGGGGTGAATGTAGAGGTTGTTGAATATGGAAATGATTACGAAAATACAATGAAGACAAGAATGGCTTCTAACAGTCTTCCAGATGTATTCCAGACACATGGATGGTCAATCCTTCGATACAAAGAGTATCTTATGGATTTAAGAGATGAGCCATGGGCAAGTGATTATTCCGATGCAGCACTTGGTGTTATTCAGGATGATGATGGAAGTATTTATGTGCTCATGACCAGCCTCATGGTAGGTGGGACAGTCGCTAATCTGGATATCCTTAATGAAGCAGAAATCGATCCTTATTCGATTCATACATGGGATGATTTCACTCAAGCTTGTGAAGCAGTAAAAGCACTTGGTTATACACCTATAAATAATCCTTCAGAGGCAGGTCTTCTTGCTAATTTTGCAGGAACATTTGTTTCATATCCCGGAGAACTTGCTGAAGATAGTGAGGCAATGCTCGATGGTTCCTATGATTTCCAGTCATATAAAGCGCTTCTTGAACAGCTATCAAAATGGCTTGGTGCAGGATATTTCTATACAGATGCCCTTACGTTGAATGATACAGATATTTCTGAGAGATTTGCCTCTGGTCAGGCTGCCTTTGAACTTGGTAATGGTGGTTCTTTCCTTGTAGGTTGTAAGACGCTTAATCCAGATGCTAACTATGTATTCCTTCCAAATTTTGCAAGTAAGGATGGTGGAAAGGAATATATATTCGTTGGAGAGGGAGATACCTTCGGAATCTGGAAGGATAGCGATCACAAAGCAGCAGGTAAGGCTTTCCTTGAGTTTATGGCAAGACCTGAAAATGCTTCTGTGCTGACAGCTGCAACCGGTTATGTCTGTGCATTGGAGTCTTCTCTTCCTTACGATGATGGATATCAGGCTGAACTTTATCTGGAGATGCAGGAGAAGTGTGCAGATCATGATATTCTTTATGAGAATCTATGGGATAGAAAATACATGCCTTCCGGTATGTGGCCGATTTTCGATGTTGCCTGCGATATGCTCTTCTCTGATTACAGTGAAGCTGGAATGGAAGAGGTAAGGCAGTATCTTGTTGAGAATTATCAGAATCTTTATATCTGAGTCTTTTGTTTTCTAAAAATAGGGGTGGGGGTCTCACCCCTTGGAGAATATATCTATGAAAAAAGAAAGAAAATATATGATGATGGCTATTCCCGCAATGTTGTTACTGGTGTTATTTATAGTTCTTCCATTGCTTAATGCCTTTAGATTATCCATGTTCAAGTGGAACGGATATTCACAGAAAATGAGTTTCCTTGGCCTAGATAATTATTTTTCAATTTTCACAGATAAGCTTTTCTATCAGTCTCTTGGTAACACTCTTATATATGGTTTTGGTTCAACCATTCTGCAGAATCTATTTGGATTGGCTTTGGCTTTGTTCCTTAATATGAAGTTTTCTGGACGGAATCTGCTAAGGGTTGCTGTATACCTTCCTATAATGGTAGCCCAGTTTATTATGGGCCAGATCATGTATTATTTTGTTCAGTTTCAGGGAGGGGTATTCAATGAGATTCTTTCTATTTTCTCCCATGAACCTATATATTGGATGGAGACTGGAATAAGGGCAGTTATTCTCATAACTCTTGTAAATTCCTGGCAGTATGTAGGACTATGCATGGTTGTATATCTTGCAGGTTTGCAGAACATTCCTGATATGTACAGGGAAGCTGCTAGATTGGATGGAGTTAATCGTGTACAGGAATTTTTCAATATAACTATTCCTCTCCTTGTTCCATCAATTACAACAGCTGTCGTTATTAATCTGATAAATGGTCTGAAGATGTATGACATGATAGTTTCGATGTCTTCAGGTGGTCCTAATAGAGGTTCGCTTTCTTTGTCATACTATATTCAGCTTCTGTATTTCAATGATGAGAGGGCCGGGTATGCTGCTGCTTTAGGCGTGATTTCCATTGTGATTATCATGCTGATAACACTCCCTATTAATAGATTCTTGAGCAAAAGGGAGGTTGAGTATTAATGAAAAAGCGAAGTATTGCTTTATGCTGGATTTTCGGAATTCTTATAATAGCGATAACAGCATTGCCATTTTATGTAATCTTCAACCTTTCTATAAGGACAATTAATGATCTAGGTTCAAAGTTAAGGTTGCCTAGTAATTTCAATTGGAGCAATTATTCAGCAGCTTTTTCTGATATCAGTTTGTGGCGTGGTTTTGCAAATTCACTCGCTGTTACAATCATGGCTGTTGTTCTTATTATTCTTTTATCATCAATGGCTGCTTATGGGTTATCACGAGCAAGAACGCGGCTTTCAAAATATATCCGAACTGTAAATCTTACAGTTATGATGTTTCCTGCGGTAACTCTTCTTGTCGGTACATATTCTTTGATGGTTTCGATGAAGCTTGTAAATACGCTTCATGGGCTTGCTTTGCTTACTGCTGCAACAGGAATTCCCGCAGCTCTGTTTCTCTATTCCAGTTTTATGGTTTCTGTTCCACGGGATCTGGATGAAGCTGCGGAAATTGATGGTGCTGGTATTCTAACCACATTCTTTCGAATAATATTTCCACAGCTGAAGAGCATAACAATTACACAGGTGATTATTTCTGCAATAGGTTGCTGGAATGATTATCTAATGCCAATGTATCTGCTGCAGAATAATAAGAAACATACATTGATACTTGTTATTAAATCAGCTTTCAATTCGTTCAATGGGGTTTCTAATCTTCCTCTTGCAGCTGCTACATGTGTGATTGGCCTATTACCTATTATCGTTTTCTATCTCTGCCTGCAGAAATACATCATAAAGGGACAGATAGAGGGAATAAGCAAGTAAGTTTTCGAGGTGAAAAATGATTCTGTACCAGAGAAAAAATAATGATACGGCCCCTTTGAGTCAGCCAGACCCTTATATGATTAAGGATGGGGATAGGTACTATATGTACACAACGGGCGGGTGGTGTTTTTCCAGTAATCAGCTGAAGACTGGTTGGGAATTTCTTGGTAAATGTCTTGATGTTTCAGGACAGAAAAATATCTGGGCCCCTGCTGTTATCAAGATTGATGGTGAATACTTCATGTATTATTCAAGTATAAATGAATCAGAGAATGATGATCATAAACAGACTTTACGAGTTGCCGTTTCAAAGAAAGCTGAGGGGCCATTTAAGGAAGTAAGGAAAATTCTTCCTCCGTTTTCGATAGATGCCCATGTTGTGAAAAATGATAAGGGACTTTTTATTTTCTATTCGGCCAATGATTACGAATCAGCTCGTCCTGGAACATATATTGCCTGTGATAAAATGCTTGATCCTTATACTGTTGAGGGAAATCCCAAGGCTGTTGTTGTTCCATCTATTGATGAGGAAATATTCATGCGCAATCGTTTCGCACCTGGTCAGGATTGGCATACAATAGAGGGGGCATTTTATTTCTACCATGAAGGTATTCATTTCCTTATGTACTCCGGAGCATGTTACCAGAATCCGACCTATTTCATAGGTTACAGCATCGCTTATGGGGAGGAGCATACTGATCTGAGGAAGCTTGAATGGAAAAAGTATCCATCACCAAATGAATATCATCCTTTAATGAAAAGCTGTGATAAAGCAGAGGGAGTGGGGCATAATAGTGTTGTTTTTGATGGTGGTAAGTGCTATGTGGTCTATCATGGCAGGACTCCAGGTGTGGATAACTCTGATGGACTTGATCATAGAATTGCCCGCTTGGATGAAATGGCAATCAATAAAGAGCACTTATCCGTAACAATAACGTGAGAGGATTGTATGAATTCTGGAAAAGAGAGGATTTTCTGTGATCTGGAGGATTGTGAGAGAACTTATACAATAGCAAATGCTCTTGCATCTCCTGTCCGCCTTGGAATATTACGCTTGCTTGTACACAAAAGCATGACAATCAGTGAACTGGCAAATGAGCTTAATGTATCAATCTCCAGTATAAGCATGCATATATCCATCCTGAAGGAAGCAAATCTTATTTCTGTATCCACAAAACCTGGAAAGCATGGAGCATTCAAGGTGTGTGGAGTGTTTGTCGAGTCTATTGTCTTCAATTTGCTTAGTGAGCGAAAGAAAGAAGGAAATATTATAAATAAAGTCTCATGGGAGATTCCTATCGGATCATATTTTGATGTCAAGATAAACGCTCCTTGCGGGATTCTAAGCGAACAGGGCTATGTAGATCAGGAAGATCAGCCTTATGTCTTTTTTCATCCAATGCATGATCAGGCACAGCTTTTATGGTTCAGCCATGGAGAGCTGACATATAAGGTTTCTAATCGTATTTTCCATTCAAATAAGGTTCAGCGTCTCATATTGAGTTTTGAAGTATGCTCCGAAGCTCCTGGTTATAACAATGACTGGCCTTCTGATATCTTCATCAAGATCAACGGGGTTAAATTATATACATTTGCGCTAAGTGGTGATTACGGGGGACAGCGAGGGCTTATGACTCCAGAATGGTGGTCAACAAGCAATACGCAGTTTGGAGAGCTTAAAACAGTCGTTGTAACCGATGATGGGGTATTTATTGATGGAACTAGAGTAGGAAAAGAGAATCTTTCATCACTTCAGCTGGATAGAGGTTATTTCTTTTCTCTAACGCTTGGAACCGAGAAATCCGAGACGAAGCCCGGTGGTATGAATCTTTTCGGAAAGAAATTCGGAAATCATAATCAGGATATAAAGGTGGAGTTTGAATACATTCTCAATTAAAGGGAAAGAGAAAATATTATGACAATAAAGAGATTCTCAATCGGTAATGGAAAGGCTGAGTTAATAGGATGGATCCATCCTGATTATTCCCTGGAAAGGGCTTCTGCAATAAAAGAACGTCCTTCTCTGATTATCTGTCCAGGTGGAGGGTATGCGTTTCATTCTGTCATTGAAGAAGATGAAGCTTTATCAGCTTTATATGCAGCAGGGTATAATGTTTTCTCTCTTCATTATAGTGTAGGTGAAGAAATCCGAAAAAGCGAACCTGAAAAGGAACTTGCAATTGCTGTTTCACTTTTGAAAACAAAAGCTGAAGAACTTGGGCTTGGTCACAAAGTTGCAGTGATGGGCTTTTCTGCAGGAGGGCATCTTGTAGCATCTTTCTGTTGCCATTTGAAAGATTATGATTCTGTATGTAGCCCTGAGGCCGCTGTGCTTGTTTATCCTGTAATTACCATGGGGTACTGGGGGCATAAAGGTAGCCGTGATTTACTCTGCCATGGAGATAAAGAAAGAGAGCTTCATTTTTCCTTAGAAGGTCAAATCTATTCAGGATTTCCTCCTGTTTTCATATTTCATACAGAGGAGGACGAACTTGTTAATGTCCGCAATTCACTGATGTTCTATATGGAACTTGTCGAGAAAGGAATACCTTCTGAATATCACGTATTTGAAAAGGGGTTGCATGGCATGGCTCTTGGTGATGTCGCAAGTGGAATGCATTATGAGTGTGCCAATGCTTGGTTTGGATTGCTCTTAAGGTGGCTTTCCGAAAAATTGGATTTTAAGTCTTAATGAAAATGGTACCACCTTACTCTTGTGGTGATTATTCAGCGCAAAATCCTTCAAACTTGTAATATTCAAGCAAAATTTGATGGAAAAATTACTCTATCCCTAAACATGTTTAATTTTACAATGAGAAATCCTCTGTTATACTGAAGGCGGAAATTATTAACAAGGAGATAACAAATGAAGAAGCTTCTCGTGCTCGCTCTTGTTCTCATACTTCCTTTTGCAGTATTTGCACAGGGAGGCGGAGAGACATCTAGTGCAGATGATGATACGATCCGTATCGCGCTGATTATTGAGAACACAATCGACGACAAGGGCTGGTGCCAGTCAATGCATGATGGTATCACACAGGCTATTGCAGAGATGCCTGACAAGAACATCGAATACTCCTATTCTGAGAAGATGCTCCCAGTTGATGCCGGATCCATTGCTCGCCAGTATGTGGCTCAGGGCTATGATCTGATTATCGCTCATGGTGCTCAGTACAAGAATCTTGTTCTTGAGATGGCAGAGGAATACCCGAATGTATCCTTTGCTTTCGGAACTTCGTCAGAGATCGGACCAGAGAATGTCTTCACATATATGCCTGAGTCCGAAGAGACAGGATTCATCAATGGTCTTATCGCAGGTACCGATACAAAAGATAACATCGTAGGTCTTGTCGGTCCTGTAGACTCAGGTGATGCGGCTCGCTATAACCGCGGTTTTGTACTTGGTGTACAGTCTGTTAATCCAGATGCAAAGATTCTTGTTGCACATACAGGTTCCTTCTCTGACTATGTAAAGGCATCTGAAGTTGCAACATCCCAGCTTGGAAACGGTGCAGATATTCTTACAGGTTCTTCCCAGCAGGCAATCGGAGCGCTTCGTGCTACAGCTGAGTCCCCGACTGCAATGTGGGTAGGGCAGGATCTTGCACAGCTTACAACTGAGGAAGGAAAAGCAAAGTGTATCGCAGCTTCCGCATACAACTATGCAGCTGTTGTTAAAGAACTCGTCAATAAGATTGAAAGTGGAACTCTCGGTGGCGAATGCATCCCGATGAACTTCGCAAATGGCGGATTCATATTCGATTACAATCCAGATCTCAAAGCTGACTGGGTATCCCCAGAACTCGAGACTTTGATCAATGATACTATCGCGTCCTTCCAGGCTGATCCTGATGGAACGCTTGCTGATTGGGCGGATGTGGATTACTCCACTCTTTAACAGATTCTAATGAAAGCAGGGCGACTATGCCCTGCTTTTGCAATTTCATGCTATGGACAACAGAATTAGATCACTTTCGATGGAGCACATCACGAAGAGATTTCCAGGAGTGCTCGCATCTGATGATATATCCATAAACGTAGGTGAGGGGGAAGTTCTTGCCTTGGTTGGTGAGAATGGTGCTGGAAAAACAACGCTTATGAATATATTGATGGGACTTTACCAGCCTGATGAAGGCAGAATCCTCATAAATGGGGAAGTTGTGAAGTTCCGAGGCCCAGAGGATGCTTTCCGGGCTGGACTTGGAATGGTTCACCAGACATATATGCTGGTTCCGAATATGACTGTGACTGAGAATGTCGCCCTTGGTTATAGGAATGCTGGAAAGAAACGCTTCGACATGAAAGCTATCCGAAGCCATATCGAGGAAGTTTCAGAACGCTATGGCCTCAAAGTCAATCCAGATGCTTATATCTGGCAGTTATCTGTAGGCGAGCAGCAGAAGGTGGAGCTTGTCAAAACACTCTGCCTTGGTGCTAGGTTCCTTATCCTTGATGAACCTACATCCGCTTTAACACCACAGGAGGTAGATGAGCTTATAGTCCTTCTTCACAGAATGACGAAAGAGCTTTCAATTATCTTCATTTCCCATAAGCTTCAGGAAGTTAAGGCCCTTTCAAACAAAGTCACGATACTTCGTCATGGAAAGGTCGTATTCTCCGGAAATACCGATGACTACTCTTCTCAGGAAATAGCTGCGAAGATGACAGGACATGAGATTGTCCTTCCGAAAAATGCAGGTGAAGCGAAGAGCGGAGAGACTGTTCTTTCAATTGAGAATGCAGTTGTAATGTCTGATAGAAAGATTCCAGCCCTTAATGGTCTTAACCTTGAAGTTCGTGCAGGTGAGATCGTAGGACTTGCAGGTGTTTCAGGAAATGGTCAGAGAGAGCTTGCAGAGGTTATCAATGGATTGAGGAAGGTGGAGAGCGGAAGGATTGTCTTCTTTGGAAACGATATTGCAAACCTCTCTCCTAGAGCAATTATAGACGCGGGTATGGGATATATCCCAGAGGAGAGGAATACCGAGGGTATCGTTCCTCCTTTCTCCATTAAGGAGAATTTCGTTCTAAAGGATATCTCCTCAGATCTTTTCTCTTCAAAGGGCTTTGTCAATGGCAAGAAGATTGATAACACTGCAGAGCGTCTCGTTAAGCGTTTCGATGTCAGATGTCCTGGTATAGAGACTGCGGCAGGTTCTCTTTCAGGAGGAAATATCCAGAAGGTCATTCTTGCTCGTGAGATAGAACGTAAGCCTAAATTCCTTGTTGCTGTCTATCCAACACGCGGTCTTGATATGGGTGCTGTGGAGTTCATACATTCAGAGCTTCTCAAGATAAGGGAAAGCGGAATAGGCATACTTCTCATTTCCGAGGAACTGGATGAAATAATGAACCTCTCTGATAGAATCGCTGTAATCTACAAGGGAGTTATACAGAAGGTTCTTAAAAAGAGCGAGGCGACAAGGGAACGCCTTGGTATACTCATGGCGGGGGTGAAGGAAGAATGACAAAGAGTTTCCGTATTGCTTTCAAGGTATCAATAATAGCTATTGCGGCTATAGCGGCAATTCTCATCGCTTCAATCATTCTCTGGATGATAGGTGCAGATGTTTCAGATACCTTCTATATCATCATATTCGAGCCGCTCACGAATATGCTTCATATATCTGAAGTCTTGATAAGAGCTGTTCCGCTATGCATTATCGCTCTGGGTATATCTGTTGCGTATCGTTCAGGAATCATAAACATTGGAGCAGAAGGGCAGATGGCTATGGGCTTATTGGCTTTCACTGGGGTTGCATTGGCATTTCCTGATGTTCCTCGTCCGCTTCTTCTTCCCATCGCTTTGATAGCCGCTATGATCGGAGGTGGTATCTGGGGCTTCATACCAGGTATTCTCAAAGCCAAGCTGAATGTCTCAGAACTCCTTTCGACTGTTATGCTCAACTATATAGCCGCTCAGTTCTATTCGCTTTGTCTCAGGACTATCTATCTTGATCCAGCTGAGCAGGTATATGGAACAGGAACACCTCAGTCTATGAGGCTTACAGAGAATGTGTGGCTTGGCCGTATAACAGGAAGACTTCACTATGGAATAATAATTGCTTTAGTGCTTGCTGTTCTTATTTTCATCCTCATGTGGAAAACAACGATGGGTTTCAAGATGAGAGCATCTGGCTCTGGTGCCAGAGCCGCTCGTTATGGCGGTATAAGCGTAGGTTTCTATCTTGCCCTGTCTATGGCGATTTCCGGCGCATTTGCGGGGCTTGCAGGAGGAGTTGAGCTTGCAGGTGTGCATAGACGAGCTATCGAGGGTATTACAAACAATTATGGATTCTCTGGAGTTGTAGTAGCTCTTTTCGGTGGCCTTCATCCATTTGGGATAATCCCTGCATCGTTCCTTTTCGGTCTTCTTATCTATGGCTCGACACTTGCACCATCCATGGTAGGGGTTCCTGCGAACATCGTTCAGGTTATGCAGGGAATAATCATTATCGTAATCGTTACAGCACAGATGGTGCTCTCGAATGCATATTTCCAGGATAGGGTCTGGAGAAAGTATCAGGCTCTGAGAAAGAAGGAGGTGTGAGATGGTAGCAATCATTACAAACATGCTTTCGATGTGTATTCCGTTCTCCGTTGCTCTTCTTCTTGCATCGCTCGGAGAGATGTTCAATCAGAGAGCAGGCGTCTTTAATCTCGGCTGCGAGGGTGTGATGGCTATGGGAGCTTTCGTTGGAATGCTCGTTCCATTCCTTGCAGGAGGAGGCGGTGCTGTATCTCAGTGGTACAATGTGCTTGGTTTTGTACTGGCAGCTCTTTTAGGAGCCCTCTTCGGCCTCTTCTTCGGGGTTATTACAGTTACCTTCCGAGCTCCCCAGGGTATTGCTGGCATTGGACTTCAGATGTTCGGTGTAGGAACTGCAGGAACTCTCTTCAGACACTTTGTCGGAGGAACTCAGTCAATCCCTGGTATTCCTGATATCGAGATACCGCTTCTTTCAAAAATACCTGTTATTGGAGATATCTTCTTCTCCCATAATGCAATGGCGTATCTTGCATATCTTTTCGTTCCAGTTGCTTGGTTTATACTCTTCAAGACCTACTGGGGGCTGAAGGTAAGGGCTGTTGGAACGAATCCTAGAGCTGCGGATTCCATGGGAATAAATGTAAGCCGTACACGTTATGAGGCCCTTATAGTTGGAGGTGCGCTTGCAGGTCTTGCAGGAGCTTACCTTTCAATTGCTCAGGCTAAGATGTTCTCAGATACCCTCATCTCCGGAAGAGGATTCATAGCAGTTGCTCTTGTTTATTTTGGGCACTGGCATCCGCTTCAGATAATGGGTGGAGCGCTTCTTTTCACTTTTGCCCAGACATTCCAGACGATAGTGCAGAGCATGGGAATATCATTCCCGTATGAGCTTGCTGTTATGCTACCATATGTGATTGTAATCGTTGTCCTTTCATTTACATCAAGAAATCAGATAACAGCACCTACAGCACTTGGAAAGCCATTCAACAGGGAAATAAGGACGTGAGTTCGTTTACTTAGTTCTTGTATAGAGGCAGTATGTGGGATTCTTCCATATGCTGCCTTATCTGATTCCAATACTTGAAACCTTCATGCTTTTCTCTGAGAATGAAAAGAAGCAAAGGTGGAAATCTGGATGGGAGTTGTACCGATTTTACGGAAGAATTTGAGTCAGAGTGCAAAGGAAAGCCTTCGTTCATATCTCTGGCAACTGCATCGCGATGGTATTGATAAGCTTCCTCCTGAGATAGAGCTTGCGAAGAAGCTATCTGTAAGCAGGGGTACTACCAGAGAAGCTTTGGATGTTCTCGAGAAAGAGGGACTTCTGCTTCGTATTCATGGAAGGGGAACATTTCTCAATCCAAATGGTTTTCATGTCAAAGTAAATGTATCATCACTTCTTGAATTCGGGACAGTTATCAAGCAAAGCGGCTATGAAGCAAGTTCCAGTTTGATTTCCGTGGAAAAGGACACTGCTTCAGATAAAGTTTCAAAAGCGCTCCATTGTGAGATCGGGAGCGATATCTATCGTATAGTCCGTGTTTATTATGCAGATGATACACCTGCCATTTACAGCCTTGCTTTCATACCTTTGTCGATATTCGATAATCAGCCAGCTATTGAGATATGGCAGAAGCATTCTAATTTCGAGGTCATTAAGGAGAATGCAGGTCGCATTATTATCCGCGATCAGGTTGAGATCAGTGCCATAACCAGAGAGGTCGCAGAACGCGAGATAGAATATGCGATTGATAATATGCCGTCTTCTTTGCTCCGACTGGAAGGTTGTGGCTTTGATCAGGATAACAATGCCGTAATACTTGGATCTGCATATTATAATACCGATTATGTGCGGTTCACTTTGTTCCGAGAACTAGAGTGAAGCTGTTGTTATTTCCTTTATTTTCATGACACTACTGTAATTTTTATAAAAAGGTTCGACCTTTGTACCTATAATAAATCTACAATCAGATACGATTCAGACAAAACTATGTAGGAGGATACTCTATGCTGGAGAAATGGTTTGGGCTGAAAAAGAATGGTACAAATGTAAGAACGGAACTTCTTGCAGGATGTACGACGTTTGCTACTATGGCATACATACTCATAATCCATCCGAATTACATGAGGGTGGCTGGAATGGATGCAACAGGCGTTCTCATATCCACAGCACTTGTTTCTGCGATCATAACGATTCTAATGGGTGTTATGTCTAATTGTCCCATCGCCCTTGCTCCTGGTCTTGCTTCCGGTGCAGTAATGGCATATTCGATTGTCCAGCCAGGTATAGCAACATGGGAAGTTGCTCTTGGAATGTCTATGATTTCCGCAATCATCTTCCTCCTGCTTAGTATTTTCAACATCAGTGGAAAGGTTGTTGAAGTCATACCGAAGAACCTGAAGATAGGAATCAGTGCAGGTCTTGGTCTTTTTATAATCAGAACAGCAATTGTCAATGCTGGTCTCATGGATTCGGAATTCAGAAGCTTTGGAGACCTTTCTGATCCTGCTGTTCAGCTTGCTGCAATAAGCATTCTTATCTGCTTTGTTCTTTATTTCCTTCGTATAAGGAGGAATGGCCATGTTTACAAGATCAAGAGCTCTTTGCTGATATCTATCATAATCTCCACAATACTTGGAATATTCATTGAACTGACCCCCTGAAGGTAGACACCTCCAGACCCTCTTTTAGGCTATATTATAAGCTTTGCATCTTCAAGTTCCTTCAGCTTTAGATTCCTGAATTCAATAGGTGACATATATCCCAGTTTTTTCTGAATCCTATTGT
>CASDRY010000046.1 GCA_949283235.1 uncultured Spirochaetales bacterium | reverse complement strand
TCCCTTCTTAAGAAGATGGGGCTAGAAGATAAGGCAAAACAATATCCTTATCAGCTATCAGGAGGACAGCAGCAGAGAGTCTCGATAGCAAGAGCTTTGGCATTAGATCCAGAGGTTCTATTCTTCGATGAGCCCACATCTGCACTAGACCCGGAGCTGACAAGAGAAATTCTCAAAGTCATAAGGGAGCTTGCCGAGGAAAGGATGACGATGGCCGTAGTCACACATGAAATGCATTTTGCGAGAGCAATCTCCGACTGGGCCATATTCATGGACAAGGGCGTTATCGTGGAGGAAGGCAAACCCGATATGCTCTTTGAGGATCCCAAAGAAGAGAGAACAAAGAAGTTCATCGCTTCCTTCGAGGACTAAAGTACCTCCCCTGCTCTAGGATAGAACCACTTACCATTCATAAGCGAGGGTTTTCCAGCTATCATAATCGCTTCAAAGCCCTTGTTGTCATTACCATCTTCTTCAAGCTCTTCGGGCTTGAATAGCACAAGGTCAGCTTTACAGCCTTCTTTTATGTATCCCCTATCCTTCAAGGCGAGTTTATCTGCATTCTCACCTGTCATCTTCCTTATAGCTTCGGGGAGCGTGAGAACCTTCTCCTTCACGACATATCTTGAAATATATTCAACTGTCGAATGAAAGGATCTTGGATGAGGCATCGGAGAGGAATAGAGAGCATCTGTTCCGAATGATACAAGAGGATGACGCATGATCATACGAAGAGATTCATCGGACTGTGTGACATCTGTCATGACAGCAAGACCTGTCTCCTCTGAAAGAATATCAAAAAGCGCATCTAGCACATCAGCTTTTCTCTCCTTTCCAACTTCAGTAAGGGTCATGCCATTCAATTCACTGTGGCTCTCAAGGTACAGGATTCTTATATCATCGGGGCCAACCATCTCATAAACGCTATCCCAATTCGAAGGATGCATTATCTCGTTCTTCAGTTCTTCCCTCTCGCTCTCCAGAGATAAAGCAAGACGCTGCTCAAACCTTGAAAGACCTAGTATATGAGGAGGAAGCAAGGAGAAAAGACTTGTCGAACCATAGGCATATGGATACTGGTCAGCCTTTACATCAACACCTCGCTCACGAGCGCTTTCTATCATGCGGAGCATCTCAGGAACCTTCTCCTGATTAGCCTTTCCTATTGCTTTCAGATGGGAGATTTCGAGACGCACACCTGTCTTCTGCGCAAGGGACAGAACCTCTCCAAGCGATGCAATAACGTCATTTCCCTCACAGCGATGATGAACGGCAAAGAGTTTATCATGCTTTTTCACAACACCAAGAAGGGCTATAAGTTCCTTTTCAGAAGCAAAAAGGCAGGGAGAGTAATAAAGGCCCGAAGAGAATCCCCTGAGCCCTGAAGAGAGAAGCTCATCCAGTATTGCACACATCCGGCTTATTTCATTATCATCAGCCTCCCTTCCAGCATCGCGCCCAAGCGCTGCATAGCGAAGAGCTGTATGCGAAACAAGGAATGCCTCATTTATTCCTATTCCTTCAGACATCAGAAGGGTGCGGTAATCCTCATAGCTCTTCCATGACCAGTTATCATAGGTACCAAGCACATCCTCCACAGCTGCAAGAAGGGCTTCACCTGTATTCGGAAAGACTCCGATGCCGCAGTTACCGGAAACATCTGTGAGAATTCCCTGATGAACCTTAGCCTTCATGTCCCTATCGCGAAGGACCTGGAGATCTGTATGGGTATGCATGTCTATAAAACCCGGGGCAAGGACAGCGTCGGATGCATCTATCACATTCTTTGCTCTGGTTATCCCCTCTTTGCCTATGAATGCTATCCTGTCTCCAAAAACAGCGACATTAGCCCTGTAAGGCTCTACTCCACTGCCATCAACAATCAAAGCATTCCGGAACATATGATCATACATTCTGCATCACCTTATAAGAATCATGGATTTTACGTTCGATATAATGAGTGAAGTCACTGTAATTTCCTCTTTTTACAGCCAATGAGAATGCCGCCTTAGCCTCATCCTCAGAGTCTTTATCAAGGAGGGGTGGAAGGATTCCATTTCTAAGGAGCTCTCCTGAAAGAATCATATAAGCATAGAGGTAGGAATACTCTTCATATGGCATTATACGAAGCATCGCCGCATATAAAAGGACAGCAGATACGATTCCATGATAATTCTTCCAGGACCTTTCATACTGGATAAAAGCCGTCTCCATCTCCTCACCGATGAGTGCATGCTCTCCCGGACGCGATGGATAAACAGCATAGCCCTTCCTGTAGTTTCCGGATGTTATATCATCTATACCCTGCAGAAGTCTTCTATACATCTCTCGCGAATCCTTCTCGCACCATCTTTCCTTATTCCTTGCAAGAGAGAAGAGAATTGAGCGCGAGTTGATTATTATGAGATGAGTTTCCAGCGGAACATACGGAACGACACGTCCTGAAAGAATCGCCCTAACATCCTTGTCATCAACAATAACACCATCGTTAGCAAGCAATGTCTCGATACTCTCTCTGATAATTGCACGAAATCCCTTGCTTTCAAGAAGCTCATCGTTTATTGCGACCTTCTCCATCAGTCTGTTAGCGGCATCGACATCGACTGTTCCTGGACGGATATCAAGAGTCTTGAATTTTCTGAGAACTCTTCCATCTCTAGGCTTTGGAGTATCTGCAGGAATTGTCCAGGACCACCCCAGTTTGATAGCACCATCGATTCTTCCCTCAGCACAGAGAAGCCTTATTCTTCTATCTGTAATTCCCCATTTTGCAGAGGCTTCTTTAACATCAATATATTTCATAAATTAAATAATACACCGATTTCGGGCCATTAGCAAGAATTTATTATTCAAGCGCATCTATACCATTTGCCTAAAGTATAACATTTATGCATAATCTTTTGGGAGCACAAAATGGATAAATATGATGTCGTCATAGTCGGGACAGGCCCTGCAGGAATGGGGGCAACTTTCTCTCTTCTTGAAAATAGACCGGGCACATCAATCCTCATGATTGATAAAGCACCTGTATCCACAGGTGGCATGCGTAATGATTGCAAGATGAATTTTACATATCCTATCGGTTTTCCTTTTGAGTATTGGCCGGAGGATGTTGCTAATCATTACCTTGAGAAAGTGAAGGAATTTCTTAAGCCAGATATCCTTCCGAAATCAAATATAGAGGTTTATCAGACAAGAGCTGAGAAGCTTGGATGTTCCCTTCTTGAAATACAGCAGACACATCTGGGAACTGATGGAGGACTCAGACTTATCCAGCAGCTCATGAAGAGGCTCACGGATAGCGGTGTTGATATCTCCCTGAAAGAGGAAATGCTCAGCATCAATAATGAGCAGAAATTCATCACAACGGACCTGAGGGAAATAGGATACAAGACAATCCTTATCGCTCCGGGCAGACATGGTTTCCATTTCCTCCAGAGTGTAATGCACCAGCTCGGTGTAAAATACATGGACAATATCCTTGATGTAGGTATCAGAGTAGAGACAAGAATCGAGCGCTACCCTATCGTCAAGGATTACTACGATCCTAAATTCTACTTTCCGGAGAAAGTAAGGACATTCTGTACAAACAGCGGGAACGCACATGTCGTAAAGGAGAAGTATATTACCGAGCGCGGTGATGTGTGGTATTCCGTCAATGGACATGCATACGCTCCAGATGCGGCAAAGAACAATGGACTTGTTAACTTTGCAATTCTTAAAACTGTCCGCTTCACGGAGCCACTTGCTTCTGGACAGGAATTTGCAGAACACCTCGGAGTTATGGCGGCGCTCATGGGTGGCGGAAGACCGCTCATGCAGAGAGTCGGTGATTTCAGAATGGGAAAGAGATCAAAGGCTGCATCTTTTAATGGAGACCTTTATGACTTTGAGCCATCGCTTAGAGATTGCTGTCCTTCTGATATCTCGCTTGCAATGCCTTCCAAGATCCTGAGATACATATGGTCAGGTATGAAGAAGCTGGATACGATTATCCCAGGAATCCTTCATCCATCTACAATCATGTACTATCCTGAAATCAAGCTATATGCAAACAAGCCTGAATACAAGGATGAGCATTTCCAGGTTGCAGCAGATGTTTTCTTCGCTGGCGATGGAGCCGGAACCAGCCGTGGTATCACAGGAGCATGGGCTTCTGGTATCAGAGCTTCTGAAGGAATGATGGAGTCTTTAAATTAACTCCTATTCTGTGTAGAATAAGATATCCCCAGATGGTGGAATGGTAGACACAAGGGACTTAAAATCCTTTGGCAGCAATGCCGTGCGAGTTCGAGTCTCGCTCTGGGGATAATTTACTTTTCTGAAGCTTTGCAAATCATGTTATATTATAAACAGGTCGGACACCAAGCCGAACAGGGGCATGTCCCCGCCGAAGAGCCGGAGGCTGCCTCCGGCAATTTTCTTTGTAAGGGGCTTATCTTGTGTCTGTACTGTCAATCCATATCGATGAAAGCGGTAATCTGAATCTTTCAAACAGACAGAATCACACATATTGTCTCACTTGGTTTTCCATAATCAGAATGATGATATCTCATCGGAACTCCAATTCTTGAATAAGAGACTTCCAGATATAAACTGTGATGTTCCTTTTATTCAATGACAGGCAGAATGAATATCTTCAGGATATTTTCCAGATTTACAGGACAGTTTTCTTTTAAAATAATGGTAGAGCACAATTCAAAAGACTGTTATAGCACAGCATTACGAAGAGGAACATAGACAAATTGAAACTCTTCAAAGTAGAATAAAACTTATGAAAGAAACAGATGATGAGAAAATGTACTATTTCTTTGATGAAGCAGGATCTCCAGAAATTCTTGGGAGAAAGGGTATAAATCTCGTCTCTAATGGAAGTACATCAAAAGTTTTTATAGTTGGCTTTATTGCGACAAAAGATCCAAGATCACTAAACAAATCCATGAAATCAATACACGAAAAAATTGTAGCAGATGCTTATCTTGCTTCAATACCTTCTATGAGAAGCACAAAACTGATGTTTCATGCCAATAAAGATTGTGCGGAAGTTAGGGAGAAGGTTTTTAAGGTCCTGCATGACTCAGATTTCACATTTCAATGCATTGTTGCTAGAAAGAAACTATCAATCTTTCGCGATAAATATAATCTAAAGCCTTCTGAACTATACAGAGATTTGGTATCCAAGCTCCTTAAAGATAGATTGCATCTCAATAAAGAAATAGACTGCTATTTTTCATCAATGCAGAATGTAATTTGGAAAGAATCTATGGAAGCTGCTATATCTAAAGCAAAAGAACGTTTTCGAAGACAATGGGGCCTAGAACATGAGAATTCAATCAGAGTAATAATCCAGAAATCTTCAGAGTTGTATGCATTACAAGCTGTTGATTATATGCTATGGGCAGTTTTTCAAGCCTATGAACATGAAGACTTTCGATACATAGATTTTGTCAAAGATAAAGTTAAATTGATTGTAGATGTATTTGATTTCAGAGAAAATCCATATGGAACATACTATAGCAAATCGAATCCAATATCATTAGAAAAAATAAGCCCTCAGAAAGACTAGGTTCCTTAGGAACGCATGGCACAGGGCCCACTTTCGTCTAGCGAGGACTCTTATTAATTCATACTTTCAAATATCAAGAATGTCAATTTATACTTTATTCAATTTGAAAAACTACACAAAAATCTAATAAATATATCAATATTTATCCACTGTTAATTTCAAAAGCCAAGCATTATCTTCCTCAGTTTCTTATTTGCTAGCAACTCAAAATAGCGATGTAATTTTTGTTTAGTATTATCAACAGGTCCAAGTAATCGTGAAAATATATGCTCCTCTTTTCCATCAATATCCTCTTTCTCATTACCGATTCTTTCAGCTATTTTCCATGCAGCTTGGATGCTCCTGTTTTCTGAATTATCAATTGTCTCGTTAAAGAATTCTTCAAAGCAGAAAATATCAGAGAATCTTTTTTCAAAGAATTTCAGAAGATTAATAATTTCACGAAGAGGCTTCTCCAGGATGGGCTCATTTCCATTGATAAGAGCCCCTATATCTTTCCTGATACCAAGCATCCAATCAAATGTTTCTTTACTGAATACAAAATCTGATTTTTCATCCCATAAAAATATAAGATCATCACTGGAAACTTCATAGGCAAAATTGAAGCCAGCATTGAAAAATTCCAATGTTGAAACTGGTTCCACAGGAATTGCGGGCATCATTATTCGGAAGCATTTCGCGCTATCTCTAACATTATTCCAAAGATTCCAGAAATCCTTCTCATAAATCTCAGCCACCATTTTAATAGCCGTTGCAGGAATTCTCAATTCAATAAGATTCTCTCTCATTTCTCGCAAATACTGATTATTGCTTTCCGGATAATCTTCACAATCAACATTCTCAGTCTTAAAGAAATACGCAAACATGCTTAACAAAGCCGCAACTTGTTCATTGGAATCCAATGCGCATGACTTCTTGAATTCTATAATTAAGGTCCTGATAGTTTTGTATTTTTCTAAGAAATCTTTTTTATTTTTCAGAAATGACAACTCTTCAAATTCGGAATCAATGAAACTAGAACCATTCGAAACAGCCAATGCATCTACAATTGTGCCAGAAGGAGCCGCTCCACCAAGATACCAATACCAGAATCGATCAGAAATTCTAGGACTGTCTTTATCTTTGTAGAATAATTCAACAGCCTCCCATCCATCAGGGAATAAAAGAGAATACTTTTCATCAAGCACATAGTTAATCCATCCGATTATTATTGCTTCATTCTTAACAAAGACAGAATAATCATGAATCAAAGCAGGCTGCCCTGAACAAAGGGCCTGAAGCGTGTAGAGAGCAGAAACCACAGAAGAGAAGAAGCTGTTCCCTACTTTTCCGCTATAGATAGAATACTTTTCCTTGTTTATACCAGCATCTTCCCAGCAAGTCTGCTCCAGAAGATTGTACTGATAATCAATCACATTTTCATTCTCCATTTCTCCCAATAGCCATACTTTTTCATCTGACAAGGAAACAGCCTTCACACACATCATTCCACCATTACGGCAGAGTTCCTTTGCGTATCTAAGAAATTTGTCCCTGTTCTCTGGAAGTACACTAAGTTCATTTTGAGGAATCACACTAATAAAATTTCCCATAAAATCTCCTTTATTACATATACCCTTTTTCTGCCTGATCTTGACAAAAATCCCTGGCTAAATTTGAAAATATTCCATCAGGCAGGAGTTAACTTTAAGAACTTTTACAGGATTCCTTATCGTTTGATTTTATGCTCTTTTAATGCATATTCCATTATGAAATGGATAGCGCGTTGAGAAGAAACGAAGATTGAGCTCTTATAAAAGCCATCTCCTAGTTACAGAAACAGCCCTCCAGGAAATCTGAAGGGCTGCAGTGCTGTATGGTCTTTAATTTACTTGATTCTTGGCTTTGCTGCATCGAGAAGTTCATCAAGCTTTGCTGATGGGTTCTGGAATTTAGCGAGGAAAATCATAGCCGCGATTACATATGGTTTATAGGAAGCTTCCTTGTAGAGAGGAACAAGATAGCGATCGAATACAGAAGCTTCAACCTCACCTTCCTTGCAGGATACGCCTGTGATATCAGCAGGAAGACAATGCATATAGAGAGCCTTTCCATCTTTTGTAGTCTTCATAAGCTCTTCTGTACATGTCCAGTTCTTGAACTTAGCATTGTTCTCAAGACACTTCTTCTCAAGATCCTTAAGCTCATCGAATCTGCCTTCTCCAACAAGCTTTGTGCGCTCTTCCATTACAGCAAATGGTGCCCACGACTTTGGATATACGATATCAGCATCCTTGAATGCCTCTTCCATTGTGTTCACCTTCTTGTAGGAACCACCGGAAGCCTTAGCATTCTTTGCTGCAATCTCCTCAACATCGCTCATTACCTCATATCCCTCTGGATGAGCAAGAACAACATCCATACCGAAGCGTGTAAAGAGCCCGATAACACCCTGAGGAACTGAAAGCGGCTTACCATATGATGGTGAATAAGCCCAAGTCATTGCAACTTTCTTACCCTTAAGATTCTCAACTCCGCCGAAGTGATTGATAACATGGAGCATATCAGCCATACACTGTGTAGGATGATCGATATCACACTGGAGATTTACAAGAGTCGGTCTCTGCTCAAGAACACCATCTCTGTATCCTTCCTGAACAGCCTCGGAAACACTCTTCATGTATGTATAGCCCTTTCCGATATACATATCATCGCGGATTCCGATTACATCAGCCATGAAGGAAATCATGTTTGCTGTCTCTCTGACAGTCTCACCATGAGCAATCTGAGAAACCTTCTCATCAAGATCCTGGACTTCAAGTCCAAGAAGATTACAAGCAGAAGCAAAAGAGAACCTTGTTCTTGTTGAATTATCACGGAAAATAGAGATTCCAAGACCAGAATCAAATACCTTCGCGGAAATATTGTTCTCTCTCATTCCCCTGAGAATCTCAGCCACTTTGAATACAGCTGCAATCTCATCATCGCTCTCCTTCCATGTGTGGAAGAAATCATTAAGGTACATGTTTGATGTGTTGAGCTTCTTCAGCTCTGCAATCATCTTCCGGATCTCAACAATGTCTTTTGCCATTATGTCCTCCTTGGCTTGCATTCAAACTCTATCATAGCATCCCAGACCTTGCAATCAGATTTGTTGCAATACGTTGCACCAGAAAGGAAATCTCTTAGGATTTTCCTTAATCATCATCTTTTTCTGTAAAATTAATTGAAATGAAACTTAAAGAAATAATCGATGCCACGATGATCTCTCTATTATTTCGATACAGGAGCTGAACGAGTCATACTGATTCATGAGAAGGGAGTCTTCGGAGTTGAAGATATCGATAATTAAATGACAGCTGAATGCGGCATTGCTGAAGAATGATGTGAAGAGTATTGGAATAGAATGGAAAGGAATCAGCTGTTTCTCAGATGTTCAGGTACTTCGCTCCCATCATTCTCATGGCCATTATATAACTCAACATCCTCTTCGGTGATGATGAATCCATATTGGGCAGCATATGGGATGAGTACATCTCTTGTGATAAAAGCAGGATTGCCCTTATACCCCATGATTCTTTTATCAAGTCCCTCTTTAACGCTCTGATTCTCATCAACATAGAGAAGGAATGCATCCATGATATTATCTGCCATAGCCACACCTCAGCCTCATTCTACAAGGATTCCGAAGAATCAGGCAACACACATATCGTGAGCTCTCAGATTACCCTCAGATGCTTTCCTTGGAACTCTGTAACCTCTCCGATTATAAAAGCTTTTTCAAAACGTTTTATGTACTCTGAAGCATCCCTTGGAGGCATGAAAAGAAGAAGACCTCCAGATGTTTCAGGAGAGAAGAGCATGTCGCGAAGATAGAGAGGAAGACTCTCTGGGAGTTCAACCTTATCCGCAAGATAATCTTCATTTGTATATCTTCCCTCTGGAACAAAGCCAAACTTAGCAGCTTCTTCAGCGCCTTCAAGGAATTCAAGCTTCTTTTGATCAACCACAAATGTAACACCAGAAGCAGATCCGACTTCATAGCCATGGCCCATGAGGGAGAAGCCTGTCACATCTGTAGCAGCATGTATTTCCAACCCTTCAGCAGCTTCCTTGGCTTTCTTATTAAGCTCCCTCATCTGAAGGATAGCTTCCAAAGCTTCACTTTCACCTGCTTTATGGGCAGTCATGAGAAGGCCGACACCAAGCTTCTTGGTAAGAACAGCAACATCTCCTGCCATTGCACCTTTATTAGACCAAACGTCTTCTTTGTCTGCAAAACCAGTAACGGCCAAACCGAATTTAGGCTCTCTGTCAGAGAGAGTATGACCTCCAGCTATGACGACCCCAGCCTCTCCTGCTTTCCGTATCGCGCCTTCCATTATCCTGCGCATGATTCTTATATCCAGACATGAGGGAAAGCACATCAGGCTCATCGCAAGCTTTGGCTCGCCTCCCATTGCATAGATATCTGAAATTGCATTCGCAGCAGCAATCTCCCCGAATATCTCAGGATCATCAACCATCGGAGGAAAGAAGTCCACTGTTTCTATAAGCACCTTATCTCCAAGATCATAAACAAGTGCATCGTCAGAGCTTTCAAATCCCTCAATCAGATCATTGCTCTCAATTTGCTTAAGATCATCGAGGGCTTTATGAAGATCTCCAGGTGGAAGCTTGGCATTGCAACCAGAACTTCTGACAAGAGAAGTAAGCTTTATCTCTTCCATATCTCTCTCCAGCCATCCCCATCCTTTAGATATACAGCCTCTGTGTTCTCATCAGTAGTTTCAGGGCTGAATGGGGATGTGAAGAACACAGCGGAACCACAAGAAGAGGAAAGAGAACGAGGAACCGGTTTCAGTACCGCATTCCCTCCGACTCTCTTTCTGAACATAATAGCACCATAATGGCTATGGAATGTCGCTACTTTGAGATTGTCAGCTTCCAATTCGAACCATCTTCCTTGGTATCAACTTTGTAGCCTAAAGCAGTCGCATAGCGTGTCACATTCTCTTTAGAAGCTCTGTTATCGACAGTGACAATAAGTCCCTCAGGGCTATCCTTCAATGCCTTTTTTGTCATGATTACCGGTTCAGGGCAGCTATATCCAGATGTATCAAGTTCTTTCATCACTTTCTCCTTTCCTTAAGTGTCACAATCAGAGCTATTGCAAGCAGAATGACAATTCCTCCGATAACAGAAACCTTTCCATTTATGCCAGGGCCTACATTTGCACTGGAAGCCAGGGAGAAGTTATGTGCGAATGCACTGCCTACTATCATTCCAAGAACAGCCATAGCACTATCTGAAGAGCCCTCTCCTGCAAGAATGAGTTGTCTTAAAGGACAACCTCCAAGCATTACAGAGCCAAGCCCGACAGTAAACATTCCCAGGAAATTCCAGACATGCATAGGGTGTGATACAGGCTGGTTATCAAACCCTAGACTGAAGCTTCCTGTAATGAGATTTCCCACAAGAACAGCCACGAAGATCGCAATAAATCCTGAGATAAGCGTAAAGTCCTTAACGAGGAAGATATCCCTTATACCTCCTGCCATACACAGTCTTGTCCTCTGAGATGCAGCTCCTACAATGAGGCCAGCAAGAAGCGAAGCAAAAACAGGTGCATGCATTGAGCCAGGTCCTGACTCTGAGAAAAGGAAAAGTGAGGGAACTGCAAGGAACAGAACAAAAAGGAGTATTGTCAGAAATGGTGTTACAGTACCTTCAAGCCTTGTCTGTTTCTCAGCCTTTCCAAGAGTGAATCCATTTGAAAGGAAGATACACCCTACTCCTATTCCTGCAATGAATCCAAGGAGAGCTACAAGAGCATTAAGATCGCCTCCGCCAAGGCGTATAACCATTCGCAGTGGGCATCCCAGGAATACCAAGGCTCCTATCATCACAATAAAGCCAATGAGAAACCTTAATACAGGAGATGAACCACCTCTAGGACGGAAATCTCCAGATAACACACTAAGCACAAAAGATCCAAGAATGATTCCGATGATCTCAGGTCTTACATACTCTACAATAGGCGCTGTATGGAGGTGCATAGCTCCAGCTGTATCTCGTAGAAAGCATGCGATGCAGAATCCCATATTCCCAGGATTCCCTAACAAAGTAAGCACAACAGCTGCCGCCCCGATTATGAGACCAGTAGCGGCAAGTTTTCCTTTTTCAGCGATTCTCATACCCGATATGCTACCATTATGTTATTCAGAATACAATGACTGTGTGATACAATTGTTTCATGAAACGAATCTATCTCGACAACGCCTCGACAGCTTTTCCGAAAGCTCCTGGAGTATCGAAAGCAATAGCTGACTACATAGAAACAGGTTGCATAAACCTTTACAGAACAGAAAGCAGACTCATTGAAAATGGTTTTGATATCCTCATGTCTCTGCGTTCCATGCTTGCTAAGCTATATAATTACAACCATCCAGAGTGCATTGCATTCACAAAAAACATCACAGAAGCATTGAACTGGATTATAACAGGGCTTTTCAAGGAAGGAGAACATGTCATTGTCTCCTCCAATGAACACAATGCTGTGATGAGGCCTGTCAATCAGCTTGGACTGAAAGTCACAAGGATTCCTTCGGATATAATGGGCTATAATGACTATTCAGAGCTAAATTCCATGATTACCTCCGAGACTAGAGGAATCATCATAAACACAGCAAGCAATGTATCTGGAGCGATACAGAATCTTGAGATACCTGGCGAGATAGCAAGAAAACATAACATTCCTTTCATCGTGGATACAGCTCAGGCTTCCCCCTATGCTGATATCGATATGGAAGCGCTTTCAATATCTGCACTTGGCTTTACAGGACATAAAGGTTTCCTTGGCCCTGAAGGAACTGGCGGAATGATACTAAAGCGGGAGATTGCAGAAAAGATCTCTCCTCTTATCGCGGGAGGAACAGGTAGCGAAAGCGACAGGGAGGAAATACCGACAACACTCCCTGAAAGACTCTCTCCAGGTACTGAGAATATGACAGGGCTGGCAGGGCTTGAGAAAGCTTTGAAATGGAGCATTGAACAAAGGAAGCTCTCCTTTTCCCATGAACTGGATATGACAAGAAAGCTCTATGAGGGAATTGAAAGCATCAATGGAATAGAAGCTGTCGGAGTCCCTATTGATAGCCCCAGAACAGCACTCCTTTCCGTAGTATCCAACAAGATGGATATTGCGGAAATTGCATACAAACTACTGGAGAGAGGCAATATAGAGACCAGGGTCGGGCTTCACTGCGCGCCTTCTGCCCATAGAAGTATTGGAACATTTCCAACAGGAACAATAAGGTTCTCTCCAGGGCCATTCACAACTGAAGAGGATATCGAAACAACGCTTATGCTTCTTAAGGAGATAATCAATGAATAAATACTATGAAGCTTTTCTTGAGACAATTTCAAAAGGAAGCCTTGAAAGAAGAACAATAATAGCAGATGGAGAAGAAGCTATTTATCAAAATGGGCAACTTATAGCTTCCACCTCTGGTAATGATATCTCAAATCCAGATCTTGTTGAGATAATCAAAGCAGAACCGCATCTGATGCTTTTCGGTTCGGGGCATGTAGGGAAAGCGCTATATGATCTTGGAGTCCTTCAGAATATGAAGATGACTGTACTAGATGACAGAGAAGAACTGCTGACAGAGAAAAGATTTCCCAAAGCTGAAAGATTCATAGCACCTTTCAATGAACTTTTGAAGAAAGAATACGATGTGGTAACACCTGCTTACATAATCTTCACACATGGACATTCATTCGATACAGATTGCCTGAGATATGCGCTTTCCCATCCTTCTTCGTATATCGGGATGATTGGATCGAAAGCAAAGAGCGCGAAAGCTCTAGCTGAAATGAGAGAAGAAGGCTTTTCTGAAGAAGCGCTAAGAAATGTCCACACACCGATAGGTCTTCCTATAGGGGCAGAAACCCCTGAAGAGATAGCCATCTCGATAATGGCTGAAATAATATCAGTATTCAGAAGCGGGGAGCATTTCTCAACAATCGATCCAAAGCTACTGAAGACTATGGCAACAAACGAGGGAATCGCTGTAAGGATTATCGAGAAGAAAGGCTCTGCTCCGCGAGCGGTAGGTTCAACAATGTTTGTGACAGAAAACGAGGCTGTGGGGACTATCGGAGGCGGAGCTATCGAAAAGGAAGCTATCGAGGAAGCAAAGAAGATGCTGAAAACAGAGATAACTCATCAGACAAAGCATTATGATCTCTCATCGAGTGGAGATATAGGCATGGTCTGCGGAGGTAATGAAACGCTTCTTTTTACCCTTGTGAAATGAATGAGATAAGAGGTGAAAGAAAACTCTCATCTACCCAGGAAATACTTTCAGTTGTTTCCAATAGAATCTTATCAAGGTCGTTACGCTTTTCTGGCTTTGTCTTCTCAGCAGCTTTCCTCGCAACTGAAAGAAGATTCTTATCCATAAAGGAAAGCACTGACTCATCAAAAGCTCCCCTTCCATAGAAAAGAGGAATAGCTTCAAGGCGACCTTTGAGATTCTTTTTCTTGAGAGAATCGAGCATCTCAATAGACATAGGAGAAGCCCCGACAGCAAAGACAGCAAGACGCTTGGAGGAGAAATCACCGATATATTTCTTAAGGAATTCTATTCCTGTAATCTTCCCTGCATATACCCCGCCGACCAGTATGATGGTATCGAACTCATCAACAAGATGAGAAGTCAAACCCTCATTCTCAATGACTTCAGCAGCAAGGCTTTCACCAAGCAGAAGCGAATACTCTTTTGAAGCACCATATTTTGATCTGAAAACTACAGCTGTCTTT
>CASDRY010000045.1 GCA_949283235.1 uncultured Spirochaetales bacterium | reverse complement strand
TCTTTTCTCAATCGTGGTCTACAGCACCGCAGCTTCACATTTCGGAATCCCAACAAGTGAAAGCCATAGTCTTATAGCAGGTCTTACAGGCGCAGCTCTTGCTACAGGAAAAGGCTTTGAAGCTGTAAATGGAGAGGAATGGATTAAAGTAATCTACGGCCTTGTACTATCCCTCATTCTCGGCTTTGTAATTGGCTTCATCATCTGCAAGATAGTTGTTCTGCTCTGCAAAGGCTTCGATAGAAGAAAGACAAATAGATTCTTCAACTATGCCCAGATAGCTGGAGCGGGAGCTATGAGCTTCATGCATGGCGCTCAGGATGGACAGAAATTCATCGGAGTACTATTTCTTGCAATCGCATTCTCAAATGGAGAGACAAGCGTGCATGGAATCCTTATCCCTGTCTGGCTGATGATCCTCTGCTCTGTTGTGATGGGACTTGGTACCTCCGTTGGTGGAGAGAAGATAATAAGATCAGTTGGAATGGATATGGTAAAGCTGGAGAAGTATCAGGGCTTCAGTGCTGATATAGCAGCATCGCTCTGCCTGCTCTTCTCATCTGTATTCGGAATCCCAGTTTCAACCACACACACGAAAACCAGTGCGATAATGGGTGTAGGAGCTTCAAGAAGACTTGGTGCGATAAACTTCTCAGTCGTGAAGGAGATGATGCTTACATGGGTATTCACCTTCCCTGGCTGTGGTCTTATAAGCTATCTGATGGCAAAGCTGTTTTTAGCTATTTTCTAAGGAGTGGATATGGCAAAGAAGAACGATACATTTTATTTTGATACCTTCATCGCATGTGCAGAGCATGCAGTAAAAGCATCTGAGATACTGAGGAAGTGCATCACAGGCTATGATCCGGATAATCTCAATCCTATTCTGGATGAGATGCACAAGGAAGAGCATGATGCAGATATGAAGAAGCATGAACTGATGAATGTTCTTGCAAAGGCTTTCATAACCCCTATTGAAAGAGACGATATAATTCTTCTCAGCCAGTGCCTGGACGAGGTTGTGGATAAGATCGAGGATGTTGTTCTCCGCCTCTACTGCGATAACGTAAGGGTTATCAGGCCAGAGATGCTCAATGCTGTAGAAATTGTGGAGAAGTGCTGCTCAGAGATGAAGCTCCTGATGGATGATTTCAAGGATTTCAAGCATTCAAAAACCTTCAGGGAGAGGATCATAAGGATCAACACTCTTGAGGAAGATGCGGATGAGATCTTCATTGCAAACATGAGAAAGCTCCACACAAGCGAGACAAGCCCTCTTGAGATAATAATCTGGAGAGATGTATATCGCTATCTCGAGCAGTGTGCTGATGCTTGCGAGCATGTTGCTGATGCCTGTGAGAAGGCATACATGAATAACACGTGATGCATTTGTAAATGAAGGGGCAAAAGCCCCTTCAACTATAATTTGCTTTTTCAGGCAAATTGTCTGAGATATCTTACGCTCTGCTCAATTCCGCGTTTTACATCATCCAGAGAGCCTTCAAAAGATTTGTCCTCTACTTCTATTACACCAGCTCCCCTGTATCCAATGCTATTCAGAATACTGATGAATGAAGCGAACGGAACATCTCCCAAACCTGGAAGCTTAGGAGTATGCCATAAACCAGGAAGATCAAAACGACCATATTCATTCACCATATCTCTTTCAATATGGCAATCCTTGAAATGAATATGGAATATCCTGTCCCTGAATTCCCTTAGATGAGTTTCCATATCCATACCTAGGACAACTGGATGCGACGGATCATAAGACAGACCGATATTAGGAGACATCTTGAACATTTCCCTCCACACATGAGGAGAACATGCAAGATTATTTCCACCAGGCCACTCATTCACAGAGTAAAGCATGTGACAATTTTCAATGGAAACTTTCACGTTCCTCTCTTCTGCATGTTCAAGAATTGCAGGCCAGACAGTCTTCATTTTCTCTATATTGGCATCTACTGTGAGATTCTTATCCTTTCCGATGAAAGTAGAAATTTTATTTACACCCATATCAGAAGCTGCATCAATCATTTTATGGATATGCTTAATTGCTGTATCAGCTTCAGCCTGTACCGCAGAAAGCGGATTAGGATAGTATCCAAGTACAGCTATCTCTATACCTTTATTCTCAGCATATTCACGGCATTTGATTAAATCATCCTTATCAAGCATATCAAGATCAAGATGCGTTACTCCTGCATATCTTCTTTCAGCTTTGCCCTTAGGCCAGCAGCATACTTCCAATGTTTCAAGACCAAGCGATGAGATATAATCAACGACTTCCTCGAAAGAAAGAGACGGCAATATTGCAGAATGCAATCCAAGTTTAATCATTTCTGACCTCCTCTATTATGACCCACAAACTTGTTTCTTAATGTAATTTTCAATCACACAATACAACGATGTCAAATCGAAAATAAGCATGAGGGCCACAGTAAATGAATGCAAAAGGTTCATGATATAATAATATGAGTATATTGGAGGAGGTATGATGTTTAAAGTTATAGCAACAGGATATGAGCCAAGAGCTAAGAAGATGGCAAAGATAATCGAAGCTGAAGCAAATAGAATGGACAAGGAAGGATACAACCTCGTCTCATTCTCAATCATGCCAAATGCAAAGGCAGTACTTGTATTTAAGGAAAAAGAAGTTAAATAAGGCTCTCTACCCGAAAGCAGAGAGCCGTGATGTCAGCCTTCTGAAAGCACATCCTTAAGCTTTGAAAGCCTCTGGAGAGCAAGATCAAGAGTTTCCTTGGAGCGTGCAAAATGGAGTCTGATCAGGTTATTCACCTCTTCACGGAAGAAGCTGGAACCAGGAACTGCCGCGACTCCGATATTCGTAATCATCCACTCACAGAATTCCAGATCTGTCCATTCCTTGAATCTAGGAAGATCAAGGAAGTCCTGGATATCAACAAGGACAAAGTAAGAACCCTGAGGAACATTATGCTTAAGCCCTATTCTATCAAGACCCGCTAGGAAGTAATCACGCTTCTCGGTGTAGAGCTTACCAAGTCCCTCATAATAGCTGAGAGGAAGCTTCAGACCTGCAACAGCTGCTTCCTGAAGCGGTGCCGCAGCACCTACTGTAAGGAAGTCATGAACCTTCTTCGCAGCCTCGATAACCTCCTCCGGTCCAATAAGGTATCCAAGTCTCCAGCCTGTTATTGAATAGGTCTTTGAGAGAGAGTTGCATGTGATAGTATGATCGAACATTCCAGGAAGGGAAGCTACCGATACATGAACATTAGGAGCATAGATAATATGCTCATAGACTTCATCTGTTACAACGAAAGCATCATACTTCAAAGCAAGCTTTCCGATTGCAAGAAGCTCCTCTTCTGTAAAGACCTTTCCGCATGGATTTGAGGGATTGCAGACAATGATTGCCTTCGCTCCCTGCTTGAATCCATCTTCTATCAGGTTGATATCAAAGGAATATGTTGGTGGAACGAGAGGAATATAAATAGGCTCTGCACCAGAAAGAATAGCATCCGCGCCATAGTTCTCATAGAAAGGAGAGAAAACCATGACCTTGTCGCCAGGATTGCAGATTGTCATCATAGCGCACATCATTGCCTCTGTGCCTCCACATGTAACGACAATCTCCTTCTCTGGATCTATCTTTCTCTTTATCGAGCGTTCAGCTTTGATAGCAAGCGCCTCTCTGAAGTTCTCCGCCCCGAATGTTATTGAATACTGATGAGGTCCTTCATATGCAACTTTAGCAAGCGCATCGAGAAGCTCCTTCGGAGGATCGAAATCAGGGAATCCCTGAGAAAGATTGATGCTTCCAGGGCAAGCATCGCTTATACGAGTCATGCGTCTGATAACCGAATCTGTAAATGTACCTACTCTTTTGCTTAATTCTGGCATTTTCAATACTCCATTAATCTTTTACTTCAGGAAGAACTGTAGAGCCTGTCGGGATGATATAAATCGACTTACCTTCAAGATCTGCATCAGAGAGAAGTTTATCAAGATCATCATATGCCTTTATTCCCATTGGCTTCACTGTCTCCGCAGGAATCGAGGAATACATAAGAATGTTGAATCTTGAAGCCTGCTCGCAATTCAGGAAGAAGATATAACCACCTACTGTGAAGTTCTCCCTGAGCTCTTTCTCAAACGTTCCGTTAACAAGAGGCTTGATCCAATCGAAATAATCAGGACTGCCTCCACCATTTCTTCCTTCAAGAAGGAGAATAAGCGTACCTCCTTCTTTCAGAGCTGAGATGACATTATCAACAGCCTTTGTTCCCTGATAGAGAGATTCATCCTTCGGGAAACCTCCGCAGCTTGTTATAACGACATCTGCCTTCTCCTTGATAGGAACTGTATAGATTCTCCTCACCTCTTCGCAAGCTCTCTCCCATGAGGTTCTCCAGTGTCCGGAGAAGATGGAAGCAAGACGGAACTCAGTGTCAGTGACGAGAGTTATCATGAAGAGATTCTTCATCATCTGGGCGGCCTGACACATGTCCTCATGAAGCGGATTCCCTTCAAGAATGCCATTCCCGATTGCGGGATTCGTGATGAAGCGATCCGGAGCAAGGCTATATGCATGGTTGTGCTTTATAGTCTCCAGGCTGGAAA
The DNA here is from genome assembly GCA_949283235.1 of uncultured Spirochaetales bacterium. Taxonomy (GTDB): domain Bacteria; phylum Spirochaetota; class Spirochaetia; order Sphaerochaetales; family Sphaerochaetaceae; genus Ornithospirochaeta. The sequence continues at coordinate 11,355 of CASDRY010000045.1, read as the reverse complement.
TACCAGGAAGGATGCTCTTTCTGCCTCCACCGAAGCCAGCCATCACATGATAAGTTGCAGCTCCAAGACAGATAACAAGATCAGCCTCAGCTGCCGCTTTATCCACCTTAACAGGTGTTCCATAATCTGTAGTTCCAAGATATACAAGATCCTCTGCCCTGCAGTCATGGTTTACTGTCTTAACCTTGGAATAGATTTCCGGAGTGACAAGTGTCTTAAGATCCTCAACAGGAGCTCCGACATGGGTTCCTGTAGCGATTACGATCTCAAGGTCCGAATACTTCTTTCCACAGCGGGATACAAGATACTCCACAAGATGAGGAACAATGATATCCTGCCTCATCCAGAAGCGTGTCATATCGCTGATAACAATAACTATTGAGGAAGCCTTTGAAGCTACAGCTTCAAGAGATGGGGAATCAATAGGGTTATCTAAGGAAGAATAGAGAGCACCCTTTATATCTGAAAGGGGCTCCGTATTATTTCCATCAATAACAGAGATTACCTGGTCTTCCTCGACTGGAATGGACACAGTCGTGCTACCATATCTGAATTGATAATTCTTTTTCACTTTAAACCTCTGATCAAAGGACCTTCTGCAAGAAGCTTATCAGTCTTGGGCTATGCGGATCGTCGAAGAACTCATCAGCTGTTCTGTCTTCATCGATTCTGCCGCCATCCAGGAATAATATCCTGTTGCTTACCTCTCTTGCAAACCTCATCTCGTGGGTGACTATGAGCATTGTCATGCCTTCCTTCGCAAGCTGCTTTATAACATCCAGTACTTCCCCTATCATCTCAGGGTCAAGTGCGGATGTAGGCTCATCGAAGAGCATTACAGAAGGCTCCATCATCAATGATCTGACGATTGCAATTCTCTGCTTCTGCCCACCTGAAAGCTGTGAAGGATAGGATTCAGCTTTATCCTCAAGTCCCATTCTCTTCAGGAAGCCTATCGCCTTCTCTTCAGCCTCTTCCTTGGACATTCCCTTTATCCTCATAGGAGCGACAGTGAGGTTCTTCATGACATTCATGTTATTGAAGAGGTTGAAGTGCTGGAAAACCATTCCTATCTTCTGCCTCTGCGCATTGATATCTATCTTATCTGAGCAGAGATCAACATCGTTGAAGATTATCTTTCCAGAAGTCGGTGTCTCCAGAAGATTAAGACATCTCAGGAAAGTACTCTTTCCACCACCTGATGGTCCTATGATCGATACAACCTGCTTCTCCTTGAAATCAGTGGTTATATCCTTGAGAACCTCGAGCGATCCGAAATTCTTGCAGAGGTTCCTTACCTCTATAATGTTATTTCCTTCCATGTCTCATCCTCTTCTCAAGAAGCGCTATCAGACGGCTGCTGATGAACGTCAGTATAAAATAAATACATGCAGCGATTGCAAGACAAGGGAGGCTTCGGTATGTGAGCGCTATTACACCATTTGTACCATACATAAGATCGGAGATACCGATGACAGATACAATGGATGATTCCTTTATAACAGTAACAAACTCATTACCAAGAGCTGGGAGGATGTTCCTTATTGCCTGAGGGAGAATGACAAGACGCATCGATTCTCCATATTTGAATCCGATGCTTCTTGCAGCTTCCATCTGCCCTTCATCAACAGCCTGAATACCTGATCTTATGACCTCAGCTACATATGCACAGCTGTTGATACTCATAGCGACAACACCAGCCATGAAGCGGGAGAAGTTAGGAATCCATGAAACATCAGGGAATGTGATTCCCACCATAGGAAGACCATAGAAGATGAACATAAGCTGAACCATCAGAGGGGTACCGCGGACAAATTCGATATAAGCCACAGCAAACCATCTCAGAGGCTTTATCTTGCACATCCTCATAATGGCCATCAACGTACCGAAAACTGCCCCCAGCACAACGCTCAGGGCAGCAATTATAAGGGTATTTTTAACACCATCCAGAAAGTATATATAATACCTATCCAGAATCGTTATTATCTGTTCAAAGAATCCCATTAGAGTCCGAGTTCCTTCTGAAGAGCTACAGCTTCATCCCATGCCTTCTGATAAGAACCATCGCTGAGAACTCTCTCAATGACTTTATCAACTTCAGCTTTGAGATCATCATTACCCTTCTGGAGTACAACTGACTTACCGAAGTTTGCAACCTCTGCATCGAATGTGAAGTTAGCTACAGCAAGCTTTCCATCGCTGGAAGCAACAATTGAATCGCCTACAGCTGCATCTACAACAAGACCTGCAATATTTCCATTCTGTACCTCAAGAGCAAGCTCAGGATACTTTGCAAGCTCGAAAAGCTCTGAATCTGGAAGTGCCTGTCTGATAAGCTGGGACTGGATTGTTCCTCTCTGTGCGCCAACCTTCTGTCCTGCAAGAGACTCTACTGTTGTATAAACATCCTTATTCTCTGTCTTGACAACAAGATACTGGAGGCTCTGCTCATATATAGCGGAGAAGTCGATAACCTCGGCTCTCTCTGGAGTGTTTGTGAATGCTGCGATTCCGAGATCAACCTGTCCGGCCTGTACAGCTGGGTTGATTCCGTCGAATGCCATATCAACAATCTCAAGATCTACTCCAAGACCCTTTGCAATCTCTGCAGCAAGGAACATATCACAGCCAACGATGTTGTTATCAGCATCTCTGAACTCATATGGTGCATACTGTGCCTCTGTTCCTACTACAAGCTTTCCACTTGTTTTGATTCTCTCCAGAGCACTCTCCTTTGTGCCCGATGCGAAAAGAGCTGCTGTAGCTGCCATGAGAACAACTGCAATCATCAATACTTTGGTTATCTTCTTCATTTCAATGCTCCATTCATAATTGAAGTTTACATATTTATACACAATCATGGAGCTGTTATGCAATAGAAAATCAATATTTATGCAGATTTTTTAAGAAAAATGTATAAAAGATTACCCCCACTCCAAACGAAGTGAGGGCTGATAGGTTTATCTCCAGAAAGCTCTAAGCTCACGGCTTACAGAAACAACTTCCCCGCTTCCTGTGATATCAGCTTCATATCTATAGTCACCGACCATAGCCTCTGCCTCATACCAGTAACGGCCATCATCCCAATCTTCCCAGACTGAAAGACGCTCTGCCTCCTCTCCAAGCACATCATAAGCTATAGCTTCAGCCTCAGACTCTGTAAGTCTAGCTTCCCTATCTCCAGAGATCCTTCCTTTCTTCTCCCATGAAGCCTTGATGATAGTTCCATCATCTGCATTGATGTCGTAATCATATTCAATATTATCTGCAACGAAGCTTATCTCATAGATAGCAATTCCATCATCACGATCTGATTCCATCCTGAAGCGTGATACCTCGTCTCTGTCAAATCCAGCATCTGAAAGCGCTATCCTCTCCGCCCCTGCTCTATCAACACCGACGGAAGCTGGTGCCCTATTCCTTGATTCCTCAAAATCAAAACCAACAATCCTTCCGCTCTCAGCGTCTATCTCATACTCCCACTTGCCTTCATCTGAACGGAACTCTATATCGTAATATGCTCTTCCATCATCTCTATCTTTATGTGATCTGAGAGCTGTTGCCTCACTTATCTCCACTCCTGCATCAGAGAGTGCTGTATTAATAGCCTCATCCTCAGAAACTGCGGCAAATGCCATACCAGCAGAAAGCAGAACCACTGAAACCATTGTTATCTTCTTTGTTAATCTCTTCATTTTGTTTCCTCCATGCTTACAATTTAATACAGAAAGATTAAAGAAAGATGAAAAAGAGAAAATTTCTGGAAAAATTTCAGATTCAGATAATCTTCCCATCCCATAATTCATCCAGAAACTGTCTCCATGGTACAATTTCGATGCCATCCTCTGTTGTCTGGGCATAGTCCTCATTGCATATGAGAATGTATTTAAGGAAACACATTACTATCAATCAATTTTCATGAAAAATGACTTTTGAAAAGCTGTATTTCATGAAAAATGACTTTTACAAAACAAATTACACATCATTTAAGGCAATTGAGAGGTAAAATTTTCCTCCCTCGGGAAGAAGGAGGAAATAATTCAGTCCTTGATCTTCATCACATCTCTGCGATAGGCTTGTAAGCCACGCGCAAGACATTCTGCAGCCATTACGAGTTCCTTCTCGTTCAGGACATAGGCAATTCTAGCTTGCTGCTTACCTAGCCCTGGGGTTACATAGAAGCCCTCTGCAGGAGCTATCATGACTGTGCAGCCCTCATAGGAGAAATCACGGAGCATGAAGATTGCGAACTTCTCAGCATCGTCCACAGGAAGATCGACAACAAAGTAGAAAGCTCCTTTAGGGAGGGAACACCTTACACCAGGGATTCTCTGCATCCTTGATATAAGCACATTACGCCTTCTCTCATATTCAGCTCTTACATCCTCAACATACTCATCAGGTGCATTAAGAGCAGCAGTTGCGGCTATCTGCTCAACAGCAGGAGGACAGAGTCTTGCCTGTGCAAGCTTAAGAGCAGATTCAAGGACTTCTCTGTTCCTTGTGACTATTGCTCCGATTCTTGCTCCGCACATAGAGAAACGCTTTGAGAATGAATCTATGCAGATTACCCTATCCTGATACTCTGGGAATGAGAGGATGGATGTGAAGCTCTTTCCGTCATAACAGAACTCCCTGTAGACCTCATCGACAACAAGGAAGATATCATGTTTACGGCAAAGTTCCAGAAGACCTCTCAGCTCTTCCTGGGAGTAGACATGCCCTGTAGGATTATTAGGAGAACAAAGCATGATTCCCATCGTCTTCTTATTGATTCTCTTCTCAAACTCTGAAATGGAGGGAAGAGCAAAGTTATCATCGGAAGATGAGGTAACAGGACGAAGCGTAACCATTGCGATGTTCGCGAAAGTTGCGACATTGGTGTAATAAGGTTCAGGTATGATGAACTCATCATAAGGATCACAGAGTGTCATGAAAACGAACTGTATCGCTTCAGAACCACCTGTTGTGATCATGATATCGTCCTGACTGACCTTGAGACCATATTTCTGATAGTAGCGGACAAGACCACGGCGAAGCGCAACCTCACCCTCGCTTATTCCATACTCGATGATATCTCGATCAAAACCCCTGATAGCATCAAGAGCCTCTTTCGGTGTCTTGATATCGGGCTGTCCGATATTAAGATGGATTACATGAATCCCCTTCTCCTCGGCATCGCGGGAATACGGAACAAGACGTCTTATCGGCGAACACTGGAAGCTTGAAATCCTGTTAGACATCTGCATAATATGCCTCCTCAGTCCTGATTGCTTTCCTGAATAAGAGGTGCACTTGGATTAGCCTGAGAAGAATCGATAAGCTTCTGGATGAAGCGACGATTATCAAGGAGAGGAGAGATGGAACGTCCATGGTGAAGACGTGATATAACCCTTGCAAAAAGCTCAGTTACATCTGCCTGTACAAACCACTCCTTCTCAAGAAGCCCTTTTCCCTGATAAACAGCGTTCGTTCCGATGATTCTCCAGAATACACCTTCCTTATAAGCTGCATCGAAATTCTCAATTGCATTTCCATTGAAGAAAGGAAGGGAAACCATGCAGATGATCTTCTTAGCTCCCCTATTCATGAGCTCGCGCATAGCTATGATCATGGTTCCGCCAGTTGCGATCATATCATCAGCCATCAATACAGTCTTACCCTTTACATCACCAAGCAGATTGATGCTCTTGATGTTGGTATTCTTTGCATCGCGGCTCACGATTGAGTAATCACGCTCCTTATAGAGCATAGCAAGCGGTCTATGAAGACCCTGCGCATAGAACTTGTTTCTGGAAACAGCACCTGTATCTGGAGAAACTACTACAAGATCAGGATCGGAGAAATCAATGAGCTTTCTAAGCGCGATAAGCGTCTGATAAGAACCATGGAGATTCTCGAGATGGCATGTAGTGAACGCGTTCTCAATCTCTCTCGAGTGGATATCAAGAGTGATGATACGTTCAACTCCAAGATTCTCACAGAAGTGAGCGAACATCGAAGCTGTCAAAGCTTCCCTTCCAGCTTTCTTATGCTGTCTTGCATATGGATAAGTAGGAAGAACAAGCGTTACAGAGAGCGCTCCAGCAAGCTTTACTGCATGGATTGTCGTGAAAAGGAACATGAGATGATCATTGACGCTAAGAGGCTGCGGTTCATCAAGTCCTGCCACTTTAATAGGAGCAGAGTTCGATACATCATGAATGATATATACATTGAGACCTCTTACCGGATCTATGATCTCAGCTTTCTCCTCGCCATTTGCGAATCTGGTGTACTTAACATTGATGGTGAGATCAGGACAATGAAATGCTGTTGGCAGTTTTCCGGTTGGTATCTTTCTGCTATCAAGATCGTCAATAAGCGTTACCGCTTTCAATAGTTCCTCATCTGTCATTCCATGACGCTTGGTAAGGACTTCCGACAGTTTTTCGTAGCGATCGATGTAGAGACGCCTAAGATGCTTAACCACCTTGCCAGTGAAATACTCTGAACCCGGACCTGCAATGACTCCGAGCTTATGGGGTTTGATGATGCTCATACAGCAACTCTATTACAATAAGGTTGCCTTTTCAAGAACAGTGAAGCAACTATACTACTGCACAAAGTTTACAATGTTACAAAACAGGGAGTAAATGAATGCATCAAGTCCGCAATTCTTCCAATGCAGAACAAAATGGAAAGAATGGTGAGGAATCTGCAGAAATAATAAGTATGAAAAATAATTAAATATTGCCTTCCTTTGCATGTTATAATACCCCAAGAGGGAATTCAGAATGATAACCACTACTTTAGATGGAAGCTGGAGGCTCAAGGCAGTCTCCCCTATGAAGTATAGTAATATAGCGCAGGGCAGCGAATGGGATATGATTGTTCCAGGAAGCCTTCATGACACATTCCTTGCAAATGGAATAATAAGCGAACCCTATGATGGCGATGAGATAATCCGTACATCCTGGATAGGAGAATCCACATGGAGTCTTGAAAGGAAATTCACTGCAGAGAAAGGAAAGAATCAATTCTTCATCAAATGCGGAGGACTTTCAACATCATGTCTTGCAGTCAATGGAAAGCTAGCTGCAAAAGTTACAGAGGACACACCTCTTCTTGCAGATATAACAGAGTATGTAAAAGATGGAGAGAACTCCATTGAAATAATCTTCCAAGGCAATCCTCTCAGTGAGGATATCATGAGCTTCCCTTGTGTATGGCGAAGCGTAAAACTGCTGTCAGATCCTACTTTGATCATAGCTGGCTGCGAAGCTGAATGTGAGAGGAAAGATGGAAGATGGAAGCTTAACATTGTCCTTTCCTGTATCGCAAAGGAAGAATCAGAAGCTGTTTACTCGATCTCGGTAAATGGGAAAACCCATAGCGGAAGGATTATGATTCCTGAAGGAGAAAAAGAACATGTAATCTCCATTGATCCGGGCGATGTAAGCATATGGTGGCCAAATGGAATGGGAGCTCAGCCAGTTTATCCAGTTTCAATTGAAGTGAATGGATACCAGACAGAGAGGAAAGTTGTTTTCAGAACTGTAACTCTTATACAGGAAGGACTCTTTGTAAATGAAAAGAGAATCTACCTGAAAGGAGCAACTCTAGGAAAAGCCAATCTTATTCAATCAAGAACAGACCAGAGCTATCTTGAAAGACTGACAAGAAGTGCGGCTGAAGCTAATATGAATACTCTCCTTCTGAGAACATATTATGGAAAAACACTACGCGATGCAGCTGCAAGAAGCGGTCTTCTTGTCTTCTCTGAGGAGGAAGCAAATTCCATTCCGAAAGCATTAAGCGCTCCTTCATTTCCTTCAAAAGAAACTCTAGAACGCATCTGGAAAAATGATGAAAGAAATATCTCATCCGCAGCGGCAGATTTGCATGGAGAAGGTGCTGGAAGAATACTTCAGGGCATTGCTGATTCCTTCTTATTTCCTGTAGCTGAAGATAAGCTTGTGTATCTTTCAGAGGCAAAGGCCGCGGAAGCAGCGACAAGAAAGGCAAGCGAGCAGAGAGTAAGGGGAAATCATGGGATGATACTCTCCTCTCTCACTGACCCTTGGCCCGAGATTTCAGACTCTGCAATTGAATATGGAGGGAAATGGAAGCTTCTGCAGTATGCGGCAAGAAGATTCTTCTCCCCTCTTTCCCCTATGATTCTCATCAGCGATAAAACAGTTACTGTCTATTTCGTCAATGACACCACTGAAAATGCGGAAGCTGAGTTCTCGATAAAGATAAGAGATTTCTCAGGCACTAAGAAAGAGACAAGGGAATATACTGTCCCTGCAGCTTCTGGAGAATGCGTGAAAGTTGCAGAATACCCTCTCCACAGAATCGATCCACTCAGCTCCTTCATGTATGTAAAGATGTCAACAAAGGATGTTTTGAGAGAAAGAACCACGCTTCTTGATAAACCAAAGAAAGTAAAGCTTGAGGATCCGAAGCTCGAAGTCTCAACAATGCAGAATGGACCAAGGATATTTTCAGTAAAGCTAAGTGTCCGTAAACCAGCATTCTTCGTGGCTCTTGATACACCTGTGAAGGGACTCTTTTCAGATAATTTCATATCTGTACGTCCATCAGCAGAAAAAACAATCTTCTTCAGAACGGAAGAGGATGTATCACTTGATGAATTTACTTCATCCCTTAAGGTAATGGACCTTTACAAAGCAATGCATTGAGTGGGATTTTCCCACTCAATCATTGTGGGATGTTTTTCCTAATATGTAATAACGGCCTTTATTCTCGCCAAGAGCGATAACATCGCCATTTTTGCAAAGATCGTGAAGAAGCGATCTTGTGCGGGCAGGGCTTAGATTGACAGCCTTGGCGATTTCAGCTGTTTTCGCATCCCCTTTTTGCGATAGATAGTGGATTATCGAACCAGTATGATCCTCTGAATTCTTATATTGGAGCGCTTCGCTTATTTTATCGCTTATTTTATCGCTTGCAGGGAAGGATAAACACAAGGTTGTCCGCAGAGATATCATATCTTCAGTTATATCTGGAATACCTAAGCCATATTCACGCTAAATATGTTGATTGAATCAGATAGCCAGCACTCATCATGATAGCGCCCTTTCTGCCACTCAAGAAAACACGTGCTGCCAGATGCTTTTCGTTCATCCTCATTAACAAAATACTTCATTGCTTTATAATTCTCACAAAATGGTTTTATAGTCTCAGGTACTGTAAGATCCAAAAGCAGATAGTTATCCGATTAAGCCCTCAGCTTTACTCAAGAGATTTCTAATTGGCAATTTCTGTGGACAAATTCTCTCGCATTTGCCGCATCGGATACAGCTGGAAGCCGCTCCGGATTTTCCGTCTTTGACCATCGAGGAATATCTTTTCCTGATACTATTCTTATCCCTGATCACAGCTTCCTCGTTCATAAGCTTGAAGATATCAGGAATGGAGATCTTCTGCGGGCATCCAGAAAGGCAATAGCCACATCCAGTACATTCTATAACCTGCAGCTTCTTTATACTCTCCTTCACAAAGTGAATTGCCTTCATCTCCTCATCTGAAAGCTTTTCAAGTGGAGAGAATATCTTTGTATTTTCCTCAAGCTGCTCCATTGTGCTCATTCCTGACAAAACGGCAAGAACACCATCAAGCCCAGCAGCAAAACGCAAAGCCATGGAAGAAGGAGATGCGCTTCCAAAGGGCTTAGTTATATCACTCTGGAGATTAGCAAGAAGACCTCCTTTCACAGGTTCCATGATGATTATCGGTTTATTGTGTTTCCTTGCAACCTCATAAACTCCAGCAGACTGAACTTTTGCACTATCCCAGTCAAGGTAGTTAATCTGAAGCTGTACGAATTCTGCCTCAGGATGCTCTGAAAGGATTTTATCCAGCAATTCAGGACTATCATGAAAAGAGAATCCAAGATGGCGGATTTTTCCCTCTTTCTTCAGCTTCTGACCAAAGGACCACGCATCGTATTTGTCGAATATCTGGAGATTCTCACTCTGCATGCTATGAAGAAGATAGAAATCAATATAATCCAACCCTGTACGTCTCAGCTGTTCTTCAAACATCTTATCAGGCTTGAAATCATCGGAAAGTGCTCCACTCGACATTTTAGATGCCAGAGTATAACTATCTCTAGGGTATCTTGAACTGACAGCAATACGGAACATTTCTTCAGCCCCAGGATACGAATAAGCCGCATCAAAATATGAGAAGCCCTGCTCAATGAAACGATCAACCATGCGCATCGTTTCTTCTGCATTTATTTTCCCGCTTCCGTCTTTAGGAAGTCTCATCAAGCCAAAACCAAGTTTTTTCTTATTCAGTTGAAACAAGTCATCCATGAATGTAGCTTATCATACCTAAAGGAACAAAGATACGAGCTGATATAATCAAGAACTGATATTCTTATTTAGCTAGATCTAAGCGTTTTGAACGCTAACAGCAGAAATGGTCAGAACATTGAATTTTCACTTGTGTTATCCTGCTGAATATGTAAAATAAAGATAAAAATTGAGTTTTGTTTTTATTTTGAGAGGAGATCTATGCCGAAGGTAGCTTATTCCGAAGAAGACAGGGAACGCATCAGGGCAGAACTTGTTTCTGCGGGACTTGAGCTAATGACGAAGCAAGGCATACGGCATACAACAGTAGAACAGGTATATAAGAGAGTTGGTATCTCAAGAACCTTTTTCTATACCTTCTTCTCAACAAAAGAAGAACTTGTGCTTGAAACGCTATATCTGCAACAGCCGAAAGTTGTTGAATATGCTCACAGATTAATGACTGATCCTGCCTTGAGCTGGCATGAGGCTGTAAAGAAATTCCTCCATGATTGCTGTTATGGTGAAAAGAATGGAATTGCAGTTCTGACAATCGAAGAGCAACAGCTCATTTTCAAGCGGTTGTCAAAGGAAAACTATCAGTTATTCCGACAGAAACAGCAATGGCTCTTCGGTAAGATTCTGGAAACCTTCGGTATAAAGGCAGACATAAAACGGATAAATCTATTCACGAATTTAAGTCTGTCAGTGATGGTTATACGCAGAGCTCTCCCTGATACCCTACCCTTGCTTGTTCCGGAAGCTGCTGATGAAACTGTTGATTTTCAGCTTGATGCAATTGTCGGTATCCTGGAGAAACTGAAAACAGATGCACAAGTTCCGAATGATGACGATTAGATAAATCCGTCCGGGCTATTGCTGTGAAGCTCGGGCGGTTTTGCTTTATCCAGAATAAAGACAAATTCATAAATTAGTTTTTATTCTGACAATAACACACAGCAAAGGAGAATTCTGGATGGAAGTATTTGACTTGTTTTTAAGCATGTTTCCACCGTCTGAGGACTTGCAGAAGCCATCTGATGCAGTG
>CASDRY010000044.1 GCA_949283235.1 uncultured Spirochaetales bacterium | reverse complement strand
TTCTTATATTGTCCTGATATCGACAGAATGACTTCGCATTCAGGCATATAATCATGGAGTATCTGTCGGCAGTTGCCACAAGGAGGAATGATTTCAGAACCATCTGCGCCTCTTACTGCGACAATCGTATCAAAATCCCTTTCTCCTTGCGTGATGGCACTCCCGATTGCGATCTGCTCTGCACAAGATCCATGCATGGAGTACACATTGACACCTCTATATATTTTCCCGCTTTTACAGCGGACAGCTGCACCTACTGTATGATGCCCATGAACTGCATCATAATTCAGGCGAATGACCTTTTGCGCTTCTGCAATCAGTTCATGATCTTTGTCAGTTAAGGATTGCATAATTACCCCTCCGTTTTAAATATAGCATTGTGAAGCTGAAAGAAGGAAAAACCGCTCTTAAAATTAAATGCCTCGCAACTGGAAGCTACGAGGCACTTTGCTTTATTAATCAAGGATTTCATGAAGGATCTTTCTGACTTCCTCATCTTTGTAGACTTCATCTACCTCATCATGAGAGAGCCCGATGAATTCATGGCATGTGTAGTGAATCCATCTTGAATCTTCAGGCTTATTGAGGACATGTTTGCGGCACCAGTAATCAGGCTGTACAGGAAGAGGTTCCTCATTCTTATATAGAGGTACCTTGTAGTCATATACAGCAACCTTTATGTCCTCTCTTGGAATTCCCGCATTCATAACAGTAGTTACAAGAGCATTTACAGTCATTCCTGTATCGAAGATATCATCAACGATGAGAATCTTCTGCCCTTTCTTGAGATTCTTTGGGGACCATGTCCATCCATCGATATCTACATGGGAGGAATGCTCTCTTACATCACCATATGAACGAGCAACAACAGCAGCATAGAAGACAGGAGTCTTGCCCTCCTTCATAGCCATGAGCTTGTAGTATTCACTCATAACATTTGCCATATAAGCCCCACCGCGAAGGGAATCATAAATGACATCTGGAACAAATCCATCTTCCTTATGCATCTTATAGACAAGCTTTAGTGCTGCGTCCCTGATCATGTCACATGTGATGAATTCCTTCATTAAATACCTCCTCAAAGCTGGGTCAGGATTTCCAGACCATCTTCTGTTATGGCAACTGTATGCTCCCAATGGCATGCAGGCTTTCCATCCATTGTCTTAACACCCCATCCGTCTTTCTCCGTTCGAACGCGGTATGTTCCCATATTGATCATCGGTTCGATTGCGATAACCATTCCTGGTCTCAATCTTGGATTAGGATTTGAAAGGGAAACATAGTTTGGGACCTCTGGTTCCTCATGAATTGAGAAACCAACTCCATGTCCGCAGTAATCCCTGACTACTCCATAACCGAATTTCCTGGCATATCCAGAGACAGCCGCTCCTATATCCTGGATTCTTGCATGAGGCTTTGAAGCCGCCTCGATTCCAAGATAGAGACATCTGTTTGTAACTTCATTTAGCTGATGCACTTCTGGAGTTACCTTCCCGATTTCATAGGTATGGGTTGAATCACTGACATAGCCATCTTTCTCAAGACAGATATCAACACTTACGATATCTCCATCCTTAAGGATGATATGCTTGTTGGGGATGCCATGGATAACCATATCATTAACGGAGATGCAAGTTACATTAGGATAGCCCATGTAGCCTTTGCAAGGTCCTGTGGAATGATGGCGTTTCATGAAATCAGCACAAAGCGCGTCAACATCCCAGGTGCTCATTCCCGCTGCTATCTGTGGACCGACTTCCTCGAAAAGCTGGGCAAGGAGCTTACAGCTTTTCCTGATTCCCTCGATATCCTTATCACTTTTCAGCTGTATCATTTTTCTCCAGATCCTTTCTTGCCGCATCAAGGATTCCATTGATGAACTTGAAAGAGACATCATTGGAAAGTTCCTGTGACAGTTTTACAGCCTCATCAATTACTATGGCTGGATGAACATCCTTTGAGAATACCATCTGATAGAAAGCCACACGAAGAATATTCCTGTCTACTCCATCAATCTTCTCAATAGGTCTATTCAGAGAATACTTAGAAATCAGATTATCAATCTCAGCTCTATTCTCAAGAGTTCCGAAAACAAGGAATCTTATAAATACCCTATCCTCTTCCTCTAGAGCCTCAACCTCTTCCTCATTCATTCCCTGGAATGGATCTATTTCGCTCATAGGAGCATCGAGCTTGTTGCAGAAATCTAATGAGTAAAGTGTTGAGACAGCAATGCTCCTATCATGATGACGTGCTTTATTCTGCATCATTTTTCCTCATAAAGAATATTTATCTGTGCCTCAGATCTCAGCTCCTGGATAATCTCCTGTATTGCATTATTCATTGCAATCTGGGAGTTATTCATATAGAGAACCTGGCTGATATAATCACGAACAGTAGCTGTATCCTCTGGAGAGATAGGATCGCTGAGGGAAAGGATCTTTCCATAGTTATGAACAGATACCTTCACGATGTGGTATCCCATATTGGATTCCATCACATCTGAAATCTCACCAGGCTGCATTGAAAGTACTGCATCGCAGAATGCATCTCCCCATCCCTGACGAGCTGTTGCGTTATCTGCAGTAAGCCAGCCGATATCTCCCCCGATATTCTTAGAACCTGCATCCTGGCTGTACTCAGCAACAGCCTGCTCAAATGTGATCTTTCCGCTGTGGATGTCTGCGGCAACACCCTCAAGAAGCTCTTTTGAAGCATTGTCAGCTTCAGCATCCCCTGTCTTAGGGATATAGATATGAGCGAGTTTTACATTCTCTGCCTGGAAGAAAGCCTGCTGGTTCTGTCTATAGAATGATGTGATCTCAGCATCTGTTGGCATCGGAATATTCTGAAGCTCAGCTCCCTTCTCAAGGAGAACATACTGATTGACAATATACTGCTCCTTCAAAGCCTGTCTGTAAGCATCGACTGAGCCAAACTGACGAGTTGCCTCAGCAGCGAACTCCTCATCTGTCACTGTACGACCTGCCTGAGCTCCAGCATTTGCCCTGGCCTGAGCATAGAGCTGGTCAAGCTGTCTGTCAGAGACCGTTACACCATCCCTTTCAGCTCCCTGAAGGAAGACTTCATTGTTTATGAGAATATTGAGGACATCCATCTTGGTCATCCCCTGTGCTCCCATATTCACATAATTCTGATACTCGTCATCGAGCTCAGCTTCAGAGATCACCTGATTACGGATAAGATTAACCGTCGCTGCAGGACGAGAGATTATAGAACTAGCTGGCAGTATTGAAAGCGCAGCTAAAAGAAGTACGAATAAAAGTATAAATCTATTCTTGCTCATCAGAAATTCCTCTCAACATTGAGGCGCTTACCGATAGCCATCGCCTCATCTGGCTTCTTGATCACATCTGAAAGCTTGAGAATCATTCCCTCGCCTTCCATTGCCTTCATAAGATTCTGCAATGTCTTGCCCTTTCTCAGACCACCTGTAATGAAAGCCATGCATCTTTTTCCTGTAATCGTTCCAGCCTGAGCAAGGAATTTCTTCACAATCTCAGGAATGGCTGCAGAGAAAAAAGAAACAGGCTCAGAACCTATAACAACGTAGTCATAGCGAGTGAGTCTGACATCCTCATCATATGCATTAATGATATCAGCCTGATGGCCCTGCATCTCCAATCCCTTCTGAAAGGACTCGGAAATGCTTCTTAAGCGCGCACTGCTGTTTCTGTTAGCAGCTGCGTATACAATACAAACCTGCATTAGTACTCCCTTTGTAAAAAGAATAAGCCGGCTATCCCCATAAGGCAAGCCGGCTCATAGAGAAGGAAATCACTCTGCAGAAACAGTCTCTGCAGCTCCTTCAGCACTCTCTGTAGCTGCAGCCTCATCGACCCAGCTTGTCTCTGTGCTCTCATCTGTTCCAGCTGCCCAGTTCTGAGCTGCTGCATCTGCTTCTGCTTCAGCAGCTATTGCAGCCTGGATCTCAGCATCAGTTGACTTGTTGATGATAGCAACAACAAGGGAGAGAACCATGAAAGCAATCGCCAATATGACAGTCGCCTTTGTAAGGAAGGAAGAAGTATTTGAACCAAATGCAGATTCACTTCCACCTCCGAAGATTCCGCCGAGACCAACACTGTTCTCATTCTGAACTGCTACAAGGAAGATGAGCAGAAGAGAGATGATGCAGAAAAGCACTAGAAGTATGATACCTAGAATAGTCATTTCCACTAACTCCGATTTTATTTGCTATAAGTTAT
>CASDRY010000043.1 GCA_949283235.1 uncultured Spirochaetales bacterium | reverse complement strand
ATTTTGTAGCAATACCAGATCTTACTCTCGATATAAATCCTGGAGAGTTCTTTACTCTTCTTGGCCCATCTGGTTGTGGAAAAACAACACTTCTAAGGATGATTGCAGGATTCAATTCTATAGAGGGCGGAGATTTTTATTTTGGTGATAGAAGAATAAATGATTTAGATCCTGCTAAAAGGAATATTGGTATGGTCTTCCAGAATTATGCTATATTCCCGCATTTAACAGTAAGGAAAAATGTTGAATTCGGCCTTAAGAATAGGAAACTTCCGAAAGAAGTAATTAAAGAGAAGGCTGATAAATTCATGTCGCTTATGAAGATTGATACTTATGCTGACAGGCTCCCTGAAAAACTGTCGGGCGGACAACAGCAGCGTGTCGCTTTGGCGCGTGCACTTGCTATTGAGCCTGATGTTCTACTTATGGATGAACCTTTGTCAAATCTTGATGCAAAGCTAAGAGTGGAGATGAGAACCGTAATTAAAGATATCCAGAAGAGGCTTGGCATAACTACGGTTTATGTTACACATGATCAGGAAGAAGCAATGGCTGTATCTGATAGAATCGCTGTAATGTCTGAAGGTGTGATTCAGCAAGTTGGTACTCCAAAAGCTTTGTATCAGAGACCTGTAAATAAATTTGTTGCTACATTCATCGGTAGATCCAATATCGTTCCTGCCAAAATCTATAAGGAAGGAGCAATTACAGGTCTTGAATTTGATGGTGGCTATAAACAACCGATGAATAATCTTGTTGATGTCGAAAATGGACAGCCTGTTATTGTTTCAATACGACCAGAAGAGCTTCTGATCCAGAATAATGGAAGCGATTATGGTATGGAAGCAAAAGTTGAATACAGTACTTTCCTTGGATTGAATACACATTATATGGTCGAATTTGATGATGGAATCAGGTCTGAGATTATCCAGGAATCACAATTGGACGATATCATTGAAGATGGTACAAGAATAAGGCTTGTTGTTAATCCAGATAAAATCAATGTTTTTACTGAAGATGGCAAGAAATCAGTTGTTAAATAGAAAAAGGAGGATAATGTGAAAAAGCATAAATCATTTAATTTTTGGCTTCTAGCAAGTCTTGTTGTACTTGCACTTTATCTTCTTTTCATGGTTTATCCGCTGGTAAAGCTTGTTTCAAGATCTGTATTTGATGGAGATACAGGTGAGCTTTCGATGCGTTATTTCCAGCAATTTTTCTCAACGCCATACTATTTCGAGACAATGATAAACAGCTTCAAGGTTGCAATAGCTGTTGCTGCTGCCTCAACAATTATAGGAATACCACTTGCGTATCTTTATAATATGTATAGCATTGCAGGTAGAAAAACATTGCAGATGCTGATCATCCTCAGTTCTATGTCCGCTCCATTCTTGGGAGCATATGCGTGGATTATGCTTCTAGGACGTTCTGGTGTTATTACAGAGTTTTTTGAAGCGGCTTTGGGAATAACGATTCCAAGTATTTATGGATTTAAAGGTATTGTTCTTGCCCTTACGCTGAAGATGTATCCAATGGTCTTCCTTTATGTAAGCGGTGCTTTGAAGAATATGGATAACTCGCTTCTGGAAGCCTCTGCAAATATGGGATGCACTGGTTTAAAAAGAGTATTTAAAGTAGTACTTCCTTTGTGTATGCCATCGATTCTAGCCGCTATATTAATGGTATTCATGAGATCTATGGCGGATTTTGGTACACCTCTCATGATTGGAGAAGGTTTTACTACTTTCCCTGTTCTTATTTACAATTCCTATGTTGGCGAAGTTGGAACAAATCAGAATTTTGCTGCAGCTATAAGTGTTATTGCAATCCTTCTGACTATGATGTTCTTTCTCCTGCAGAAAGCAGTTTCCAATAAATATCGCTTCAGCATGAGTACTATGCTCCATAGTGTTGAGAGAAAGAAAGCGCATATAATCCCGAATATTTTCATCCACATTTTCTCATATGGTGTTGTTGCTCTTTCACTGTTGCCACAGGCATATCTTGTTTATCTTTCATTCAGAAAAACAGGAGTTGGAGGAGTTGTTTTCATGCCAGGGTACAGTCTTGCTAGCTATCAAGAAGTATTCGAGCGTATGGGAAATTCAATCTGGAATACTATAAAGATATGTGGCATAGCATTAATTCTTATCATTATTCTGGCTATTCTTATCGCATATCTTGTTGTTCGCTGCAGAGGTTTGATTAATGGTGCTATTGATTCTCTTTCAATGGTTCCGTATGTAATTCCAGGCTCGGTAGTTGGAATTGCATTGATAATGGCTTTCAACAATAGGTATATACCTCTTGTTGGTACCGCTGCGATAATGGTCATTGCAATGTGTATAAGACGTATTCCTTATACAATCAGAAGTTCTGTTGCTATTCTTGGGCAAATACCAATTACGATTGATGAGGCAGCAGAATCTCTTGGAGCTGGTAGAATAAAGACACTTTGTCTTATTACAGTTCCAATGATGCTCAGTGGTATATTCTCTGGAGCTATCATGAGCTGGGTTACATTGATTACAGAACTCTCTTCTTCAATCCTTCTTTATTCTTATAAAACACAGACATTGAATGTCGCAATTTACTCTGCTGTTTCAAAAGGTACAGATGGAAGAGCTTGTGCTCTATCAACAATATTGATGATATTCACAGTCGTTTCTCTTCTTATTTTTAACAAATTCTCAAAAGATGGAGAGATTTCGATGTAACTTCATATATGAGAGTCAGGGTGGCTGTAAAAAGTTTAGGCTTTTAACAGCCACTTTTTATACTGAAATTCTGACAAGATTAGGCAGATAGCGCGTATTATTTATATGGGCTATCTAATAACAGTTGCGGCAATTTATCTTGCAAGGTATTTTCCATCATTCTTCTCCAGACCTCTTCTTGTGCTTCCGTTGCTTTCAATTGCTGCAGTTGTTCTTATCTGGAATAGGAAGGGAGAGCTTTATGTTGTTATCATTGCGCTTCTTTTCTCTCTTCTCTCAGAATCTGTCGTTCTCTCATTTCCTGATACCTCGATATCCGAGGATTCAGTAGTTGCCTTCTATGGTGAGGTTATTCAGGATAGCCAGCAGAAGAAGGGGAGAACATCAGGATTCAGAATACTTCTTTCTGCAGTTGAGGACAGAAAAGGGAATCTTTTCAATGCAAGCGGTAATATCTATGTCATTTCAGAACAAAGCGATTTCTACTATGGCGATGAAGTATATGTAAAGGGAAACTTCTCTGGTCCTGTAATCTATGCATCTGCTTCCCGCCTTCTTTCCCGTTCCTTCATCTCCTCATTGCGCGTGAAAGCGATTGGTTCAATAAAGGAAGCTTTCAGAAGCTTTGAAGGAGGGGAGCTTGCCTCTCTTCTTGTGCTTGGTACTGGAAGTGATGGTTCTTTCGTTCTTTCTTCCGATGCAAGACGCTCGGGACTTTCCCATGTTCTAGCTCTTTCAGGGATGCATCTTTCAATCATAGCCATGCTAATTGCAGGACCTCTTGTCTTTCTCTTTGGAAAGCGTGGTGGAAAGATAATTCTTTATATGATTCTTTTTCTATTCTCATTCCTTTCAGGTTGGAGGCCCTCCCTTGTCCGGGCTTTTATTTTCCGTCTTGTCATAGGCCTTGGCGTGGATCTTGAGGAGTCCTTTATACTTTCCCTCGTACTTCTCATTGTTTTCTTTCCAGAATCAATTGCAGACCTTGGAGCGCAGTATAGTTTCATATCATTGGGAGGCATATTCATACTCTCATCTTCGCTTGAAAAGGCAATACGTTTTTTCACACCGCTTCCAAGAGCAATAACAGCCTCTGTTGCCGCTTCCGCCTCTGCCCTGATCTTCTCGATTCCCGTAACAGCTTTGACTTTTGGAAGCTACCAGCTTGGTGCGATAATAACATCCCTTCCATTCAATACTTTGATTTCCATCTACATGATCCTTTCCTTGTTCTCACTTGTCTTTCCTTTTCTTGGTGTGATTCTTGATGCTCTTTTCCATTTCATGGAATGGGCATTCAGCATAGCAGGAAGCTTTCCAGAGTCATCCGGACTAGGGCCTTATCTTATTCTTTCTTTTGCAGTATCTGCTGTAATTATTCTCCATGTGGTAATTGATAATGCGAATCTGCTATCATCAAAGCATGTGGACTCTGAATTACAGTAGCGTCTCTGAAATCGAAAAGGTACTTACAGCCAATGGACTTTCAATGACGAAGAAATTCGGTCAGAACTTTCTTATTTCCCCAGATGTAAGGGAAAGAATTGTTTCTCTTATCAAGCCGGAGATGGGTGATGATATCTGGGAAATAGGTCCTGGTCTTGGTGCTATAACTCATCTTCTCCTTAAAGAAGGAGCGCATGTGACAGCCTTTGAAATAGATCATGGCTTTGCTGCGATACTCCGTGACGAGGCATTCGGAGATGAAGATTTCACTCTTGTTGAAGGAGATGCTTTAGAGACTCTTTTCAATAGGGAGCCCACATTCAGCGCTATTGTTGGAAACCTTCCATATAATGTAGGTTCTCAGATCATTGCGAGAGTAATTGAAAGAGGCTATCTTCCAGAAAAGATGGTCTTCACGCTTCAGAAGGAAGTTGCGGAGCGAATGACATCATCTCCAGGGGACTCAGAGTACTCATCATTCTCAGTTCTCACTCAGCTTGATTACCGCAATGAGATTGCTTTCACGATAAAAGCTGGTTCTTTCTATCCAGCTCCTAATGTGGATAGTGCAGTAGTTGTAATGAGAAGAAGAGGTGAGGAGCTTATTGCTGAAGAGGACAGAAAGCTTTTTCTTTCCATGGTCCGCTCCCTATTTGCACAGCGAAGGAAGACAATAAGGAATAATCTGCTATCATCACCAGTTTTCTCTTCAAAGGGAAAGGAGAATATAGAGAAAGCTTTCACTCAATCTGGACTTACAGGTTCTGAACGTGCAGAGACTCTCAATTTTGATACACTTATTGCACTTATGAATGCATTGAAATGAGTATTATGTGACGAATGACATGAAAGTATACAAGCCGACTGCGGAGGAACAGGAGCGTGCAAGAAATTTCACTAATACTGATTCCTTCGATTGCCCGAAAATGACAAAGGAAGATTTGAAAAACTGTGTTTGTTTTTTTTCAGATTCCGTGTATATTACAAGTAGGTCGGGGAGGCATTCAGATAACTGGATGAAGAACCGAACAGGGCACTTTAAATGTAGTCGCCTGACTAGCAGCCGGAGGGATCCTTCGGCATTTTTTTATAAGGTGGGTACAATGAAGACGCTCTCGGTAATGATAGATGAAGCTGGCAACTTTGACATGCGCAGTTCGGCGAATCCAATATACTGTCTTACACTTGTTTTTCACAATCAGAATGACTCCATCGATGATCAGATAAAGTACTTAGAAGCAGGGCTAACTGCATTAGGACAGGATTCCCGCAAAGCAATTCATACGAGTCCGTTAATCAGAAGAGAACCTCCCTATCAGAATATGGGAAGAGAAGAACTGTCAAAGCTTATGGCATTGGTAACAATTTTTGTAAAGAAGCTTCCGATAAAGTATAAGGCTTTCATCTTTGATAAGAGAGAATCTGATTCGTACAATGCATTTCTAGGGAAAATGAATTCTGAAGTAAGAATGTTTATACATAGCAATCTTTCATTCTTTCAATCATTCGACAATATCGTCATATATTATGATCGAGGACAAAAGGAGATCTCTGATTTGCTTAAGGCAACATTTGAGGAAATCTTCAAGCCAAATGTAAAGATGAAACTTGCCTTCTAATATGAGTATAAACTTCTTCAGGTTGCGGATTACATTTGCACAATGGAATATTCAAAAGAGAAGTGGGATACAGGACGAGCTACCAATTCTGAGATTACATTTTTCGGTTCCCGAAGACTATTTATAAAACGATATTATGCAGGATTGAGAAAGTTGAAATTCTGATTTCTTTGAATATCAAAACTTCTTTTTCTCGCTGTCTATCCAGCACGCTACTTTCTGTGTCGTGAACCTGATGAGACAGTAATTCGCATCGTCAGGGCCATAGGAAAAGTAATGAACAAAGCAATCTTTCCAGTATCCATGTATTCAGGCCCTGTCTCTTCCCATTCTTTTCTGAAACCTGGATCTTCAAGCTGTTTATTGAGAAATCTTCTGAAATCATCCATTTTTGTTTTGCTGATGTAATTGAAAAGGCAGCACATGAAAGCCACATGCTGCCTTGGATTTTCTTTTTTGTTCTCTTATTTAAGAGATCCTGCCTGTGCAAGTGTGATAGCTGCTGTTACTACGATATCCTCAACAGAGCATCCTCTTGAGAGGTCTGATACAGGCTTTGCGAATCCCTGAAGGATAGGACCATATGCCTCTGCACCAGCAAGACGCTGTACAAGCTTATAACCGATGTTTCCTGCCTGAAGATCAGGGAAGATGAGTGTATTTGCATGTCCTGCAACTGTAGATCCCTTAGCTTTGAGAGCTGCTACCTCTGGAACGATTGCTGCATCAAGCTGAAGCTCTCCATCGACCTCGAGGTCTGGGCACTTCTCTTTTACAAGTGAGAGTGCTGTAGTTACCTTGTCGATAAGCTCTCCCTTTGCAGATCCCTTTGTTGAGTAGGAAAGGAGTGCGATCTTTGGTTCTGTTCCAAGGAATGTGCGGCAGGATGCTGCGGACTCCTCTGCAATCTCTGCAAGCTGCTCAGCTGTTGGGTTAGGGATAGTAGCACAATCTGCGAAGATGAATGCGCCATTGTAGCCATACTGTGTCTTGTCAGTTGCCATGACGAAGCAGGAAGAGGCGCTCTTGATACCTGGCTTGCATTTGATGATAGTGAATGCAGCGCGAAGTACATTCGCTGTTGTTGATTCAGCACCAGCTACCATTGCATCTGCGTATCCGAGGTGGACCATCATAGCGCCCCATCTCAGCTCATCAACGATATCAACAAGAGCCTGCTCCTCTGTCATGCCCTTATGCTTTCTCATTTCATAGTATTCATGAGCGAATTCAGCTTTCTTGTCGGATGCATCTGGATCGCTGATCTTTATTCCTTCAAGTGAAACACCGAGGGAAGCTGCGTTCTCTCTTACCTTTGCTTCGTTTCCTACAAGTGTGACAGAAGCGGCAAGGCCTTCATCTACGATCTTTCTTGCTGCACGTACAGTTCTTGGCTCAAGACCTTCTGCAAGAACAAGATTCTTTGCAGCTTCTTTAGCAAGTCCCTTCATTTTTTCAGCGAATGTCATGTTATTCTCCTTTAGGGTTATCTCCAAAAAGAATAATATAACCAAACTGCAGATGAGTGAAGGGTTTCTGTGCTATCATACGCGCTATGCGTATAGGAGATTTTGAAGTAAGAAGACTTGGCAAGGACACATGCTCCGTCGTTCAGTATAAGGGAGAAGGAAATGAGATAGTCATTCCTTCCCATTTTGATAAGTACACTCCAGTATCTATTGAGGGGTCTCTCCTTAAAAAGGGTGCAAAGATAACAAGGATTTCGATTCCTTCCACTATCGATAGCATAGAAGATAGTCTTTTCCAGACTTTGAAGAATCTCGAAGCATTCGATGCCGAGAGAGGTCCGTCATTCCGTTCTGAAGATGGAGTTCTCTATGACAGCTCCTTCTATAGTCTTGTATTCTATCCACCGAAGAGAAGCGAGGAGAGATTCACGCCTCCCAGGAAACTCGGAAGAGTCAGTGCGACAGCCTTTGCTGCTTCTGCTCATTTTAAATTCTTTGTCTACTCATCCAAGCTAGAGGAATTCTCCGCACTTCCTTCGCAGTGTCCGGAGCTTGAGGCTTTCATTCCTGATGCAGATGCTGAAGATTATGATGGCGTCCTTATAAAAGGCAAGAAGCTTCTTTTCTATCCTCCGAAGCTTGCAGGGAAATCCTATTCAATACCAAATGGTATAGAGGAAATCTCAGCAGTTTCATCGGAGCCATTTTTCCCAAGGAGCGTGAAGACGATCTTCGCGCCAGCTTCCCTGAAAAAAGGACTTGAACATGCACTTGTAAATGCGGAGAAAGCTGATGTTGAGTCTTCCAGCATCAATTACAGAACGATAGAAGGTGTGCTCTATTCCTGGAAAAGAAAGCTGCTCTCTTATCCTGGAAGGAAGGAGGGGGATGTTTACATAACCCCATCTGGTACTGACAGAATAGGTGAGGGTGCTTTCAGAGGAGCAAGGCTGAAAACTCTCTTTATCTCTCCAGGTGTCACTGCAATAGAGAACAGTGCTTTCGAGAACTCAGAGATAACAGCAATCTACATTCCTCAGTCTGTCACAGATATCTCGCTCCATGCGCTCTATGGGGCTAAGAACCTGAAGATGGTGGCTGTTGAAAGGGGCTCGGTTGCGGAGATGTTCCTCAGAGGTGAGGGCAAGAGTGAGATTCTTTGCGTCATTCCTTCCCTTTTCTGAGTGTTCTATGTATTCTTCTCGGATATGAAAGCAGCTATATATGGACTGGGAAGATTCGGATCTTTCTGGGCAGAATGTTTATATAAAGCGGGGTGTGATGTCATAGCGTACTCACGCTCCGAGCATGAAATGCCTGAGGGCGTTAAGAAGGCTAGCGAGGAAGAGGTGCTTAATGCTCCGTTCCTCTTCTTCTGCGTCGCTATTTCCTCATTTGAAAATGTACTGAAAAAGGTAGGGGGGAGAATTGGGAAGGATACGGTTGTCATGGATACATGTTCCGTAAAGATCCTTCCATCACGCTGGATGAAGGAGAATATCCCTGGAGATAGGACTATCATAGCAACTCATCCTATGT
>CASDRY010000042.1 GCA_949283235.1 uncultured Spirochaetales bacterium | reverse complement strand
TTGAGCTCTTTGATATCGTGAGAGTCGATCATTTCCGTGGCTTTGAGTCGTACTGGGAAGTTCCAAAGGGCGAGACTACTGCAAAGAACGGAAAGTGGGTTAAGAGTCCAGGGCAGGAGCTTTTTGATGCGCTTAGAGCTGAACTTGGAAATGAGCTTCCTATCATTGCTGAGGATCTTGGTGTTATTACACCTGAGGTAGAGGCTCTCAGAGTCAGAAATGGATTCCCTGGAATGAAGATCCTTCAGTTTGCTTTCGCATTTGAAGATGGCGAGTGGCAGACAGATAATCCTTATCTTCCTCATAATGCTGAGAAGCTTTCAGTTGCATATACAGGTACCCATGATAACAACACTACAAAGGGTTGGTATGATGAGCTTGATGATGGCATGAAGGATTATGTAAGACGCTACTTTGAGTGTGGTGATGAGGAAGTTCTATGGAAGATGATAAGATCTTTGATGGCTTCTCCCTCAATGTATGCAATCTTCCCTATGCAGGATATCCTCGGGCTTGGTTCTGATGCAAGAATGAATGTTCCTTCAACCTGCGGAACCTCGAATTGGTCATGGAAAATGAAGACAGAGGATGTTGCTTCACCTTCTTTCCAGGGTATAAAGTACTATGCTCATCTATATGGAAGGGACTGAGTGAATATAATCCTTCTTGAAGAAAATGAACTCTTTCTGCCCTCCTCGGATGAGAGGGCTAAGCATATAAGGAAAGTCCTCCATCTGGGAGTGGGGGATTCTTTCCGTGCCGGAATAATGAATTCCATGCAGGGAAAGGCTACTATCATATCTTCAGATGAGAAGGGTATAGAGCTTGCATTCGAGGCAGAGGAGGACGGCTCTGCACTCTATCCTCTTACCCTGATAGTTGCCCAGGTCCGGCCTATCTGCATGAGAAGAATACTTCGTGAAGCTGTCTCTATGGGAGTCGGGAAGCTTATACTGCCTGTCTCGGATCTAGGGGAGAAAAGCTATCTTGGTGCTTCTCTTTATACAGAAGGTGAGTATAGGAAGATACTCATCGATGGAGCTATGCAGTCAGGCTTCACTGGAGTGAGCGAGGTTCGTATAGCTTCGACATTGGAGGAAGCTCTTTCACAGGCTGAAGGGGACTGCAGGATTCTCCTTGATAACCGCAAAGGGGCATCCAGGCTTGCAGAAGCGGAGCTTGAAGGAAAGAGTGTCGTTCTGGCCATTGGTCCTGAAAGAGGTTGGTCGGATAGGGAAGTTGAGCTTTTCGAGAGAGCTGGGTATTCCCCGATGCTCATTGGAAAGCGCATACTCAGAACAGAAACAGCTGCCGTAGGGGGAACTCTTCTAGCTCTCTCACGGATGGGATTTGTATAAGGAGACGATATGCATTGTGTAGTACCTGAAGCAGAAGAGATTCTGGATAAGGAATATCCTGTACTCGATCATGGATTTGTCAGGCTGGTAGATTATCTTGGATCGGATCAGAGAATAGTCCAGAGTGCGAGAGTAAGTTATGGTGAAGGCACCAAGACATATAGGCAGGATAAGGGGCTTATAAATTATCTTCTGCGAAATGATCATACATCGCCATTTGAGCAGGTAGTGTTCACATTCCATGTGAAGATGCCAATCTTCGTTGCTCGTCAGTGGACAAGGCATCGTACAGCGAGAATGAATGAGATATCAGGGCGGTATTCTGTAATGAAGGATGAGGTATATATTCCATCTCCTGATTCTATAGCTCTGCAGAGTGAAGATAACAAGCAGGGCAGGGCTGCAGACCCTGTGAGCAAGGAAATGGCGGATGAAGTCATTTCAATAATGCATGAGGATTCAGAAAGGGCTTTTGGGAATTATCATAAGCTTCTGGATATGGGGATTGCCAGGGAGATATCTAGAATAGATCTTCCTCTCTCTCTTTATACAGAGTTCTATTGGGAGATAGATCTTCATAATCTCTTCCATTTCCTGAAGCTGAGACTCGACAACCATGCTCAGTATGAGATAAGGGAATACGGAAAGGTAATGCTCGAGATAGTACGTAAGGTCTGCCCGATAGCTACCGAGGCTTTTGAGAATCATAAGCTCAAAGGCAGAAGTTTCTCCGGCCGTGAGATGGAAGCTATCAAGGCAATGATTGACGGAAAAGAATGCCCTCTTGAGAAGAGGGAGAAGGAGATATTCCTGGAAAAGCTTAAATAAGCGAATTCTCTCCTGTGAAGTTGTCTATGAGAATCTCTGCGATTCTCTCCGAGCCGTCTATATAGGACGAATGACTTTCTCCTGGGAGTATCAGTAGGCGTGATACCGGAATCGAGGATGCGATGAATTTCGTGTCCTCTTCTTTTACTACATCATGCTCCCCTGCAGTGATGAGAGCAGGAACTTTTATTCTTTCCAGGTCTTCCTTTGTTATCTTAGGTTCTGTTGCTATCATCCTGGCCTTCTTGTCGTAGGTGAAGATGGCAAGTTTCATATAGCCGAAGCGAGTCAGAAACTTAAGAGTCTTTGGATTTGTGTTTGCACCACTTGCCGCAATAGCTCCCACTGAGTTCGGAAACATATACGCGAGCATCAATGCAGCGATACCGCCATCGGAGAATCCATAGACTATGGGTTTATCAAGACCAAGAAGCACAATGAATCGGTAGACATCGTCAGCGATGAGATTATAGTGAAGAGGGACTTTCTTGCCGCTTTCTCCGTGGCATCTTGTGTCTATTCTATAAACTGTGAAATGCTTTTCCAGAATAGGAAGTGCTTTCTCGAATATCGAGATATCCTCTCCGCTTCCATGGAGCATTATAAGTGGCTTGCCACTTCCAGAGACTTCATAATGCAATCTTACCTGACCATTCTCAAGAAACATGGAGTTATTATAGTGGAGATTATTTCACTCTGGTAGGACCTTGTGCTATTTTTCATAACATGATCAGAAAGGCAGTAGAAGAAGATGTTAAGCGTGTTGCTTGCATCTATGACGAAATCCTCTCCGAAGAGGAGAATGGCAATCTCACAATTGGCTGGGAACGCGGGGTGTATCCGACAGAGGAGACCGCATTGAATGCTTTCAGAAATGGAGAGCTTTTCGTCCTTGATGAAGATGGAATAGTAGGAGCTGCTATAATCAACAAAAAGCAGGTTGATTCCTATTCCCTTGCTCATTGGTCAGTGGATGCTCCTGATGATGAGGTGATGATCCTTCATACCTTGGTGATCTCACCAAAAGCTTCTGGAAGGGGTAAAGGCAAAGAATTTGTGGATTTCTATGAGAAATATGCTCTCGAAAATAATTGTAGATATCTCAGAATGGACACGAAAGAACGTAATAGCCGTGCTCGGAAGCTGTACTCGAAGCTTGGCTATAAGGAAATAGGTATAGTCCCGACCACATTTAATGGAATCGAGGGAGTAGGGCTTGTTCTTCTTGAAAAGATATTAAACTGAAAAGGTTCTTCATGAATTTACCTGGCCATTTTCTAGCCAGGGAATGAGCTTGCTATTGCAGTAATCAGTTTATGATAATCCCTCTGCTATTCCATTCAGATAGTCATTGCTTTCCTGAGATTATTCACCTCATCAACTGAAAGATTCGTAAGCTCTGAAATCTTGGAAGTTGGGGTTCCATCTGCAATAAGATTACTTGCAACCTTTCTGATACCATCAGCTTCACCTTCAATATTCTGCCTTAATCTTATGGATTTTCAGGTAATACATAATTCCATCCTTATCTCTAGCCCATATGTCCAGCTTGACAGAATGCCCTATAAGATTCTGGTACCATTCCTGTGCCTCGATACAAGAACTGTAAGATCATCTCTGTTAAGGATGATTCTCAGAATCAGGGAAGTGCAAACATTGTCTCCCGCAAGACACTTGGTAAAGAAGCAATCATCCTCCATTGTGACTTCCTTGAGCTTTTCACGTTAGTCCTCAGTAGTATAGAAACTGCTCACTATTGTCCTCCTTTAGA
>CASDRY010000041.1 GCA_949283235.1 uncultured Spirochaetales bacterium | reverse complement strand
CATAAAGGAGAGAAGGCATTCATCCTTTGAAAGGTCATTCAGTCTGCCTGAGGGACTTGATGAGAGTGCGATAAGCGCATCGTTCGAGAATGGAATTCTTACTGTAACTCTTCCGAAGACTCCAGAGGAGCAGCCGAAGAGGATTGAGGTTAAGATTAACAAGTAACCTCGAATAGCAGAAATACGGAAGCGGTTTTCCTTTCAGATAGGGAGAACCGCTTTTCTGTCACTCAAGATTCAATAGGCTTTCCTTTAGAATCATTACCGATACAGTCTTTCTTCTTGGTTTAACAGCACTTTGCAGGAGCATTGGATTTCCCTGATACTCCAGGCCAAGCATATATGAAGAGCCATTGAACTCACATGAGAGAATTTCAGCATCTGATAATATAACATGCATTGGGTACATATCAGGATTGATAGGTTCTTCAGATATAACTGCGTTTTCAGGTCTGAAAAAGAGATACCCAGACATATTCTCATAGATGAGATGAGCGGGGAGCGCTGTACCTTCTCCTGTGAAGAACGCTGTGAAGAGATCTCCAGGCTTCCTGTACAATTCCTCAGCTGTTCCCATCGTCACAGTCTTTCCATCATGCATTATCATAATCGAATCGGAGATGGAGAAGGCTTCTTCCCTGTCATGGGTGACATATAGCATTGTTATTCCTGTTGCGTCATGGATAGCTCTTATTGAATTTCTTATGCTTTTCCTTAGTGGTGCATCCAGCGCGGACAGCGGTTCATCCAGAAGGAGCATCCTCGGTTCTGCCGCAATAGCCCTTGCAAGCTGAACTCTCTGGGCCTCTCCTCCTGACAGCGATGATACAGAACGTTTTCCATACCCTGAGAGATCCACGAGCTCAAGAAGTGCATCCGACATCTTCTTCCTCTCGCTCTTTTTCTTCTCCTTCATCCCGAACTGTATGTTTTTCTCAACATTCATTGACGGGAAAAGGGTGAAATCCTGGAAAACCATGCCTATGCCTCTATCCTGGATTTTCTCTCCGGTTATATCCTTCCCATCCAGTGTTATTGTCCCTCCGTCTGGTTTATCGAGACCTGCAATCAAAGAGAGCAGTGTGGATTTACCTGAACCGGATGGTCCTATTATGCATAGGAATTCTCCTTCCTCGACACCGAAAGATGCAGATAGCGTGAAATCCTTGTATTTCTTCTCGAGCTTCCTTACCTCAAGATATGGCATTCTTCTTTCCTCCTTCACCGATGGCGAAAATAATCAGGGCTTCCAGCAGAAGAAGCGACCCAAGCGCAGCTGCACCTTGATAATTATATGAACTGATCATCCTGTAGATGAGAATAGGCAATGTTGATACATGTCCATCCGACAATGTAAGTGTTGCATTGACCTCCCCAAGGGAGAGGGCGAAAGCAAATGCGAAAGCTCTTCTCTTGTATGGGGCGAGGAGTGGATACTCGATCTTTCTTGCGGTCTTTCCCTTAGATATCCCAAGAGTATAGGACGCATTCGCAAGAGATTGGGGCAATAGCTTTGCTCCAGGAAGGAGGCTTCTTACTGCAAATGGCAGGACAATTGTAAGATGAGCGCCTCCGACAAGAAGATATGAGGCAAGGAGCGAATCATGAGGCAGCATCACGGCAAGGAATGAAAAGCCAAGACCCAGAGTTACTGAACCTGTAGCCATAGGAAGGGAGGCAAGGAATGGGAGGAGTCTCGAATTCGTTTTCGCTGCAGCCATTGCTATTCTGGAAGCGAAGAATACCGCGAGAGTTGCTGAAACGATGGCTATCATGAAGCTGTTTATTATTCCATTCATAGCTGTACTCATGAGGCCGGTCGTCCCCTTTGAGATATCTTCCCAGGCACGTAGCGTGAATGCACCCTCCTTTGTATAAAAAGCCCTGTAGATTATGGAGAGCATAGGTGGAAGGATAAAAAGGAGTATGAGGAGCATGAGAAGTACAGCAGCTAACAGCTTCCTTCCTCTTGCTTTCTGAAGCTCTCTCTGCCTCCTGGAGTTTCGTCCTTCCTTTCTTCCGGGGCTTGTGATGATCAGCATCACTCCTGTGATGAAGAATGAGAATATGGACAGGGCGGCAGCACCTTCTCTGTCCACGCTTATATGTACACGTCTGTAAATTTCTGTTTCGAAAGTTGAGAATACTGGATTTCCTCCAAGCACAAGGATGATTGAGAATGATGAGAAACAGAAAAGGAATATGAGAATGAAAGCTGAGAGTATTGATGGAAGGAGGCGGGGTAGTGTTACCCTGAAGAATGTCTCTATATTCCCTTTCCCCATCGTATATGCAGCTTTCTCCGGTGTGTCTGGAAGCACTGTCCAGGCATTTGTTATAAGAAGGAAAGCTATCGGGAAGTTCAGATAGACATGGGCAAGGATTATCGCTTTGAATGAGTAGAGTATGGAAAGAATACTGTAATCCCTACCTGTCAGTTTCATGAGAATGGAATTTAATATCCCGTTGTTTCCATACCAGATTACAAATCCAAGTACCACGAGTATTGATGGTATCGTAAATGATAGCCCGGATAGCGTTAGCACAGCCCTTCTTCCTGGAAATTCATACTTTGAGAAGAAGGCTGCAAGAGGTATTGACACCAATGTTGAGATTACCGCCGACAGGAGTGCCTCTTCCAATGTAAAGGCAAGAAGGCGGTATGTGTATGGATCTGAAAAGACCTCGACCAAGGCATTCCCATTATTGTGGAAAGCATAGCTGAGGGTGAATCCAAGCGGAATGAGGAAGAGCAATGCAAGAATAAGGATTCCTGGCAGAGCTTTCAGTGTATAGTATCTACCTTCGTTTCTTCTCATCTCTTCCTCATTATAGCCTCAGTATCTCACTCAGTCATTATATCAAGCCAAGCAGCCTGAAGCTCCTCGGTTTTCTCAGGAGATGTCTCACCGCTCCTGAAAAGCTTCTCCGGGCGTGGAGCGTAATCAAAAGCATCTGGGAGCGCAATTGATGAGTTCACAGGATACATTGAGTTTGCTATTGCGATATCAAGCTGGGCTTCTGTGAGGATGAAATCAACGAACGCCTCAGCTTCTTCCCTCTTATCGGTACCTTTCACGATTCCGATACCTTCAATCGTGGCTTCATGTCCTTCATCGAACACCAGCGCCTGATAGCGTGTTGTGTTGTCATTCATGACATGGTAGACAGGGCTTGTTGTATAGGAAAGGACTATCGGGGCCTCTCCCTCTGTGAAAAGACCATATGCCGAGGACCAGCCATCTGCGATGGTAAGAGCGTTTTCCTTCATCGCTTTCCACCAAGCTGTGAATTCGTCCCCATCTCCATAGATGTTGTAAGTCCAGAGAAGAAGTCCAAGGCCTACAGAGGATGTTCTTGGATCGATAAGAATAACCTTGTCCTTGTATTCTTCCTTTGTGAGATCAGAGAGAGACTCTGGCTTATCTAGACCGCACTCTGAGTCCCATACGAAAGCAAATGCACCGTAATCGAAAGGAATAAGCCGATTTTCCGGGTCGAACTTAAGCTCTTCAGGAATATCGCTGAGAATAGGGGAGTCATAGCTTTCAAGATATGGATAAGCCCTGTATGCAAAATCATCTGTTATTCCGAGGATAACATCAGCTTTTGTATTCTCTCCTTCAAGTTCTACGCGTGAAATCATCTCAACGGCATCTCCCGCGCTGACAAGATTTACCTTTATTCCTGTCTCTTCTTCGAATTTAGGGATCAAAGTTCCCGCAGGACCCCAATCACTGGCAAAGGAATCATAGGAATAGACTGTAAGAACATCTTCCTCCGCACTTGCCTGTGCTGCTGCAGTCATTACAGCCATTGCTGCAATAAGCATAAGAAAGAGTGCTTTCTTCATAGCATTCTCCTGGAAAATAGATTATCAGGGGGTAAAACATGCCGTTCCCTTCGCTGGTATTATCCAGATCAGGTTCGAGGGTATAATCTCAGGCTTGAAGCCACCCCTAGACGCTTGAATACTAGGCTTAGGACTAAGGGAAGTCAAGTGACAATCTGAAAGCAACAAAGTATTATGTCTCTATGCGTCCTATTCTTTCATTGAATCTTTCCTCTGCTTTAGATCATCAGCTTATAGAAAAGCATGGCCTTTCAGAGAGCTCTCTTATAGACAATGCTGCTGCTTGTGTTTTCAGGGCGTCTGAGCATCTGATTCATGGGAGAATTCTTGTGATGGTTGGACCTGGAAATAATGGTTCTGATGGACTTGCGCTTGTTTCCATCCTTCTTCAGCATGGCTATTCTCCCGATGTTTTCTTCCTTTATGAGAAAGGAAATGAGGAGAATCTAAAAAGAAGGAAGGCTCTTCCTTCTGTAGTGAGAATAGCTGAAAAGACCTCTTCATATGATACAGTCTTTGATGCGCTCTTTGGTTTCAGCTTTCATGGTGAGGCTGATGATAGAACGAAAGAAGCAATAAATGGTGCAAACGATGCCGATACTGTGATAGCAGTGGATGTACCTTCCGCAGGACTTGTCAAAGCAGATATGACAGTTACATTCATGGCTCCGAAGGATATTCTCTATGAGCCATCGAATAGAGGAAATGCGGGAAGGATAGTCATTGCAAATCCAGGATTTCCAGAGGATGAAATCAGAACCGCTAATACAGATATTTTCCTCCTTGAGGATGGGGACTCAACACTTAAAGACTTCTCTCTTTCTGATTACAAGAACACTAGAGGACACCTTGCACTTATAGGGGGATCGGAGGAATTCACAGGAGCACCACGCCTTGCGGCAAGGGCTGCATTCTTTGCGGGCGCTGGGCTTGTAACGATTCTGACAGATGTAGATAAAATCCGGGATGAGAACCCTGCCGTGATAATAAGAAAGCCTGATTCGGATCTGTGTTTTGCAGATGCTATTGCAATAGGTCCTGGCTGGAAAGATGGGGACAAAGCCCTCTTTGATAAAGCAGTCTCTTCCGGAAAGAAGCTTGTGGTAGATGCAGATGGTCTGAAATTTCTTCCGCAGCATGCTTTTGGCTATAATGCTGTAATAACCCCTCATATCGGGGAATATAGACGACTTATGGCTTCTCTCTCGATTCCAGATGGACTTGGTAATGTCTCATCGCTTTCTTCATCTCTCAAGGCTCTTTCCAGAAAGCTTGAATGCATTGTCGTTCTGAAAGCATCGACAGTCTGGGTTACCTCTGGTGATGATATCTTCATCTATGATGGGGCAAATCCATCGCTTGGTGTGGCAGGATCTGGGGATGTTCTTGCAGGAGTAATAGGCGCGCTGTTAGCAGAAGGCTATTCTCCGCTTGATGCTGCGAAGAATGGGGTTATACTCCATCAGAGAGCAGGAAGAAGAGCGCATGAGGAGTATGGTTATTACTCAGCAGAGGAGCTTATTCTCGAAGTGGGGAAGTGCAGATGATACAGCTTTATTTGCTTTCCGTAGCCTATCTTGTTTTCTCTGCTCTGCTCTTGCTTGTGGATTCCTATCGAAGGAAGCTTTCATTCATGCTTAAAGCGAAGTCGTCGATCAGGGAGAACATAAAGAGGCTCAATCTTTATTTTATTGCCGGTATTGCTATCTCGATGGCCATGCTTTTCCTTCCCATGTCTCCAGGTCCCATGATAGCGGGAGATCTCGTTCCCTCTGCTTTTGTGCTTTTCATGGCATTCTTCTTCCGTATCCTTTACTCGGAGCGGAACAGGGAACGCTCAGATGCGTATTTGGCAGGAAAGAAGCAGAAGCTGAAGAAGCTGGGCTTCATCTCCCTTTATATTGCCCTGATTCATTTTCTCTTTCCCTCGATAGTCCTGCTATAATTGAAGGATGAATGAAAGGATAACTACAGCAGGTGTTGCTGTGAAAGATGGCAAGGTACTTGTAGCGCATAGGGTGAAAGGTGGAGCGCTCTCAGGAAAATGGGAATTTCCTGGAGGCAAGCAGCGCTGGGGTGAGAGCGATGAGGATACCCTGAAAAGGGAGTATAAGGAAGAGCTTTCTGTCGATATAAGAATGGGGGAGTGCCTTACCTCTTTTGATTTCATCAATAATGACACTGTTTATCATCTGAGAGCTTATCTCATCGAGATTCTATCTGATGAATTCTGCCTTGCTGTGCACACAGAAGCGAGGTGGGTAGGGCCTGATGAGCTTCTAAGCCTTGAAATGGGCGATTCTGATAATCAAATACGTTCCAGAGTGGTATCTCTTCTATTGAAAAGAGAGGGGTGAGAGTTCTACTATTTATTCTAATCTTCCGGGAGGTGCTTATGGAAAAGAAGAATATAAAATGGGAAGAGCTTGGATTTGGTTATATTCCTACAGACTATCGTTACGCTGTGGAGTGGAAGAATGGAAAATGGGGTGAGGGTAAGCTCACAACCGATGCAAGTGTAACTATCTCTGAGAGTGCTGGAGTTCTTCAGTATGCCCAGACATGTTTTGAAGGCTTGAAAGCTTATACTCAGAAGGATGGAAGCATCGTTACATTCCGTCCTGATCTCAATGCTGAACGTCTGCAGAGATCTGCTCGCCGTCTTCTTATGCCAGAAGTATCGACAGAGATGTTCCTTGATGCTCTTGATCAGACTGTAAAGGCAAATGCTGCATGGGTTCCTCCATATGGAACTGGTGCGACATTGTATGTGCGTCCATTCCTTTTCGGCTCTGGTCCTGTTATCGGAGTTGCTCCTGCACCGGAGTATCAGTTCAGACTGTTCTGCACACCTGTAGGACCATATTTCAAGGGTGGTGTAAAGCCTATCAAGATCTGTGTTTCCGACTATGATAGAGCTGCTCCTCATGGAACTGGAGATATCAAGGCGGGACTTAACTATGCTATGTCTCTCTATCCAGGAGAGCTTGCCCATAAGAATGGCTATTCCGAGAATATGTATCTCGATGCAGCAACTCGTACACATGTTGAGGAGACAGGTGGAGCAAACTTCCTCTTTGTAACTAAGGATGGAAAGCTTGTAACTCCTAAGTCATCTACAATCCTTCCTTCAATAACAAGACGTTCCCTTGTATATGTAGCTGAGAAGTATCTTGGCCTTACAGTAGAGGAGAGGGTGGTTCCATTTGAGGAAGTGAAGGAGTTTGCGGAAATCGGTGTCTGTGGAACAGCTGCTGTAATCTCTCCTGTAGGCGAGATTGATAACCATGATGAGAAAATCATGGTTCCTTCTGGAATGGAATCATTCGGACCTGTTCTTGGAAAACTTCGCGAAACTCTTACCGGAATACAGAATGGAGATGTCGAAGCACCAGAGGGATGGATCAGAAAGATCTGCTGATTTTGAATTTTGGTTTGCTCTCCCCATGCATCGAAAGGTGTGTGGGGATTATTTATGCCAAGAATAAAATTCTGTGCTTATTTCGATTGTGAGATAAGCACAAAAGGATGAAAGATCACCGATTCACTTAACATTTTTTGGTTTTTTTCTGGGTTTAAATATTTCAATAAAAAAGAGTGGAGCACTCTGAATAGCCCCACTCTGTTCTATGCCATTTCGTGGCTTTGTCTTACATTACTGTTCCATCTGGAATGATAGCATTCTTGTTGATTACGATAATTCCATCATGGATTGAGTACATCTCAAAATCTCCATCTGGACGAGGGATGTTGTCGATACCGATACGGCAGTTTGATCCGATTCTGGCATTCTGATCGATGATGGCTCTCTTTATGATAGTAGCCTTACCGATACCAATATTAGGAATGCCCTTCTTAGCGTTCTCTGCCTTCTCTTCCTCTGTCTCATAGTATGTTGCACCCATGCAGTATACGCCATCGAGGGAAGCACCAGCTTCGATGAATGTACGGACACCTACAATTGAGTTCACGATATATGCATTTGTGATAATCGATCCCTCAGAGGTGAGTGAGCATGAGATGTTGCAGAAGTTAGCCTTTGTAGCTGGAAGATGTCTTCTGTGAGTGTAGATTGGCATCTCTTCATCATAGAAGTTGAATGCAGGCTTCTCTGAAGCAAGGTTGAGGTTTGTCTCATAGAATGCCTTGATAGTTCCGATATCCTCCCAGAAATCATCGAAGAGGTAAGCACCTACACGGCGTGTCTTGATGATATCAGGGATGATTTCCTTTCCAAAATCAGTCTTATCGTTATTGAGAGCCTCTTCCATTGTCTTAGCAGTGAAGATATAGATACCCATGGAAGCAAGATACTCATTATCAGCATTCCTTGTTATTCCAAGCTGAGTCTCAAGACACTTCTCAGGAACCTTGTACTCTGTGATATCCATATCAGGAGCTGGCTTCTCATAGAACTTCTTGATGATACCTTCATCATCAGCACCGATGATTCCAAGACCAGTTGCCTGAGCTCTTGAAATAGGCTTTGCGGCGATTGTAAGCTCTGCGCCGGACTCGATATGTCTGTCAAGCATCTTCTGGAAGTCCATTCTATAAAGCTGATCGCCAGAGAGAATGATGTAGTAATCAGCATTCTGATCATGGAAATGCTTGAGGTTCTTCCTTACAGCATCAGCTGTTCCCTGATACCAGCTCTCGCTTGCATATGTCTGTTCAGCTGCAAGAATCTCTACGAATCCGCCAGAGAACTGGTCGAACTGATAGGTATTCGCGATGTGGTTATGAAGCGAAGCGCTATTGAACTGTGTAAGGACATAAATCTGTCTTATGCCACTGTTGATGCAGTTTGAGATAGGGATATCAACAAGTCTGTATTTTCCTGCAAACGGAACTGCAGGTTTTGCCCTGTCCATTGTAAGCGGATAAAGCCTCGTTCCACGGCCGCCACCAAGAACTATAGCAATCGCTTTTTTCTTCTTCATTTTTCCAATCCTCCTAGTGTTATCCTTATTTAACCAGATTATTATACAATTCTATATATTCGCCAGCTGACTTATCCCAGGATAAATCAGTTGTCATAGCTCTTTTTATTGCCTTTGCCATCTCATCCTTTTCATCAGTATAATATCTTACCGCACGATTCACAGCATCGATAATAGCCTCCGATGAAAGATTCTCCATTAAAAAACCAGTTCCTGTATCGGGATGCTCCGTGATATCGATAATCGTGTCAGCAAGCCCCCCTGTCCTATGTGCAACTGGCAGTGTCCCATAATGAAGGGAATACATCTGATTAAGACCGCAGGGTTCATAGCGCGATGGCATGAGGAAGAAATCAGCAGCTCCTTCCGCCTCGTGTGCAGTGATACCGCTGAACGCGATCTTCACGGCAAGGTTATCATGCTGCTTTGCAAGCTGCAGAAGCTTATCCTCATAATGTTTATCACCGGTTCCTATTATAAGAAGCTGGAATGTATTCTGATAAAGCAGCTCCTCCAGTACTGGATGATTGCCTCCGAGAAGCTCTGCATATCCTTTCTGATCTGCAATCCTCGAAATCATCGCGAAGAGAGGTCTGTCAGGGTTTACCTCAAGACCATACTCCTCCTGAACTCTTTTCTTCAGCTCATGCTTACCTGAAAGATCTCTCGAGGAATAATGCTCTGGAAACAATTTGTCAGCTCTTGGATTCCATTCAGTCGTATCCATTCCATTGAGAATGCCATACAGGTCTTCCTTTCTTTCTCTCAGGAGAGAATCAAGGCCACAGCCGTATTTCTCCGTCTGTATTTCCTCAGCATAAGTAGGGGAGACTGTTGTTATCTTATCTGCAAGCTCAAGTCCGCCCTTAAGCATATTGAGCCTCTTTCCATCTTCCTTTCCTGAGAAAAGCTCTGGAGATAATCTATCTCCTCCTAGCACCGCATCGAAGCGGGAGAAATCCCCCTGATAAGCAAGGTTGTGTATTGTGAATACTGTCTTTGCTTTCAATCCGTTTCTTTTTGAGTAGAATGGTACAAAACCTGCTGTCCAGTCATGGCAGTGAATCACATCTGGAGTCCATCCTGATTCTTTTGACCAGATAACTGCAGCTTTTGCAAATAGCATGAAGCGCTCCGCATTGTCAGGATATGGGGTAAAAGAAGTGTCTCCATATATTCCAGCTCTCTGAGTGAAATATGGATGCTCAAGCCCGATATACTCAACACCATTCAGCTTTCTGTGCAGAGTAGATACCTCTTCATTTCCACCTAGCATCGGGACGGAGAAGGAGATGTCTTTTCTGAACCCTTTCCGGTCGATAAATGAGTACATTGGCATAAAAATCCGTACATCCTCGCCTCTTTTTGCTAGAGCGGGGGACAGCGAACCTAAAACATCAGCCAGTCCCCCTGACTTTGAAAAGGGGACAGCCTCACTTGAAACCATCAGGATATTCATGTTTTAGATTATCGTTCAAGCAATTCATAAAGGCAAGGAAAAACATGCGCGAAGGTGTCATTACTTATGCGTTTTCTTGCCCATTTTTATGATGATAGGGCGGTTTTTGTATTGTTCGCTTTTAAGAAAAGAATACCCCTCATGAAGAGGGGCCTGAAATCATTATTGAAGATTCTGTATGTATTCATCTGCCGCGTGAGCTGCTGCAGCTCCATCTCCAGCTGCCGTCACAACCTGCCTGAAAGGAGTTGTTCTCACATCTCCAGCCGCGAATAGGCCAGGCACTGTCGTTCTCATATGATTGTCTGTGATGACAAAGCCTCCTGACATCTCTGCAAAATCCTCAAGAAGCTGTGAGTTCGGTGTAATGCCAACAAAGATGAATACAGCATTCACTTCCAGTTCCGTCCCATCTGTTAATGAGACAGATGTGACACCTTTTCCATCTCCATTGATTCTCTCCACATTGCAAGAGAGGTGGAGGAAGATATTGTCTTTGGCTTTCACTCTGTCCTGAAGGACTTTCTGTCCCCTGAACTCATTCCTTCTGTGGATTATATGCACTTCGCTTCCCAGCTTTGAGAGATAAAGCGCATCTGTTAAGGCTGTGTCACCACCTCCAACAACTGCAATCTTCTTTCCTTTGAAGAATGGGCCATCGCATGTTGCGCAGTAGCTTACACCCTTTCCCTGGTACTCTTCTTCTCCTGGGCATCCAAGGTGGCGATGAGCGGCCCCTGTTGCGAAGATCACGGCCTTTGCTGTGATATCCTCCCCAGTGGTTTTCACTTTGAAGAGATTTCCATCTTTATCGATATCAAGAGCTCCCCAGAACTCGATTTTCACACCGAAAGATGTTGCCTGCTTTTCGAAATTCTCAGCAAGCGCATATCCTGATACCTTCTCATACCCTGGGTAGTTTTCAATTTCGTCTATGTAAAGAAGCTGTCCCCCCGGTGCCAGTGAATCTATTGCGAGCACATTGTAGCCTGCGCGAGCAGCGTATCCAGCTGCAGAGAGACCTGCAGGCCCGCATCCGATTACCAATACATCACACTCCATCTTTTCTCTCCTTTATTTTCTTCTCAAGGGCTTCTTCTGCGTCTGAGCGTCTTATATATACAGGACCTTCTCCTATATCATCAGCTCCTTTTGTCCTGTATTTATTCAGTCCAAGTGACAGCAATGCTTTCGATATATTCCTTGGTGCTTCAGGATCTGCTATTACTGGAATAGCTTCATCTATCTCTCCGATCTTATCAGAAAAGAGCAGGGCATCTGGACCTGTTATGAGTATCGGAAGAGTCTCTTTTCTCAGGAGGGGAATAACTGTAGCGGCATCTCCGTCTGTGTCTGGAAGTATCGTTTCTCCTCCTTTCTTCATCGAGATGTAGAATTTCCTTCTTTTCGCATCGATAACAGAGATTATAGCACCAGGGTATATCCCCACAGCTTCAGCGATGGCATCCAGCGTTGGAACAGATACAAGAGGAATTGACAGGGCTGATGAAATACCTTTCATCGAAGCCATTCCAATTCTAAGTCCTGTGAATGATCCTGGACCTTTGGAGACTATCAAAAGCTCGAGATCCTTCATTCCTATTCCAGCTCTTTTCAAGAGCTCCTCTATCTCAGGAAGAAGGTTCTCTGAGTGTGAGAAGTTTCCATCAACAAGTCTTTCTTCATATGTATTCTCAGTAAAAAGAGCGATTGAAAGAACCTCTGTGGAGGTGTCTGCGACAAGAATATTCATTATCTTCCTCCTTCGATTTCGATGCTTCTGGAACCATCTTCAAGGATGGAGATCGTTACTTTATAGGCATCTGGAGGCATCATATCTCCGATCTTCTCCGCCCATTCAATCAGTGTGATTCCATCAGGATACAGGAAATCCTCTCCTCCCATCGATTCAAATTCATCCTCTCCTGAGAGCCTGTAGAGATCAAGATGGTAGAGCTTTTCCCTTCCATTGTATTCCTGAACGATTGTGAAAGTAGGGGAGACGATAGCCTCCTCTATTCCCAATGATCTGGCAATACCCTTTGCAAGAACAGTCTTTCCAGCTCCGAGCGTGCCTATCAATGAGATTACATCTCCACGCTTGAGAGTCTTTCCGAAATCATATCCAGCTTTCTCTGTTTCCGTCTCTGAATAGGAAATCATCATTCCTCCTCGTGATGGTGATGATGGTGGTGACCGCAGTGGCACTCCTCCTCATCGGGTATACCATCTTTCTCTATTTCGGCAATTTCTGCAGCATAGGCATCATCGTCCTCATCCTCATGGCTATCATCATGGACAATCTCCTCATGGATGAGTTCTCCGATCTTCTCCCCGGTTTTCTTCTCGTATTCCTCGATGAGATTCTTCACTATCTCGTCATTGCCAGAGAGGAACCTTGCCTTCTCGAGATACTCCCTCGCTTCATCGAGCTGTGAGTCCTGAAGATAGAGGTAGGAGAGGTTTGAGGCAACTGTAAGGTTTTCAGGATCGAGATCAGCTGCTGTTTCAAGATATGTCTTGGCAAGTTCCCTGTCTCCGACCTCAAGCTCATCAATCGAGAGCTCGTTGTAGATATCAGCACTGCGCTCTCCAAGCTCAAGGCACTTCATCAGATCTTTTCTTGCATCTTCGAATCTGCCTTCCTTTCTCAGGGCCCATCCCCTCAGGAAGTATCCATTCCAGACCTTCGGATTCTTAGCTATGAACTTCTCAGCAGCAGCAATTGCCTTTTCATTATTGCCCAGCATAATGAAGTCATATGCTTCCTTGATCTCTTCATCATTCTCCAGCTGAAGCTCAATCTTGGAGAGAAGCTTCTTCATTTCCTGCTTCTTCTCTCCTTCCTTTGCGACAGCCATGTATCTATCAAGATACTCCTTCGACTCCTCTAGGTTGCCCATGAAAGCTTCGAATGATGAGATCTCAGCAAGCACATCCTCGTTCTCTCCGAATCTTCTGAGACCATCTGAGAGGGTACGCTTCGCTGAGAGCAGGAATTCATCTTCCTTTTCATCATCGCCTTTATCCCTTGCATCTACTGCTCTGTATGAGTAGAGAGTTGCAAGGTTGATACAGGAAGCGGGCTGTGGCAGCAAATGATAGACAGCAAGGAAAAGCTCTTCTGAGAAGTCGTAATCCTTCTGTTCTTCCTTAGCTATAGCTGCTTTGCAGAGCTTGTCAGGAAGCATTGGATCGATCGTGAGGACGAAGTCTTTGTAATAGGAGACATCCTTATGATTCTCATCATATGCTATAAGTGTCAGCATTCCTGAGACGATTGATTCAAGAGAGATTCCATCAGGAGTAAGCTGCATTACCCCTGGCTGCAGCTGTACCGGCAGCATGATGTTAGGGTCTAAGCGAAATGTCTCACTTTCGACTCTCATTCCAGTTGGAACTTTGATGTATCTTATTGATCTGAGGCTTTCTTCCTTGTTCATAAATCCTCTAAAAAAGTCCTATAGAGACGGCTGCTGGTTGCTCTTGAACTAGTGTTCAAGGGGGGGGATCATTGTTGCCCGCTTTCTGTTCCCGATAGGGAGCAATGCCGCTAAAGCTATTCCCGATCCCAATTAAAAGGTTTGCTCCAAGAGGCTTCAGATGAGCCGTTCTATAGGTGAGAGAAGTGTAACATAGTTTTTCTCAGGGTGGAAGAGCTGGAT
Organism: uncultured Spirochaetales bacterium; assembly: GCA_949283235.1. Taxonomy (GTDB): domain Bacteria; phylum Spirochaetota; class Spirochaetia; order Sphaerochaetales; family Sphaerochaetaceae; genus Ornithospirochaeta. The sequence goes on along the minus strand of CASDRY010000041.1, from coordinate 12,020 downwards.
GGAATAGGGTATCATCGGGATATGGATATGTTTATTTATGGCCTTGGTGTGGGCTTGATCATAGCTGCTGTTGTCGCTGTTTACTTCTCCTCGAAGATCGGAAAGGTCAACGATGAGAAGAAAAAGGAAGTTCAGAAATACAAGAACATGCTCTCTGATCGCATGGAGCTTGAAGCTGAGGGACTTAAGAAAGTGCGTGATGAGAATGAAGAGCTGAAGAAGATCAATGAGAATCTTCGTGTCTCTCTTCTCGCTCTCCGTGATAAACCTGGCAGAAAGGAAATGCAGCGCCTGCAGGTGCTCCAGAAAGCTGCTGATCGCCTTACTATAAACAGCCCTGGCTTCGGTCCTGTCTGGCAGGCTGCCCTGAAAGAGAGCGAGGAGGAATTCCAGAAGGTATACTCCGGCTTCATTCCTTTCATCAAACGCCATATCCCACGCCCGACCGATGCCGAGGTTGTGGATATTCAGGATAACAGCAATACGCAGTGAATTATTCTTCATCCATCTCTATGAGCATTCCGCTGAATGGCTCAGAGGTTGTGATGATGTATTTCATCCTCTTCTCGTTCCAGTCTTTCCTGAAGGTGTGCCCTAAGCTTATATAGCCTTCAGCCTGGAATGGCTGTTTCTCTCCCTCTGGAAGGAATACATTCGGTATCATGCTGGCTTCAGTGCTGCTTGAACCATCTCCTGTTCTGGGGGATAGTATGTTGAGATTGATCGAGAAGATCGTAAATGCAGAGTGCACTCCTATTCTCAGAGTTGTCGTATCTTCAACATCTATTCTTATCCCGATATCTGAATCAAAACCGAAATCCATATACAGCAACGTATGCTTCGTATCGGAGAGCATCGATTCTCTGTCTTTGTAGTCGAGATTGAATGCGGCTCCCAGTCCCATATACCAGATTGCATCGTCTCCGATAGCTTTCCTGAAAGATGGACCTGCATTCAGTGACAGCGTGAATGACTTCTCGAGGCTTTCCTGCAGCTTTTCAGTATCTGTCTCTTCTCCTGAGAATATTGAGATAAGACTGGAGTATGGTGCTTGTATTCCTATTCGTAGATAGATACCTGTTCTCGCTTCCTCTCCGATAAAACCATAACCTGTGTAATCGAGACCGAGGTAATCACCTTCTAAGGACATAAGGGAATTCGATGAGACAGTCTCAAAGAAGGTGAAGTCATAGCCTGGAAATATGGCTCCGTAGAAGAGATGTGGAATAAGAAGCAGAAACAGAAAAACCGGAACCTTTTTCATCTATCTGGATTATAGAGAGCAAAACGAGATGAGAAAACCCCATTCTTTCGATATGGGGCTTGCTTCTCTTTTTCCTTAGTCGGGATGAATGGACTCGAACCATCGATATCCTGCTCCCAAAGCAGGCGCCATAGCCGCTAGGCGACATCCCGTACAAGGTGGCATTATAGGGATAATGGATAACAACGTCAACACAATCTGGAAAATACTTGATAAAATTTCTCCAAAAGAGATTTCCTTCATCAAAGAAAGCGATCCTTGGAGATTCCTTGTAACTGTCATGCTGAGTGCTTCCACAACTGATAAGCAGGCTGTAAAAGCAGCTTCCGCTCTCTTTTCCTCCTTTCCTGAAGCAAAGGATGTCGCTTCTGCAGATGTGGGAGAGATTGAAGCTCTAATACGTCCTGCAGGGCTTTCAAGGACAAAAGCTCCCAGGATAAAGGAAGTCTCAAGATATATCGCGGAGCATGGACTGCCTGAAACACAGGAGGAGCTTGAAGCGCTGCCTGGAATAGGGGAGAAGACCGCATCCTGCTATCTCGATCATGTGCTGTCTCTTCCAGCTGTTATAGCAGATACCCATTTCGTAAGAGTCTCATCGCGCCTTGGCTTTACAGATACAACTGACAGGAACAAAGCTGCAAAGGAGATAAGGGAAAGGTTTCCTTCATCTCTCTGGAGCAGGATGTCTATGGTTCTGAATCTCCATGGCCGCACGACATGCAAGGCAAAGCCGCTTTGTGATAAATGCCCTGTCAATAAGCTCTGTCCTTTCTTAGCCTCCGGGAACGAATGATTCGGTATCTATCGTTTTCAGCCTCCACAAGCATTACGCTACTGACGCTTGTCTTTATTTCGGGAAAGCTGTAATGGGGCTGTTTCTTTGAGATGAATAATCCCTCGGTATCGAATCTGGTTTTCCCAGTCCTGACTGGCAGCACATACGCAAAGCCATTGAAAACAGGCTCTGGAGAGAATGTATAGTATCCATCTCCTATATCTATATCAGAGTCGAAAAGATCGCTGAGGCTGATGATTATCCCCGGAAAGAGGGAATAGATGCTCCAATCCCCTGTCTCTTGGTAGTAGCGTGTCAGTTCCCTCCTCCATTCCAGGCGGGGTGATTCATCAAGTGTAAGGACTGTTAACCTCATATTCACAATGATATACTTTTCAGGGCTATTTACAAATACCTTGCGTTCAGGTATAGTCTCTTAGCTGTGACTGGCATCCTTGAAGGAAGCCTCTCTTTCAGACAACAATATAAGGTGGATGATAACATGGCAAGAAGATGTGATATCTGCGGCAAGGGAACTATTTCTGGAAGCATTGTTCCTCGCAAGGGACAGGCTAAGAAGAAGGGTGGTGTCGGTCAGCATATCGGCGTGACCAAGAAGCGCACATTCAAGCCCAATCTCGTTTCAGTGAAGGCTCTCATCAACGGCACACCAAGAACTATCAAGGTTTGCACACGCTGCCTCAGAAGCGGAAAGATCGAGAAAGTGGTATAAACCCGCTTATTCCGGTAAAGAAGCTCCCGAAAGGGAGCTTTTCCCGAATATGGAGATAATATTATGAATTCAGTCCGTATCCATGCCCTCGAGGGCTCAATGCTCTCCCATCCTCAGGGAGTGAAGAAACTGATTGCGCTTTTTAAAGAGGAGGCGGTGAAGACTGAAGTTTTCGTGCTCTCCCCTGTCTCTGCTTCTGATTACCAGCTTGATGGACTTCTCGCAGCAGCAGCTGATAACGAAGAGAAACTCTGGAGCAGGCTTGAAAAGAGCCAGAGCATCTGGAATGAGCTGGCAGAGACTGCCCTTGATTCCCCTGGTTCTGTCCAGGAAAGGATGAATGATTCCTTTTCTGATATCGAGGAAGTACTTCGCGCTGTCTGGATAATGAAAGATGTTCCAGAGGCTGCTGGTAAGTTCATGGGGGAACTTACAACATCATTTCTATCCTGGATTCTATCATCAGCATTTCTCGAAGCAGGTATTCCGAATACTATAATCACACCACGAGAGGCAATTGATGCTCCATCTTTCCCTGAAGGTGCTGTTTTTGTTACTGGAGAGCTTTACAGAATCAAAGTCTCGACAGATGCATCAGGAAAGGCCAGAAAGGAAGGAGAGAGTGAGTATACTGCAGCTCTTATCGCGGCAGCACATAAAGTTCCTGTCACTTTCTGGAATTCCCGTTCTCCTCTCTGCACAGCTTCAAGAAAGGATGTTCCTTCCGCGAAGGTAATAAAGCATCTCACATATAGCGAAGCTACAGAGCTGTCCTTCTTCGGAGCTCCTATAATCCATCCCCAGTCATTCCAGCCCGCAGCAGATGCTGGTATTACAGTAACTCTCAGATGCTGGGGGGATATGAATGAGAGTGGAACTGAGATAACAGGAAATGCTGTCGATGATGGTCTTCTTGTGAAGGCTTTCTCCGTTGTGAGAAATGTTGCCATGATAAACGTAGAAGGTTCTGGAATGTCGGGAGTCCCTGGATTCTCCTCTCGTCTTTTCACAGCTCTTCGCAATGAAAGAATTTCAGTTATCTTAATCTCGCAAGCTTCATCAGAGTATTCGATCTGTTTCTGCGTTCCGCAGAAGCAGGCATCCGATGCTGTAAGAACTATAAAAGCTGAATTCTCCCATGAGCTTGCGGAGAAGGGTATCAGCGCGATTGATTCAGAGACTGATCTTGCGATCATAGCAGCAGTCGGCGAGGGGATGCCTGGACACACAGGTACGGCAGGAGCCTTCCTTTCCTCCCTTGGGCGCGCAGGGGTTAATGTTCGCGCTATTGCGCAGGGCTCTTCCGAGAGGAATATCAGTGCTGTGATAAAAGCAGATGAGAGCGGTAGAGCTCTAAGAGCGCTGCATTCTGTATTCTTCCTCTCCCAGCAGACATTGTCTGTAGGACTTTTCGGGCCAGGTAATATCGGAGGAACGCTCCTTGATCAGCTTGCTGCTGAAAGCGAGAGGCTCAAGAGAGAGTTCGATCTGGATATCAGAGTGCGTGGTATCGCGACTTCTAAGAAGATGCTCCTTTCAGAGGAGGGTATTGATCTTTCAGACTGGAAGGAGAAGTTCAGAAAGGAAGCAATTGCCTATAACGAAGGTATATTCCTCAATCATATAGCTGCCCAGTACTATCCTCACAAGGTTATTATTGACTGCACTTCCTCGGAGGCGAGGGCAATGCAGTATGTTAAGTTCATAGAGAATGGCTTCCATGTCATAACTCCTAACAAGAAAGCGGGTGCTGGTCCTTATGAGTACTATAAGAGTTTGATGGAGAGTGTCAGGAAGACGGGACGCAAATTCCTCTATGAAACCACTGTCGGAGCAGGACTTCCTGTAATCTGCACGCTTAAGGATCTCAGGGAGACTGGTGACAGGGTTATAAGCGTTGAAGGCATGGTTTCCGGCACCCTTTGCTGGCTTTTCTCGGAGTACGATGGTAGTATCCCATTCTCAGAGCTTGTGAAGAAGGCAAGGAGCCTTGGATACACAGAGCCGGATCCAAGGGATGATCTTTCAGGTATGGATGTAGCTAGGAAGACTGTAATTCTTGCACGTGAGCTTGGCTATACAACAGAAACCAGTGATATTGATGTGGAATCATTGGTGCCTGAGGAGATGAGGGAGCTTTCAATAGAAGAGTTCCTTGAAGAACTTCCGAAGATGGATGCAAAAATGCTTTCATTGTACAAGGAAGCTGAGAAGAAAGGAATGAAATTGAGATACGTTGGAAAGGTTGAGGATGGGGTATGTTCGGTTTCCTTGAAAGAATATCCATTGGATCATCCTTTCTCACAGGCTAAAGGTACTGATAACGTCATTTCATTCAGGACGGGACGCTACGACAGCCAGCCTCTTGTCATAAAAGGACCAGGAGCAGGACCTGAGGTAACTGCAGGCGGAGTTTTTGCTGATATACTCCGTTTGAGCGCCTATCTTGGATCGAAGGTATAAGGAGGAAAGATGAGATTCATTTCAACTAGATCAAAAGGTGGGGAATCATTTTCCGCATCTGAAGCAATTCTCAAGGGCCTTGCCCCGGATGGAGGTCTTTTCATACCTGAAAGCATCCCATCTATTCCAGAGACATTTACCCTCACAAAGGGTGCATGGTATGCGATGTATCAGGCACTTTTACCATACTTTGCTGGAGATGAGCTTGAGGGAGAGCTTGAGAATATCTGCAGGAATGCCTTTTCATTCCCCGTTCCTTTCCATACTGAAAACGGAAAGGATACACTTGAGCTTTATTTCGGACCTACAGCGGCATTCAAGGATTTCGGTGCACGCTTTCTGGCATTCTCAATGGAGAAGCTTCTTGAGAGAAGAAATGAGGAGATAACAATCCTTGTTGCTACCTCTGGAGATACGGGAGGGGCTGTCGCCTCTGCTTTCCATGGCAGGAATCATCTTTCAGTGAAGGTGCTTTTCCCGAAAGGAAGAGTTGCAAAGAGGCAGAGAATGCAGCTCACAGGCTGGGATGGCAATGTCTCAAGCTACGAGGTTGAAGGTTCTTTCGATGATTGCCAGAGAATGGTGAAGGAAGCTTTCATGGATCCATCTCTCTCAGGGCTTTCCAGTGCTAATTCAATCAATCTTGGAAGGCTCCTTCCTCAGATGGCTTATTATGTTTATGCCTCCTCAATCTACAAGCTAAGATATGGCGAGGATGCTGTCTTTGTTATTCCTTCTGGAAATGTCGGCAATGCAACAGGAGCATATTGGGCAAAAGCGATGGGCGCACCGATTAAGAGGATTGTGCTGGCTGCAAATGCAAATAAGCCAATAACTGATTATCTTGAAAGCGGTAATTATGAACCACGTCCATCTGTAATGACCCTTGCAAATGCAATGGATGTCGGAGCTCCTTCAAACATCGAGAGGCTCTTTGCGATGTTCCCTGACGTGGAGAGCTTCAGAGCGAATGTAAGTGCATATTCAGTTTCGGATGATGAGATAAGAAAGACCATCAAGGAAGTCTATGATGAAAGCGGATATGTAATCTGTCCTCACACAGCCTGCGGAGAGAGGGTGAGAAGGGATCATGTTGAAGAGGCATATTCTGTTGTTGTATCAACAGCACATCCTGCAAAATTCAGTGAGATTGTCGAACCTCTGATTGGCAGGGAGATTGCTATTCCGAAGTCCCTTTATGACATAATGCAGAAGCCCTCCAAAGCTAAGGAGATAGGGGCGGATTATCATCAGCTATTTGAGTAAAATTAAAAATGGCGGAAGAATTTATAGTTCAACCGCCATTTTCTTTATTTAGATAAATTGTGCTGATCCTTTTGTAATCAGATTGCCCGTTTCTTTATCAAAAAGACATATTTTCGAGCCTTCAAAATTGATGAATACTTTCTCGCGATGTTTAAAATCTATGCTTCCAAACACGACAGCAAGTAAAGTCATGTTCGAAACTTTGAGACAAAGAACAGTTTCCATACCATATGGTAGTGATGAGTCAATATCTGCAGAGGTTTTTCCTTCCTCCGATACCTGTATCATTTCAGGTCTTACTCCCAAAACCAGCTTAGCCCCATTTTTGATATTATTTACATCTTGCCATTTTTCAGGTGTGAAATTAATTGTAAATCCATCAGCCTCAAGAATAAGCTCTGATGAGGTAATCGTTGGTTCTACATCGATGAAGTTTATGGAAGGGCTTCCAACAAAATCTGCTGTAAACATATTTGCAGGGCTTCCATATACTTCAAGAGGAGCGCTGTATTGCTGAAGTACACCTTGTTTCATTAGACAAACCCTAGTAGAAAGAGACATTGCTTCCTGCTGATCATGAGTAACATAAACAAATGTTGACCCAGTCTCTGCGTGGAGTTTTTTAAGTTCTGCTCTCATATCAAGCCTAAGCTTTGCATCAAGATTAGAAAGAGGTTCATCCATAAGGAGCAGGGAAGGTTTTGAAGCCAATGTTCTAGCAATAGCAACTCTTTGCTGCTGTCCACCTGAAAGTTCTGATGGATATCTGTCTGCATATTCTTTTATATGCATCTGATGCAGAAGTTCTTCAAGTCTTTCATTGATAGCAGCTTTGCTCCATTTCAGATTCTCAAGACCGAATGTAATGTTCTTTCTTACTGTCATATGAGGCCATAATGCATAATTCTGGAAAAGAAATCCTATGTTTCTTTTATCAGTGGAAACATCGACTCCTTTTTCCGATGAGAATACAAGATTTCCTCCTATGTATATTTCTCCTTCTGTCGGAGTTTCTAGCCCCGCAATCATTCGAAGTGTTGTTGTTTTCCCGCAGCCTGATGGTCCTAGAAGCGTGACGAAAGCTCCATCATCTATGACAAGATCGAGACTGTTTACTGCAACTGATTTCCCGAATCGTTTTGTAACTCCTTTAAGCACTATTTCTGGCATTTTTTCAACCTCCTACGCCTTTTGCTATTGAAGCTCCTGTAAGTTTATTGACAATGGCATTTCCTACAACAACCAAGAGAATTATTATCAGAGTTATTGCATTTGCATACTGATCAAACCCCTTACTGTTATATTGGAAAAGAACTGTTGTAAGCAGTATTGATGAAGGAGTATATAAAAGTACGAAAAGATCAAGTTCCCTCATGCATGAAGTAAAAGGTAACAGATAGCCAGAAACAATAGAGGCTTTCTGAATTGGGATAAGTATTCTTGTCATTCGTTTCCACCATGGTACTCCCATAACTATTGCGGCTTCTTCAATCTGCGTGCTGATTTGGAACATTGAATTTACTCCTGACCTAGAAGCCATAGGTAAGTATTTCACAGTTCCTATGATTATAAGGAGTGCGAAAGTTCCATATAGCGCAGGTATCGGACCATGACTTTTTGCAAACATTGAGAGATATATAGCGGAAAATGCCATACTTGGAATCAGATAAGGAATAAATGTAAGATTGTTCACGTATGTTGATAATTTCGAGCCCCATCTTCTTACAATTGAATAACCAGCTAAACAACCTATTGTACCTGCTCCAACAGCACAGCATACAGCAAGAATTACTGAATTTCTGATTGCTCTCCAAACAGTCGGATTAACAAGAACACCTTGCGTAAGAGCAAGATCAGAATCTGTCCAGTATCTGAATGACATATTTGAAAGAGAATAGTCACCAGGTACTGTAATTAGTGACTCAATTGCAAAGCTGATGAGAGGAATAATTGTTATCATGAAAACGAAAACCAGCATGACTATGGAAATAAGAAGCCTTAGCTTTTTGAGCCTAATAAGCGAGAAGTTTGAGCTCTTTCCTGATACTGTAGTATATGATTTCCTTGTTCCAAGAATCAGCTGATTTACTCCCATTATTATTAAGCTGATTACAATTAGGATCAGCGCAATAGCATATCCAAGCCCTGGGTTTGTCCCATTAAGATTCCTATACATCTGTGTAGTAAGTACATAGTACTTTACTGGTAGACCAAGAAATTGAGGTGTTCCGAATGAGCTCATTCCTGATGAAAATACCAATATGAATGTTGATAAAACCGCAGGTGTAACAAGAGGAATCGTAATCCTGAACATCAGTCTTGTCCTTGAAGTCTTCATAACAAGTGCTGCTTCTTCAAGATTGGAATCCATATTTCTTAGGATTCCACCGATGAGTATATAAGCGAATGGTGCATAATGGATTCCTGTAACTATAATGATTGGAAAGGGGCCATAAGCGAACCAATTTGGAGTACTTATTCCTGTAATTGCTGTAAATATTCCAGGAACACCTCCAACAAGAGAGTTTTTGAAGAAATTATTCCATGCAAGAGCTAGCGTCCAAGAAGGCATAATGTATGGCATGATGAACAATGTCGTCATGATTTTCTTCCACCGCATATCGGTTCGTATTGCTAGCCATGCAAAGACTCCGCCAATACCTATCGCAACAATACACGCTCCAATTGCACATGTAAGCGAATGTATCAGTGGTTCAACAAAAGTACTATAGCTATCAGATGAGGCAAAAATCTTACCCCAATGATATAATGTAAATTCCCCAACCCGACTTCCTGGTATTCTCATTATCTCAGATGGGTGTACTGAAAAAGTGTCACTGAGAATATATATGAATGGTACAAGAACAAGGTATGAAAGGATTATTGCAAGCACTATGAGAATAATATTCTGTGGTTTTCTCAGAAAATTTCGTGCTTTGTATGATTTGATTGCCATTCAAGTATCCTTTAAAAAAGCTATCCTCTGAAAAACAGAGGACAGCCAGTAATTTTGCGTTGATTTTCAGTTGCTGACGCTCTGAATGAAATCTTCGACTTTTGCTCTGTTATTGAAGCAATATTCCATATTTTCCATTACAGAAACTTTTGCCCATTCATCGAATGAAACGTCTCCTGCATATGGAAGTGCTTTGTTGGCATTATAGTCACCAACATTTCCTTCCCAGAACTGCCAACCTTCTTCGCTGAGCATGAATTCGACAAAAAGTTTTGCTGCGTTGATGTGTCTTGAGTTGCTAGGAATTATGGAATAGATAGGGTAGTAGAAACCAGCAAAAGGCTCCATATCATAATTCATTGCAAGAGCAAGGTTCTTATCTGCAGCTGTTGCAAATCTCTGCATACTGAAAAGTCCAACCCATGTCTTTTCCTGTCCCTTTGCACCTACAGCTTCTGAAATCTTAGTATCAGATGTGCCAAGAACGATTCCATTCTGATAAAGCATCTTTATGAACTCATAACCTGCATTCTCAGTTGTTAATTCAATATCCTTGCCATAGTAGTCACGATATGCCTCTGCGAGAAGAGCTGCATTTTCTTCTGTTGTAAGCATTGTGAGGAAATTGAAGTTTACACCTTCTGAATACGGATCCTTCATTGTAAACAGACCATAGTATTGAGGATCTGTCAGCATCCATATGTTTGTGAGATATGGTGCATCACCTGTTAATTCATCATTGTAAATGAAGCCTTTGCAGGAATATTCAAAAACACTGAGAGACATATCGGGATTCCCTGTAAGCGCACCAAGACGTTCTGAAGTCCAATTGTAAATGTATCCTTGGTTAACCATTTCTCCCCATATTCTGGCACCATCTTGTGCAAATACAAGATCAGCTCCTCCCTCAACTTTACCTGCACATTCTCCAGTAATCTTGCTGATCATTTCGGTTTCACCAAGCTGCGTCCACTGAACATCAATTCCATACTTTTCAGCGAAAGCACGGCATGCATGTTCGATGTAAGAATGGACTCCATACACAACAAGAGTACCTTCCTCCTGTGCTGCTGCAACAAGTTCATCATGAGATAAATCTGTAGTGTCAACAGTTGCAACAGGTGTGTTGTCTTCTGACGAACCTCCTGCGAAAATAGTTCCCATTGTTATTAATGAAATGAGAACGAAGACAATACCTTTCCTGAACATATTTCCTCCTTATTGTTTTATGTCCTGAATTTATTAAGAAGACTGAATTTCTGCAGACATACCTCAATTTCTGCATTTCGTCCGCTTTCCAGTACTTTCTGAAGATCTATGAAATCTTGGGAAGAGGCTAGAATTTTTCTGATTCCTTGTTCAAAACCCATCATTAGATCTGTTCCGATATTAAGCTTGCAGATACCAAGTTTTACCATTTGTATGATATCCTCATCAGGAGTATTGGACCCCCCATGAACTACAATTGGACAATCTGTTGATTTGATGATTTTTTCAAGTCTTTCAAAATCAATTCTAGGTTTCTCTGCGTAGAATCCGTGTGCAGTTCCAATAGAAACAGCAAGTGCATCTATTCCTGTATCTTCTATAAAACGTACTGCAATGTCAGGGTCTGTCATTCCCTTGCTTATTTCTTCTGCAGATGATTCAGCGCTAATTACTTTACCAAGTTCTGCTTCGACGGAAATTCCCTTTTTATGAGCAATGTCAACTACTTTCCTCGTTTCAGAAACATTTTTCTTGTAATCATCTGCAGAAAGATCAATCATGACACCACTGAATCCACTTTCAATACATTCCACTGCTTGAGCATAGCTTTGGCCATGGTCAAGACTGAGACTAATAGGTACTGAGATGTGTTTTGAAAGAACTTCAGCAATTGCTGCCATGTAGTCTGCACCTGAATGCCCTAAATGTTCATGAAATACTTGCATTATTACAGGAGAATTAGACTTCTCTGCTGCATATGCAACAGCTTGAGCTGTCTCGAGATTAAGAACATTTAAGGCGGCTACTGTATAATGGTGCTTCCTGGCATCGTCAAGAAGTTCTTTAAATGGTACTAATGCCATGATTGATTCCTCTCTTTCAATAAAATCTTGCAGCTCCTACTGCGTTGAACAGCTTGAGTTTGTGATTTACGACTTCTTCCATTGCCTTAATACATGGGGGATATATTACATTAGGTTCTCTAAGTGTCTGATCAGTGAGGACTTCTCTGCATTTCTTATAGAAAGCAGATTTGATATCACTAGAGATATTGACTTTTGAGATTCCAATCTTTACTGCTTCTGCTATTTCCTCATCTGGATTATCTGAACCTCCATGAAGAACAAGAGGAATACTAATCAGCGATTTGATTTCCTTTAGCAAATCAAGTCTAAGTTCTGGTTTCTTGTTTTTGGGATACAGTCCATGTGCAGTTCCAATTGCTACTGCAAGTGCATCGATTCCAGTTCTTTCCACAAACTCTTTTGCATCTGATGGAACTGTATAGATAATATTATCTGTTCCTGCTTCTCCGCCATTTCCTGTTGCACCAATTGTTCCGAGTTCTGCT
>CASDRY010000040.1 GCA_949283235.1 uncultured Spirochaetales bacterium | reverse complement strand
CTCTAAGATACCCCCGAAAATGTATCTGGGCAGTCGTGGAGACGACTTAAAAGATACGTCAGCCCCAATTGGAAAATCAGAAATCCGGGGCATGAAAAGACTGTTCGAGAGGACGAACAGTCTTTTATTTTTGTCCCAAAAACTGACCATAATCGTGACAACAACGTGCAAATAGATGGCGATAGTATTCAAAGAAAGTTTCCGATATGAAAAAGTCGTTCCGCTACCCGTTCAAGAGAGAACGACTTTCTTACTGCAAACGAAGCTGCCGCTAACTGCGGTGCTTCTCTTTGCTCAATCTCCTTCATTGATAGCTGATTGTCAATTAAGAGAAATTATATCTCCACGCTCCAATCAAGTTTCGAACTGAAAGATATAAGCAATCTATAAAGCTTATCAGGCCAAGCGATTCTGAGTCTGTTGTCGGTTATATCCAATCTCTCCAGTTTTATATCATCCGCATTCTCAAATGATATTCTCCACTTCTCAGCCGATACACTGCCCTCTTCAATAACAGGTTTGTCCATTACTATCAAAGACAGAACAGGATTCTTTCCATTCCGAACTATCTCTGAGAACTGAATCCTATTCTCAGAGAAGAGAACCTTTCTCTTATAACTCTCTACTGTTCCTTCAGGATAAGCATGAGCAAGCTCCATCTCTATCCCATCCTTGCAGGATATAACCTCTGTAGCTTTATACTCTCTTCCGGCTGACTGTCCAACGCCATCGAAGTTCACAACATTATGATAAAGACTCTGCATTGGAAGAAGAGTATAACGTTCAGAAGAGAAAGTTTTTCTTGTATATGTCTCCACCCCGATATCCACAAGCACAGGATGAGAACCGATAGAGAGTATCATACTGCCGGTGTCATTATGATTGTGGCTGTCATCATTGCAGCCAGTCTTGACGGCAAGAAGGGTTTTTCCTTTCCTGTAAATCGAGATGCCAACACTAGGATAGTAAACATATGGCTTTGCTTCTTCCGCATCCGGAAGCTCATTCAGGGAAAGCTCAGAGGCATATCTATACTTCAGCCACTTATACCAGAGGTTGTACTGGTTATCATCAAAAGGAAGCTTCTCGCCAGCTTCAAGCCTTCTTATATGCTCTCTGAAATCAAGCATTGACTGGCGAATGAGAGTATTATCAGAGACATCTTTACCGAAAAGGTACTCCCTTGCACCAAGTTCCCCAGCCTTTGGAGAACAATCTGCGAAGTTGATATACCACTCACCTTCTATATGCATATTCGTGATATAAGAAGCTATATTCCTCGCCTTATCTTCCTTGAAAAGCCTTTCCAGCGCTCCGCCAGATACTTCATTGACAATTCTTATGGCTCCCCAGAAACAAAGTCCTGCCGCATGCCAGTAATGTGCACCTTCATCGCAGCAGCCATCATCTCCATACTGAGAGTACCAATCAGAAAGAGATGATAATGCTTTATCCAGAATCTGATGATATTCATCTTGTGATAGCCTTATAGCAAACGCAGCAAGGAGAAGGTTCTGGGTACACCAAACTGTCCAGTTATTGAGCTTCTCTTCCCCTTTCCAGCCCATCCACCAGAACCAGGAGGAAAGATATGGATCTATTATCCTTTTTCTTATCTCACTCTCTATAGTCAGAGCAAGGGAAGGTGTCAGCTTAGCCTCAAGCAGATTAAGAGCTAGCGCTACGATCTCTCCACTCTCCAGTGCAAATAAATCAAGAACAGGACGGCCTGTATCAGGAACAGGAAGCGTCGGTGTATCCCTAACATAAGTATTATGAGGAGGAAGCACCCATCCAGGCTCACCAAGAAGAGACCATATCTCATCTTCGATACGATCCATGAATCTGCCCTTATCCTCTATAAGCTCTGCAATGACAAGCGTGGAAAGTCTTATTCTCTTTCTGAAATAAGGTGTTTCATAATTCTCCCTGTTCCCTGTACGACTGAAATCCTTATATAAAGAGAGCGGAAGATAATCCATAGGATCAGAAAGCATTCTTCCCGCAGTTTCTATCAGGTCATTCTTCAGCGTCTCCGGAACATCAGCTATTTTATCAAAATGAAGTCTTTTAAGAGCTATGTTGCTATCAATAGAGAAATGCATCTCAGAATTCCTTCCCTATAAGGGATTTCACCTTCATCATTGAAGCCTTGTCGTTTATAAGAACAGCTCCTCTGAGAATTCCATTCTGGACGAAGAATGTACGGCGCTTGTCACCATCTGTCTCCACCTTCTTCACACCTTCAAGAGCACCAAGAGAGACAACATCTATACCAGCTATCTTGAGAAGAGAGGAAGGCTCAGAAGGAACATACTCCACACTCTCGCCCATCATCGCTTTTGCGGCTGCACTTCCCATCTCACGAGCGTGCATTGCGAGACCGAATGTTCTTCCATCAAGCTCTGCAGCATCTCCTGCTGCATATACATTCTCCATAGAAGTCTGCATATGGCTATCTATAATGATTCCTCTATTGGTTTTGATTCCGGCTTTTTCTGCCAGCTCCTTACCAGGATTTACCCCAACTGAAAAGCATAGGACATCGGATGCTATCTTCCTGCCATCTTTAAGATAAACATAGCTATCATCTGCACTCTCCGTCTCTCCTGATACTATTACATTGACACCTCTTTCCTGTAGTTTTGCCTGTAAAAGCTTTGCAGACTCCTCATCGAGCTGTCTAGGAAGAATATATGGGGCTGTTTCAATAACACTCACAGGAATATTGAAATCATCAGCAACGGAACAAGCAGCTTCAAGTCCTAGAAGCCCTCCCCCTATAACAGTGAAGCTCTTCGCATCCTTCAGGCAGGTCTTAAGTGAGATTGCATCTGTCATTGTCCTCAGAACACAGCCTTGCTTTCTCCCTCCTGGAAGATTCAGTGAGCGGGCAGCGCTTCCTGTTGCTATCAGAAGCTTATCGTAAGGAATTTCCCTACCATCTGAAAGACTCACAAAGCCCTTCGAAATAGCAACAACAGTACCAGAGATATATTCTATACACTTCTCTTCATACCAACTCTGAGGATGGATGTATAAAGCCTCTGGCTCCTTACCACCAAGAACTTCCTCTATCCTCATTCTGTAATATGGAAGATATGGCTCATTTGAGACAAGCGTAACAGCCATTCCGCTTATTGAAGAGGCAGCCTGCACACCAGCAATACCGCCCCCGATTACAACAGCTTTCTTTTCTTCGCTCATAAAAGCAATTCTACCCAGATTACAGATTAAAGACTATCTGCAAAATTCATGAAATCGAGAGACCATCTCATGACTTTCTCGAGATCGATATCCTCGGAAAGCTCTCCATCAATATAAAGAGAGGGAATTACTATCATGGAGAAAATATCCATCTCATCGAGAGAACTATCAGAACTTGCAGCATAGATGAATGCTGCCGTATCCACGATATCCAAAGCATTATTGCTTTCAGCGAAAGCAAGTACCGCCTCCGGAGTATCAAGCCCCAGAGAAGAAGCAAAAGGAGTCTCTGCAAAAGCAGACGCAACAAGCTCTCTTGCCGAGGTTTTATCAATATCCATGTACTTAAGATAGGAATCCATGACTTCTGAGTTAGCATCAATACGAATCTCAATTTCCTTACCAGAGTATGAAGAGTCTCCATTTATGAGAATTCCATCTGTTTTGATATACGCAGAGAATAGCGATGGCTCGAAGAAAGATGTTATTAGCGAAAGATCTCCATTAAGAGTGGTGTTCTCAACTCTCGCTCCGAATTTATAAAGAAGTGAAATGTCCTCATAGGAGATATCAAGTGAGACTATTCCGTTTTCTATATCCACATCAGGTGCAAAACTCACACTGCCATCTCCTGACAATACTTCAGAATTCTCAAAACCTGAGTAGAGAAGTACAAGACCAAGCATGGCATCCCCCATTTCAATGACATTCCCTGAAATCATGTCGGAAAACGAAAGCTCTGAGGATATTACCTCCGCAGGAAGCGCAAAGAGTATTGCTTCATTATCATAAAGAGAAGAAAGCTCATACATTCCTGGATTTCCACTTTCAGCAAATAAAAAAGCAGGAGAAGAGAGCGAAAACATTACAGCAGGCTCTGTCTCAGCCCCAACAGTACCGATAAGTGCCAAAACCACTAAAAGCAATAAGGAAATCTTTTTCATGGCAATAGTTTATCACAGCTTAAGAAGCATACATTCTCAAACTCACAGAAACATTGCGAAATAGTGCGGAAGAGAAAGCTTGTTACCCATTCTTCCGATATTTCCTTCAATGAATTTATAAGCTATTTCTGGATGGAAGTTCTCAATGAAGCTATTAAGGGAAACAGTAGCCCCATTTCTAGCCTTAACCTCAATAGGACGGATTTTACCATTCTTCTCAATCAGAAATTCTATTTCCTGATTATTTTCCGCGGGCTTGTAATAGTACAGATTATGTCCATTCTGCAGTAGCATGGTCGAAATTATATTTTCATAAATACCCCCCTTGATTGGTCCTGAAAGAGTATTATTAATAAAAGCCTCCTTCATCTCAAAACCAAACATAGCAAGCAAAAGGCCTGTATCAAGCATATAAATTTTGAAATATGATTCATCTTCATATGCTTTCAATGGGAATAATGGAACATTTACATTATGGCAAAGATTTACAATCGAAGCGTCCTCCAGCCACTGGATGCTATCAATATACTTTCTTGCACTTCCACCACTCTCAACTTTTGAAAATTGGAATTTCTTATTTTCTTTAGCAAGCTGACGTGGTATAGACTGCCAGCATTTTCTGACCTTCAGCTTCTCAGGCCCTTTAGCATGACGGGATATGTCATCATCATAAGAAGCGAGAATCATCTCCTGTGTTTTATGTACGCTTTTCATATTTCCCGTCTCAATGAAACATGAAACAACAGCAGGCATTCCACCAACTACAGCAAATAATCTGAAAAGCTCCGACAGCTTTTCATTTATTGCATCAGGTACTTTCTCCTCTTTCTCAAAAAATTCTCTGATATATCCAATTTGTTCTTCTTTATATCCTTTTGCCCATAGGAATTCCTCAAAATCAAGAGGATACATGATAATTTCTCTTTCATACCCTACAGGAATCGATGGTATTTCCTCCTTCAATTCAGGGTCCTGTCCATAATGAAGGCCTAACAGAGAGCCACTCGCAATAACATAATATCTATTATCAAGAGCAAATGATTTAAGAGCAGTCCTTGCTTCAGGGCATGCTTGTATCTCATCAAGAAAGATAAGTGTCGATTCTCCGAATTCCGCATTCGGGAAGAACATTGAAAGTCGCATCATGATGTCATCAACATCAAGACTTCCTTTAAATATATCTTTCAATTCTGGATGCAGAAGGAAGTTTACTTCAAAGAAATGATTGAATGTCTTACCGAATTCCTCTATGATAAAAGTCTTACCAACCTGTCGGGCTCCTTTAATGATAAGGCACTCATTCTTTCTATTTTCTTTCCAATTAAGCATATAATCATATATCTTACGTCTTAGCATATAACGATTATACATCAAATCAGACTTTCTTAATCTAAATTTTGCATTTTTTTGGAGCTTCTATATTTCAAAAATGCATATTTCCGGACTTTCTATTTCGCAAAAATGCAGCTTTTTGGACTTTATCCAGCTTGCCAGTAACGCAGTGTATCCATATCCATCAATGTAAGCTTCTTGCCGTGACCTGCCCCCGTATCAAGAGCAGTGAGATGGTAACGCTCCGAATGGAATGGAGAATTAAGAGGAGTATGGCCAATGAAAATCTTCCTGTCTGTATCAAGAGGAGCTTGCAGAACAGAGGGATCTGCACCATTTTCAAAAGCCATCGCACTCTGAAGATAAGTTCTGTTAAAAACAGGAGAGGTCTTCTCATCCTCAAGCCATGCATACCCTATAGTACTAGGTGGAAGAGAGGAAATCTTCTCCAGTTCCATCACTGTCCATCCTGAAGGGATTCCTCCATGGATTATTATGTATCTATCCTCCGTTCTTACATACGGCGCGCGGGATAGCCATTCCCCCATCTTTACTTTCTCTTTCTCTGGAACACCATAGCGAAGGAAATCCTTAACTGTACGGAGCCCTCCATTCTCATTGAGCCAGAGAGAAGGGCTCATGCCTGAGACAAGATAATCACGGAGCCAGAAATCATGATTGCCAAGAACGGGCTTATAGGATGGAAGGGATGAAAGGAACTGGATCAATCTGACAGTTTCAGGACCTCTGTCCGCAAGATCCCCAACGGAATAAAGCGTATCATCCTCTGGAGAGAAAGCTGCAACTGAGAGGACATCCATCAACAAACCATACTGACTATGAATGTCCCCTACTATTAGATTCCTTCCCATAGCCGTGATAATACCAGCATCAGGGAAGGGAGAAAAGACTCAGAATATCGAGAGGGCTACAAAGATTGAAGCACAAAGCGATGACACAAGGGAAACTACTGTAATCTGTGTGTTGATAGACGGCCCTGCGGTATCCTTGAAAGGATCTCCAACAGTATCACCTATAACAGCTGCTTTATGAGCTTCGCTTCCCTTTCCTCCTTCAGCACCAGCTTCGACATATTTCTTGGAGTTATCCCAAAGACCTCCGGAATTGGACATAAAGAGAGCAAGAAGAAGACCACTCACGATATTTCCAAGAAGGAAGCCTCCGATAGCTTCAGGACCACCTATGAAGCCGACAGCAAGCGTCATTAGTATAGCCATGAGACCAGCAGGAACCAGCTCTTTAAGCGCTCCAGTTGTTGCTATATCAATACATTTGCTGTAATCAGGATTGGCTGTTCCCTCTCTCAGCCCTTTTATTTCATTGAACTGCCTATGTATCTCAGCAACCATTCTCTGTGCATTTCTATCAACACCGAGAATAAGCATTGCGGAGAATACAGCCGGAACTGCAGCACCGATAAGCACTCCGAAGAATACTGTAGGCTCCATGATATCAAACCCAAGAATAGGGGCATCTCCCGCAGCTTCCAAAGCTACATTCACCTCAGACATGAATGCACCAAGCAATGATATAACAGTAAGACCTGCAGCTCCTATGGAGAATCCTTTTGTAACGGCTTTCACAGTATTGCCCGCGCTATCGAGCTCATCAGCTATTCTTATGGTCTCCTCACCTAATCCACCCATCTCTGCAAGTCCCCTTGCATTATCAACAATAGGACCATATGCGTCATTAGAGATTATCATTCCAACGATACTGAGCATACCGACAGCAGCCATGGCAATACCGAATATCGCATACCCCTCTCCTATCGGAGCACAGAGCTTATAAGCAACCAGTGCTGATATCGCGATACCAATCATTGCAGGAAGCGCAGATATGAAACCATATGAGACTCCTGAAAGAATCGTGAAAGCAGGACCGGATGCTGAAGCATGAGCGACTTTTCTTACAATAGGTCTCGTATCATCGGTGAAATAATCCGTGGTTATACCAATAATGACACCAACAAGAAGGCCTACAGATGAAGCTCCCCATATACGCCATGAAAAGCCCGGGAATACAGCTGTTGCTATTGCTGTAAGGACAAGGAAGATAGCGGTAGTTACATATGTTGATGAATTGAGAGCATGGGTCGGGTTACCATTCTTACCTACCTTTGCTGTCGCTATTCCTATAACAGAAGCAAGAAGACCAAGCAAAGAGTAGCAGAATACCATTGATATATTATTCAGCTCTCCACCTGAAAGGGATCCTGCAATGACAAGAGCTGAGGCTGCAGCAGCAACATTCGAATCGAAAAGATCAGCCCCCATTCCTGCTACATCACCTACATTATCACCGACATTGTCTGCAATAACAGCAGGGTTTCTTGGATCATCCTCAGGGATTCCAAGCTCTACCTTTCCTGTAAGATCAGCAGCGACATCAGCAGTCTTTGTGAAGATACCACCTCCGGCTTTTGCAAAGAGAGCCAGGGAACTTGCTCCGAATGAGAAGCCAAGAAGAATCGATGGATCTCCTGTAAGCATCAGGACAAGGGTAACACCCAGAAGCGAACAACCGACAACGAGAAGCCCCATTACAGCCCCACCTCTGAACC
Source organism: uncultured Spirochaetales bacterium (assembly GCA_949283235.1). Classification (GTDB taxonomy): domain Bacteria; phylum Spirochaetota; class Spirochaetia; order Sphaerochaetales; family Sphaerochaetaceae; genus Ornithospirochaeta. The sequence goes on along the minus strand of CASDRY010000040.1, from coordinate 1,090 downwards.
CTACAAGAAATGCAGGCTTAAGCCCCTTTGAAGCACTCTCAGCTGTACGGCCATTCGAGAGTGTTGCAACAAGTATTCCGATCTTTCCAGCTATTGCTGAAAGAACAGTCCCCCCTATATAAGCTATAGCCATTGAGAGATTCGAAAGCACTTCCCCTTTCCAGATTGGCTGTGGAAGGATAACAAAGACAATTAACGCAACAACTATGGCAAACTTTCCAAGCACCTTATACTCCCTTGCCATGAAAGTATCGGCACCATCCTTTATAAGCTTGGAAATTTCCTCAATGCGGCCATTCTGCACCTTCATCTTCTTCACCCAAAGGTAAAGATACAGAGCGAAAGCAAATGCAATAATAACTGTCAGGAATGACAGACCGTAGAAGAGTGAAAGATTCTGCTCCATAACCACCTCTTAGAGCGCAAAATTCGCCCATCAGTTCCAGTCTAAGGTGGGTTTTTCAAGCCGTCAAACAGAAAACTCTCTATACTTCCTCGCGATTATCTCAACGCCTTCCTTTATAAGCTCATCATCACCAGAATAGTTTAGGCGAAGGCATTTGTCATAATGCTCATGAGGATATCTTTTCTCTTTCCCACCGAAGAAGAAATACTCACCAGGAACAGTTACCACTCCTTCTTTCATCAACTCGGAATAGAACTCGAGCGTACTTATCCTGAGAGATGGCAGATATATCCAGCAGAATATCGAACCCTCGATCCTATGTAGGAAATAATCTGTTCCCTCGAAATTCTTCCTGATAAGACTCTCCATCCTTTCAGCTTTTGCCTTATAGAATGGCCTCACCACATCGGAGGCGAGCCTTGTAAGCTCTCTGGTTCTGAGGAGGTTATCAGCAAGCACAGGGCCTATCGAGCCTGTTGCGAGGGCCGCAATCGCATTTATATTCCCTACAGCTTTGATTATCTCCTTTTTCGCGATTACGATTCCTGTTCTTATCGAGGGAAGTCCAATCTTGGAAAGGCTCATCGAGAGAACTATATTCTCATTCCAGAGAGGAGCGGCATTATCTGTGAAAATGATATCAGGGAAAGGAAGACCATAAGCATTATCCACGATGAGAGGTAT
>CASDRY010000039.1 GCA_949283235.1 uncultured Spirochaetales bacterium | reverse complement strand
CTCTGTCCAGGATGATCCTCAGGATAAGAGCAGAGCATTCATTGTCTCCGCTGAAGCATTTGGTGAAGAAGTAGTCATCTTCCATCGTGACAGTTTTGAGTTCTTCACGATAATCTGCCGTAGCGTGTTGATCGCACATAACGGGCCTCCTTTAGGAGCACCATCAGATGCACCTATAAGTAATACCCGCTAAGTACCGATTTATGTCAGGTTTTGAGAAAAAAAACGGAAGGCCCACCTGAAAACCAGATGGACCAACAGATAATCTTTGGAAGAGACGAATACGCTATCGTCGCTTCAACCTAATTCATTTGGGAAGCACTGCCTCCCCTTGCTGCCCAGGACATATCTCCTGCAGCGAACTTCCGCTTGTACTCCCTGACTGTATATGTATTCAGTCCTGCGAGCTGAGCGGTCTTTTTATATCCGTATCCCTGCTCAAAGAGCTTCAAGCATTCCTGACGCTTTGCATTTGGAATCCTTTGACGGAGGGACGTGGTTTTATTCTCCATGGCGTCCTCCTTACATAATGTGCCCCGCATTACAAAGCAGGACACAATTATTGTATTCTAATCAGCCCTCAGAACCTGTTGATGGTGCAGGAATGTTTACAGTTGTTGTTTCAGCTATTCCATCCTGAACAGGATATGCAGCTGTACCAGCGAATGTTACAGTAATGCTACTTCTGTTCTCTGCTGTTACATAATCACTACTGAGCTTGAAGTCTGTAATTTTAACAGTTGCTGTTGATTCAGAAGCTAGCTTACCCATTACAGTAATCTTACCCTTCTCAATCTGAGTATAATTTGCCGGCTTATAATCAGCGGCAACAGTAGCTGTAATTGAATCAACATAATCCTTAGGCGTTACAGTTGTAGTATATGTAAGTGTATTACCATCCTTGTCATTTGCAGTAACAAATACAGTTACACTGTCCTTTGTTGCAAGAGTGCTGAGAGACTCGTTCTTCTGTACGAATACAATTTCAGCTCCAGTAACAGTTCCCTCGTTACCGTACTTATCAACACCAGTTACAACGTACTTAGCAGCTGCATCGTCTGCCTCTTCTCCATACCATACAGTCTTATTAGCAGCAAGTGCGACAGACTTGATGGATACAAGGTCTGCCTCAACAAATGTTGTAGGATTCTGGACAGGAGCCTCAATACCTGTTGCCTTTACTCCTGTTGCGATATATGCAGCAGGCTCTGCAGAAGTTCTGATGACTACATCATAGCTCTTATCCTTCTCGATTGAAGCTGCATTTACTACAAATGCCTCAAAATCAGTAAGCTTAGCAGCCTCTTCATAGGAGATTGTCATCTTCTCTCCACCATTGTAAGAGACAGAAGCTGTGATTCCTGTGATATCTGCTGCATCCCACTTAAGGTCGTCTGCTGGAACAACAACGTTACCGCTTGCTGCTCCTTCATCTGCATATACAGCAAGAGCAGGAACTCCACTGAATTCGAATCCTTCTGGTGCATACATCTTTACAGTGTAAGAAGCTTCCTTTCCTGCAACAGTTGCTGTTACTTTGTTTGTATCAGCTGTTGCCTTCCATGCAGAGCCTGTAGCAGCTACAACAACACCATTTCCATCGAGCTGACTTACTGAGTTGTCTGTATTATAGACATTCACAGTGAACTTGGATGAATCAAGATCCATTCCCTTAACAAAGTCAGAATTCTGTGTGATTGTGATATACGATACGTCCTTATAAGTAGGCATCGAGTTATCACATGCTGTGAATGCGAAGAGCATAGAAACAGCAATCAAAATAACAAGAATAGTTTTCTTCATCTTGCCTTTCCTCCGAAATTTTTCTGGTAATAGACTACCCCCCCCGTCACAAAGAGAGGCTCAAAATGTTCCTCATTTGCGATGTGGGTGGTATTTGGAGGGGAAAATGAAAAAAGCAATCAAGCTGTTATCATTACTGCTTATTGCAGCTGTCGTCGTAGTATCTTGCACACCAAGATATCAATTCTATCCATACCCTAATTGGAATGATAATAAGCCAATTAAGCCTGAGACACCACCAGTAAATACAACAAAAGATTTACTTACCATGATTGACAATGCAGTTCCAGGAACTCCTGTAATTATCAATCTAGCAGAAGGAGAGTTCCCTGCACAGCTTAATATAAAAGAAGGTACTGATGTCACAATCATCGGGCAGGGAGAAGATAAAACTGTAATATCCATCCCAGATGATGTAAGCAATCTTGATATACTTGATATCTATGATACAGACAATGGTAGCGGTAAATTCCAAGGATATATAGGAATCATTCAGGCAAAGAATGCAAAAATAAGGCTAGAGGACCTTACTATCAAAGGGGACGAGACTGGAGTAAAAAATGCTGCAATGACTAGAAGTAGTGGTTCATATTCCAGACAAGCTGCAATCATGGCTATCAACACAGAGGTGTATGCAAAGAACGTCACTATCACTGATATGAGATATGACAATACCTCTTTTGGTGTGCAGAATGGAATTTCTGTTTATCTTGTCGGTGAAGGAACAGGAAAGCCTGCATATTTCGAAAATTGTACGATTTCCAACTTCAATAAGGGAGCAATCGTTGCAAGAGCCAGTGTTTCCCATCTTACATTCATAAATGGAGAAGTTATTGGTGAAGGGCAAACAAATGCAACAGCACAGAATGGAATACAGTTCTCTTGTCCTGCCACGATTACAGGAAACACATTCTCAAATATCTGGTTTGTTCTAGCAGATGGTGGCGCACTCTCATCTTCTGTAGGTATTTTTAATTATGGCGCTCCAAGTTGTACTATAAACAACAATACATTCAAGCATGTAAACCAGAGATTCTCTTATGCTAATGCACCAGAAGATATAAATAGTATGATTCAAGAAGATACTGTTTCATACTATCTCAATTCAATAAGCAAGACAAAACTTATAAATGCACTTACTTCTGCAATAACTAACAAATCAGATGAATCAGCTGAAGTAAAAGCAAGCATCATTATTCCAGATAATATTTCATCCACTGACTGGAATAAAGAACTTGCAATCACATTCACATTTACAAATAGTACTACATGGGCGAAGACTTTCAACAATGGAACGGCAGATCAATTGAATGGCTCTGTTACAATGACGCTTACAGGAGGAAGTATTGCAGCTGATAACACTACTCTTTCATTCACAGGATATGAATTATCCTCAGAGGAAGGTCTTACATTTGGAGAAGATGCAATCACATTCTCTGGAATCAAAGGAGGAATTGCAGCTTCAGCTACTATTTCTAATAGTACTCTGTCTTCTCCTGCATTCTCTAACATCACGCTTCCTGCAGATGGAACAGGAATTACACTCAAACTTAATAACGAAGATGTCAGCTACGATAATGTAATCAACCAGCTTGATGCATCTACAAGTGTGTAAAATCTGAAGCTATCAAAAGAGATTCTCCCTTCGAGTATAAAGCTACTTGAAGGGAGTTTTATGAAAGAAGAATTCACATAAATACAAAAGAACCGCCGTCATAGAAAGTGAACAACGGTTCCTTTTGATTATCAATATAGGATTGCTTACTCTGGAATAACTCTCATGAAGCGTTTCTTTCCAGCTTTGAGGAGGAATTCACCATCTTCAGCATCGGAGAGAGTTATGACTGCTTTAGGATCTGTAATCTTCTTTCCGTTGATTTCTGCTCCTCCCTGTGTGACAAGTCTTCTTGCATCTCCGTTTGAGGAAGTAAGTCCAGACTTAGTGAAGAGTTCAAGAACACCTACACCATTCTCAAGATCTGCTTTTGCAATTGCCACAGAAGGGATACCTTCCTTGTTACCAGCTCCCCCGAAAAGAGAGGCAGCAGCATCTTTTGCCTTCTCTGCTTCTTCCTCTCCGTGAATGATCTTTGTAACTTCGTAAGCAAGTCTTGCCTTTGCATCATTTATGTTGCGGTTAGGGTCCTCATACTCTTTAATCTCATCAAGAGACATGAATGTGAAGAGCTTCATGAAGCGAACTGCATCCGCATCAGCAACATTCCTCCAGTACTGGAAGAAATCATAAGGAGAGTAAAGCTCTGGAGAAAGGAATACCGCACCCTTCTCGCTCTTACCCATCTTCTTACCATCTGCACGCATGATGAGATTGAATGTGAGTCCATAGCACTGCTCTCCACCCATTCTCTGGATAAGATCGATACCAGCCACGATATTACCCCACTGGTCAGCACCACCAATCTGCAAACGGCATCCAGTGCGTTCATTGAGCATCTTATAGTCATAGGACTGAAGAAGCTGGTAATTGAACTCGATAAAGGAAAGACCACGCTCCAAGCGCTGCTTTACACCCTCGAATGTAAGCATTCTGTTTACAGAGAAGTAAACACCTACATCTCTGAGGAACTTTATGTAATTCAGATCAACAAGCCAGTCAGCATTGTTCAGCATCCTGGCCTTGCCACATCCAGCTTTCGGAGTTTCCGAGAAATCGACAATTGTTCCAAGCTGTCCCTTGATCTTCTCTACATTGGAAGCAATAGCCTCTTCAGAGAGGATCTTTCTCATCTCCGTCTTTCCGGACGGATCCCCGATAAGACCTGTACCACCTCCAACAAGAGCGATAGGATTGTGCCCCGATTCCTGCAGATGGTGCATAGCAAAGAACGGCACGATATGACCAACATGAAGTGATGGCCCTGTCGGATCTACACCGCAGTAGAAAGTAACAGGACCTTTATCCATCAAATCAGACAAGCCTTCGAAGTCTGTGCAATCCTTTACAAAGCCTCGATCGATAAGAGTCTGTATCGCTTTATTCATCAGAGCACCCTCTCGTAATTCTTCATTGCGGTATGAATGAATGGAACAAGCTGATCGACAGCAACTCTTTCCTGCTTCATCGAGTCACGGAAGCGGACAGTTACTGTATGATCCTGAAGTGTCTGGTAATCGACAGTTACGCAGTAAGGAGTTCCGATCTCATCCATTCTCCTGTAGCGGCGTCCAACTGCTCCGCTCTGATCATAGAATGTGACGAAATCCTCACGCAGTGAGTGCTCAAGCTTTGAAGCATATTCAGCAAGACCATCTTTCTTAACAAGAGGAAGAACAGCGACCTTAACAGGAGCAATAGCTGGATGGAAATGAAGAACTGTACGGGTATCTCCCTCTGGAGTCGCCTCCTCATCATATGCATCACAGAGAGCCATGAGAACATTCCTTGTAAGACCAGCAGATGTCTCAACAACATATGGAACATATCTTTCATTTGTCTCTGGATCGAGATATGTAAGATCCTTTCCTGAGAACTTCTGATGCTGAGAAAGATCGTAATCTGTTCTGGAATGAACACCCTCAAGCTCCTGCCATCCCATCGGGAAGAGGAACTGGATGTCATAGGCATCCTTTGCATAGAATGCAAGCTCATCTGGTCCATGCTGATGCCACCTAAGGTGCTCTGGATGAATACCCATCTTCTTGTAGTAGTTCATCCTCTGCTCTCTCCAATATGGGAACCATTCCTCATCAGTCCCTGGCTTGCAGAAGAACTGCATCTCCATCTGCTCGAACTCGCAGGAGCGGAAGATGAAGTTCTTTGTTGTGATTTCATTGCGGAAAGACTTTCCAACCTGAGCAATTCCGAATGGAATCTTCACTCTTGAAGACTGAACGACATTCTTGAAGTTTACATAGATACCCTGTGCGGTCTCTGGCCTCAGATAGACAACGGAAGCATCATCGAGCGTAGGTCCGATATGAGTCTGGAACATAAGGTTAAAGTTCCTAGGCTCTGTGAAAGTACCCTTGTTTCCACATACAGGACATGGTGCATTGAGGTCTATCTGGTCTGCTCTGAAACGTGAATGACATACCTTGCAATCTACCATCGGATCTGTGAAATTGGAGACATGACCAGATGCCTCCCATACACGGGGGTGCATGAGAATAGCAGCGTCGAGACCAACTATGTTGTCATGAAGCTGGGTCATTTCCTTCCACCAGAAATCACGAATATTATTCTTCAGGTCAACTCCCATCGGGCCATAGTCATAAGCTCCATTGAGTCCACCATAAATCTCGCTGGACTGGAAGATGAAACCGCGACGGCGGCAGAGTGAAACTATTTTATCCATTGTTACTTCAGCCATTTTCAATTCTCCTTGAAGAGTTTATTTGCCCTCATCAGGCGCTTCTCCGTCTCCTCGATACCAAGCAGTCTGATTGAATCGAAAAGCGGAAGTGAAACTGTCGAATTGGTAATCGCAACCCTGATAGGCTGGAATACACCATTAACCTTTATACCAAGCTCCTGTGATAGAGCTGAGAGCTTTTCCTCTATAGCTTCCTCGCTCTCTCCGCTCTTAAGACCTGTAAGAAGAATCTCAGTTCCTCTTTCAAGTGCCTGAGCTGTGTTCTGCTCATCAGAGCCTTTTGCTATGTAGATAGTCTTATCCTCAACTGGCTTATCCTCAAAGAGGAATGCTGTAAGAGGAACTACATCTGAAAGGACCTTCATTCTTTCCTTTACTGATGGAACAAGGCTATCTATAAGCTTCTTGTCGTCCTCTGTAATAGGATCTGATACATATCCAGCCTGCTGAAGATATGGTGTGATAAGAGAAGCAAGACGAGCATTGTCTGCCTGTCTTATATACTGGCCATTGAACCAGTCAAGCTTCTTGTAATCGAAGACAGCTGGAGCTTTATGGATGCCCTCCATAGTAAAGCACTTCTCAAGCTCTTCTTTTGAGAAGAACTCTGTAGAGCCATCGAGGGACCAGCCCACGAGTGTTACATAGTTTATGATAGCTTCAGGCAGGTAGCCCTTAGCGCGGAAATCACGGACAGCTGTAGAGCCATGACGCTTTGAAAGCTTCTGTCCATCCTTTCCCATTACCATCGGGAGATGGCAGTACTGAGGGACATCCCATCCGAATGCCTGATACAAGAGTACATGGAGAGGTCCTGATGGGATCCACTCCTGAGCTCTCATGATATGAGTTATCTTCATAAGATGATCATCAACGACATTAGCAAGATGATATGTCGGGAAACCATCGCTTTTGAGTATTACCGGATCTGGGGAGATATCACGATTACGGCGTGTTATATCGCCCATGAGAATATCATGGAAGGTTGTCTTACCCTCTGTAGGAACACGGAAGCGGATAACAGGCTTTATTCCCTGTCTCAGATACTCCTTGATCTCCGAATCAGAGAGATGAGCACAATGTCTGTCATATCCCTGATACTCACTTTTGGATTCTGCCTGCTGCTTTCTCACTTCCTCAAGGCGTTCAGGAGTACAGAAGCAATAATAAGCTTTTCCTTCAGCAACAAGCTGCTCCGCATATTCACGATAAAGGTCAAAGCGTTCTGACTGGATATAAGGCCCATAAGGACCACCTACAACTGGGCCCTCATCCCACTTTATTCCAAGCCATTCAAGTGTGCTATAAAGATCTTCGAGAGACTCATCTGAATATCTCTCCCTGTCTGTATCCTCAACACGAAGGATGAACTTTCCACCGTTTGCCTTTGCGAAGAAATAATTGAACAGTGCTGTACGAATTCCTCCGATATGCTGCAGCCCGGTGGGTGATGGCGCATAGCGAACCCTAACGTCCATTTTCATCTCCTAAAAATAGTAACAGCAGAAAGATTATCCTCTTTCGCATATTTCAGCAATGCGGGAGGAGAAAGAGAAGGAACAATCTGATACTTTGTAAGTGGAGAATGCTATGCAGATTGCTGATGATTTCAAGACTTTGAGGCTCATGCGATGGCCCTTTGCCATAATTCCTAAGCCAATTATCTATGCATCTAGAATTCTCTATCCTGTAATGCATTTTGCAAAACCGATCGAAGGCATAAAGAAAGAGACCATCAGCCTTGAAGGAATGAAATGCACTCTTCTTATGCCACATAGAGCAAAAGGAACTATTCTAGATATCCATGGAGGAGGTTTTGTCTTTCCCGCGGCCCCATATAGATTGAAGATAGCATCTCTCTATGCCAAAGAAGGTTTCAGGGTAATCCTCCCTGATTATCCACTTTTACCGAAGCATGCTCATCCAGAAGCTCTCAATACCCTTATAAATCTTGTACTCTCAATCTCAGATCTTGCAGCAATCTCTGGAGACAGCGCAGGAGGCTTTCTTGCACTAAGAACAGCAACAGCGCTGAAAGATACACCTCCGATGATGCTCATTTATCCAGTTGTAAGCCCTGAAGAGACTGAGTCGAAGAGAAAGTACACAAACACGCCTATGTGGAACAGCAAGCTCGACAAGTGGATGTGGAAGAATTACCTAGGAGGAACACAACTTGAAGTTCTGGATTATAAAAGAATCAGCAAAGCTTTCATTGAAATAGCCCAGCATGATCCGCTTCACGATGAAGGATTAGAGCTCTGGAGAATACTTGAAGAAAACAATGCTGATGTCACTCTTTCAGCCACAGAAGGCACAGTGCATGGCTATGACTTTCTCTGGAAGAAACCTCTAACAATGAAATACATCGAAAGAAGACTCAATTGGCTAAGAAGTCTATGACAGCCTGAACGCCCTTCTCCTCGCCTTTTTTATCAGGATCATAGAAAAGGAAGTGAGTGCATTCGAGAATATCGACATGAACACGCTTTCCCTTGCCTGTCTCTGTAATATAAAGGGAGGATTTATCACCAACTATCTGATCTTTCCCGCAGGAGATTGCAAGAATCGAGGCATCGAGCGTCTTCAAAGCCTCAGCTGCCTCATTCATCAGCTTGTATAGCTCATAGACTTCTCTAATATAAACCCACGACCAATACTCGCCACCAAGATAATCATCATCTGCAGGAGCATCTTCATAGTACATGACATACTCGCTCTGATGATGCCATGGGGTTGGTATTCTCTTCTTAATCAATGAATAGAGATACATCACAGGAAGAGGCTGTGGACTCTTCATTCCTGGATACCCTACAGCAGGAGCTGCAAGAACAAGCTTTGTGACAGGAACCGCAGAAGCTGCCATTACAGCAACGGCGGCACCCATTGAGTGCCCTACAACATAGACTTCTTTATATCTTCCCTTGAGATCTCGAAGCGCATTGATAGCAACTCCAACCCAGTCCTTCCTTCTCGCCTTGGAGAAATCTGACCCAGATGTGCCACAGCCAGGAAGCCGGGGAGTGAATATATCGAAGTTCTTTTCATAAAGATCACGAGCGGGATGTACAAGTTCCCCTGGGTATCCTGCATAGCCATGGATAAGAAGAACAGCCTTTTCTGGAGTTTTTTCATGAAGCATCGAGAAGGAACGCCCAGCACAGCAGGGTGTTTTCACATCCTGATAAACTCCCCTATACCACTCTGGGGAAACTGAATACCTGATCACCAGGAAGCCTCCTGCAGAAGATTGAGAAGATCTATACGGCTACCGACATCTGTCTTTGAGAAGATATTTGCAATATGATTATTTACAGTATTAACAGAGATACAGAGCTCTGCCGCTATCTCCTTGTTTGTAAGCCCCTTCTTGATAAGCTTCACAACCTCAAACTCCCTCTCAGTTATGTGATAGAGAGCATTAACGGCCTCATATGAGAAGTCAGGATGCTCTTCTTTCACCTTCTTCTCGCTATGAGCAAGCGCGGTGAAGAGGAACACAAGTTCCGCGATTGTATAAGCGAGGCAGACGATGGGTATAGAAAAACTTCTGAAGTATGAGAAGACCATAGCAAGAATGACCACAGGAAGAAGCGCGAAGGAGATTATAATCAGTGTGGAACATGCTGTTCTTACAGATTTCTCCTTGATGCTCTTTCTCTCATAAAGGAGCAGGAAGACGCAGTAAACAATAGTAAGCGTCCACACCAGGTATTGCAGAAGAGAGAATATGGGAAGTTTTACCACAAACCAGGCTATCGATACCCCAAGATAGAGGCCTCCTGCTATGAAGGCCCCCACCTTCTCCCATGTGGTCATAGGTCGCGCAATCATCCAGTTTATTGCAAACACCAGCAACACGAGAATAAAAGCAGAGACAGCCACCATCATCCCTTCCCAGACATAATGAAGGACAATACGGGCCGTTCCCGTGAATGCCAGATACGCACTCTGATCCAGCGCGAATGCGACTACAGCACCCAAGAGAGATGCTGTGAAAGCTATCAGTGCCCAGGACCATTTATATTGGGCACGTCTTGTCCAGACTATCGACAGGGCAAGATCCATGCTCACTATCGATAGAGCAAGAAATGATAGCAGAAGAGGGACTGCTTCCATCTCTAGCGTCGTACCTTCTGATTATGAGACATATCAGCAAGACCGCAGATTTCAGTGAGATTCTCATTGAAATCAGGCATAGTTGTAGCTTTAAGACCAGTTGCAGCGAGTGCCACGCTATTGTAATTGCGCGCATTGAGATCTGCAGTGCTGTGTCTTGGGAAGAGCTTTATGTGCATATTGAGTCCCTTGGTAAGGAAGTATTCCGGTGTGAACTCATAACCAGGGATTGCACTCTTAAGCTTCTCTTTCAGTGGCGTGATATCTCTGACAAATGCAGTTGGAGCACCAAGGTGGAGAATGAACCAGAGCTCAAAAGAAGGATTGAAGTAAAGCATCTTCACCTTCTTCTTCTCTGCATACTCCTCTGCCTCCTTCACACTCTGAACATCTGTATTGACATCATCGAAACCGAAGAGAGCCCAAGCTGAATCGAAGCGACCTTTGCTTCTCTGTTTACCTGTCCAGTCGATAAGCCCCTGCAGAGATGAAGCACTAGATGCTGGAGCCTGAAGCACCGTGAGGTTTACGTAGCGGCAGTCCTTCCTCATCTGAGAGAAGTAGAGAGCCTCAGCCTCTGTTGCACAGACAAGAAGGAGCATTCTCTTTGCTTCTGTTGTATTTTTCTTACGCGTTTTCATCACTTACCTCCTTCGTCTCAGCCTCTACTGGAGTACCATCATGAACAAACCAGAATTCGCTGATAATCGGGAGCGAGCCATAAGCGCCCTGCATATAGCGCTGTGAAGTAGGAATCCTGCCCTTAGCGCCTTTGAAATCTGAAAGCGAATAATAGACTGTCGAGCTTTCCTGATCCTTCTGAGCGAACCATACAGCATCGCGGCGGAGAAGACCATCGCGAAGAAGAGATGGATTGCAATCCACAACAAGCATCTGACTCTGCTTATCGCAATTCTCAAAGATCTCAACGAGATGGCAGAGAACATCTGGATGCAGAAGCTGTCCGAAATCATCGATGAGGAGAACCTTCTCAGTGATGAACGCCTCGAAGAATGCGAAACCAAGAACCACAAGACGCCTAAGTGAAAGGCTTTCACCCGCGAACATATTCGCATAGCCTTCAGCTTTCTTGTCATTCACATAGATATGGGTGAATCTGAGATGGTCCTCACCCTTGTCATTTGTCCTTACCTCGATACGGCTTATATCTGTGATATCAACAGCCCAGAGATAGTTAAGAATCTGCTCTCCCCAGCCTGGATGCGCCTTAAGCATCTCACATGCATAAGCCTCAGCCTTTGTAGAAACACCCATCGGGAGGATATGGAGAGTCTTATCGAACCAGGTATAGAGTTCAAGAGATGTCTGACCGCCCTTTCTCGCAGAGCCTGCAAGGAATGTCCTGTTCTCTGGAAGCTTCGCAGCCTGTCTCTTCTTCTCTCCGCGGTAGAACTTTCCAAAGCGGTATGAGTATCCCTCATCTGTAAGGAGACGCTCGAACATCAGCTTCTTGGAGTTTCCTATGATGTAATAAAGGGACTCCTCGAAAATCTTCTCCTTGTTTGCTTTGAGAGTATAGATTGCGATGATACTCGGCTTCTCCTCATTACCTTCCTCTCCCTTGTCGAGAAGCACCTCAATGGAGATAGTTGCCGGAGTAGCTTTATCTATTCCGTAAGCGAATGTCGTACCAGTAAGCGCACCCTGAAGCGGATTCTCAGGGCCATCCTCAGCCATGACTATTCTCTTCAGAACTTCCAGAGCTCTAACGAATGAGCTCTTGCCAGCTCCGTTCGGGCCTATGATGGCACTTGTCTTAATAACACTGAGACGATCGTTTATACTCATTACCTTGGACTGCGGAAGACGTGAGTCCTTCACAGCCTCGAAGCTGATCGTCTGGGGAGACTTCACGGACTTGAAGTTCGCTATAGTCATGTTTAGCAGCATAAGCCACCTCCTCATGGATGAAATATCTCATCCTTTTTTCGATTATAGCCAAACACGGCGCAATATGCAGAAAAATCGTACAAGATTGCCATTTTGCTGAATAATCGCCCGAATTATATCTTTTGCATTCAGAAAATGATGGAATATCGCGTCATAAAACCATAAATGAATGCATAAAACCAGCTACATGAGGATATCAAATGAAAAATTTATGGAGAAATAACTTAACATTCGGTAAGTTACCAGCCTCCAAGAGCTAATCCATAAACCGCATTTCCATTCGTGTCGGAACTTTCACGCACACTGCTCTCACCTGAAAGCTGTCCCTGAGCCTGCTCATTTCTGGTCCTGATTGTCAGCAAATCCCTATAAAGCTGTCTTGCATCGGCATCGCTGTACAGTTCCATGACATCTGACAGAAGATCGATAGCGCTATCATAATCTCCGGAAGCTGCATAAAGGAGTGCCGCATTATATCCAGAAGGAAGATGAGCGGAGTTATCCCAAGCTGCCATGAAGATATCCCTAGCCTCTGCTATACGCCCTTTCTTTGCGGCATCATATGCGCTCTCGACACTCTCGTTCTTAGGCTTATTGGCCATCAACGTAACATCATATTCATGATATGTAGGTACTAGAAGTGACTGGATATCATCATTGAAAGAACGAATCATCCTTCTGAAAAGATATGATGGATCTTCAAGTCTGGACCAGCGTGTATCAAGAATATCCTCACGCTTCGCGGTATCTGAGAATGTACGCTGAGTAACGATTTTTCCAGTTCTGGTATCTATAACAGTGAGGGTATAGTCTATGGAAGCTATCTGACGATAGTAATAATCGAAATCAACTCTCCTATGTCTATCACCATCGCTATCAACCCACCAGTCATAATCAGGAACAGAATAGATCACCTCATTTACAGACATGCCGGAAATCCTCGGAATAAGAACAGCATCGTACCCCAGGCTCTGGAATTCCGATGAGATATCATTCCCAAAGAATCCCCTGTTTATTATGATATCTGTTCTCTCAGGAGAAAGAAGATTGAAAAAACCCGACTGAGTGAGCAGAGAATAAAGCTGATCAGTTGCGTAAGAAGCAACTCGCTCGTTGCCTGAATCTCTGTAGCCTGAATAGATATGAAGGCCTGAAACACGCACATCCGCACCAATAATGTATCCAGAAGGTACAATCTGACCTTTATATGGCACAACTGAAGCCAAGGCGAGATTCCTATATCCTCCCATATCAACAGAAGAAGGCTGCATGAATGGAATAGCGATACTTGTCGCACATGAGGCGAGAAGGATAATTGATAGCGATAAAAGAATACAGAACTTACGCATATTATCCTCCTCAGGCCATCAATGAGGCAGAGCGGAGAACAAGGGCCATCCCTATAGCAGCCTCCATTCTCTCTGAGTCAGCAATACCTTTTCCAGCATCTTTGAGACCAATTTCAAGAAGCGGACCGACTCTAAGGAAAGGAAGCCCCCAGGTAATGACGGAAGCCTTGTTAGGAGAAGAAGCCGCAACGGATGCAAATCCAACACTCGCTGTCATTACAAGGATTGAAGAGTATTTTCCCCTTGCACCATCAGCGAAGAGAGACTCAGCAGGAAGAGGACCAATAACATTTATACCAAGCTTTTTAACAATCTCAATCGCAGGGATTATTGCCTCTTCTTCCTCATCACCAGTCCAGGTTCCATCAGGCTGCATCGGATTCAAGGAGGCCACGGCAATGGGCTTTGTCCTGTCAAAATATGGGGACATTGTTATCGAATCGATATCAACAAGGGCTGAGATTATATTCTCCCTCTTAACTGCTGCAATCGCATCTTTGACGGCAATCCTATGGGTAAGTCCGAAGATATTCAGCTCGCCTCCTCGAAGCATATTGCAAAGACGAGCGGTCGAAGCAAAAGAGGCGAGAAGCTCAAAGACAGATCTCTCGGAGTACCCCGCAGCTTCAAGGGCCTCACCGCTCACAGGGCAAGTCACAAGGGAGTGCCCTAATCCATTCTGGATTATCTCAACAGCGGCTTTGAGAGCTTCATATGAAGCTTTTCCAGTTGCTGCTGAAACACTTCCATACTTGAAAGAAGAGAGATCGATTGATGAGGATGAGAAGAATATAAGGGATTCTCCCCTCGCCTCCGCTTCTTTAAGAGAAGCCTCATCATCTGCATAATATGTAAAAGGTAAAGTCAGGGATAAATCCGCAGCTGTCTTCCTGAAAACACCTCCATCTCCTGTGACAATAAGCCATAGAGAAGGATCAGAAGAAAGCGCCCTGGCTGTTTTTATAATCATCTCAGGGGATGTGCCCGCAGGCTCTCCCATTGATAAAACAGTATATCTCTGCATGACTGGAGTATATCATCCACGATATCTTTTGGATAGGAAAAAGCGGACATATTAATACTAGGTGTCTTTATTTCCTAAAACAGACTCAAAGCACCCACCCTCCCTCGTCCGATAGAGATGGCTACTTCCATGCATCTCAATTTATTGAATTCGGAACATCAATAAGTGTTCCGTTCCTCAGAATCTTCAGATATTCCTCATAGGAATATATTTTTGCCTTCCCTGTCTTATTCTGCTGCTGCAATATTCCTTTATCCTGAAGAGCGGCAACTGCTTTTGCAGCAGAGTAAAAAGAAGCATAAGACTTGCTATTCATCTACGGAATACTTCTTGTAGTGCCGCTTCTAAGGGAAAGGAACTACAGTAAGACTATCTGCTTCTCGATGAGGCGATATACAGCCCAATCGAAGCAAGCTGAGCGATAACAGAGACAGAAACCATCGCAGTTATGCTGGTATCATAAAGGTTTCCCATTATCCAGCTACCGAGGAACCAGAAGATTCCGAATGAGCATTCGAAGATACCATAACCTGTAGCTCTGCTGGCTTTGGGCACCATTGAAGTGACAACCGCTTTGAGAATCGATTCCTGCGCTCCCATTCCAACACCCCACAAAGCTATTCCCAGAAGAAGCATTGGGATGGAGTCCATCATGAATATCAATGGAGCGAACATGCTTGAGAACAGCGTTGAGATAACAAGGGCCTTCACGCCCATTCTGTCATATAGATGACCGAAGACAAGCGCGGAGACCGCATCGACAAGCATAGCTCCTGCATAGAGAAGCGGAAGCGTTCCACCACTTACAATTGAAGACGTCTCAGCAAGTCCTGAAGAGAGAGCTGAATATGCTCTGGACACATGGACAAGAATCAGGGAGTAATCGATGAAACCGAAAGCGAACAAGCTTATTCCAGCAATATAAAGAACGAAGCTTCTCTTCATTCTGAATGGGATAAACTCCTTTGGCTCTGGCTCGAATTCCTCCGGGGATGGGAACTTATGCTTAGTGAAAAACAGCAGTAGTATTGTAATCACGCCAGGGACAGCGAGCACCCCGAAGCAGAAGGAATAAAGTTTGAATGTATCCCCTTCTGTTCTTGTCAGCATTACCAGATAAAGCAGCACAGGACCTAAAAAAGCTCCTATCTGATCCAGCAGCTCCTGCATACCGAAGCTCTTTCCGATTCCTTCCTGAGTTGCCGCAAATGACATTATGGTATCCTTTGCAGGTTTCTTGATTGCCTTCCCCTTCCTCTGGATGACTATCAGAAAGCAAGCCCATATCCAGCCATTCTCTCCAACCAGTGCAAGCGCTGGAACAAGAAGCACGTCAAGGATGTAGCCAAGAATTGTCATTGTCCAGTATTTATGGGTTCTATCGACAATCTTCCCGAATACATAGCGCATAGAATACCCGATAAGCTCACCTAGTCCGGAGATGAAGCCTATCACACCAGCGGAAGCTCCCATCAATGAAAGATAAGCACCTTGGATACTGGCAGCTCCTTCATGTGTCATATCAGAAAAAAGGCTTACGATACCGAAGAGAATCAGAAATAGCATTGCTTGTGAAATATGTCTTCTCTTCTCACTCATCGCATTCCTCCAGTCTTGCCCTGACAGAGGGAAATCCAGCTAAGCTTTCAGCTTTGCTTTTCCTGTAAATGAGACCCAGGACTCTTGCGAATTCCGCTTTATCTTCTTCACTGAGATCTTCCATAAGCCACTCATAGAAAACAGCTTCTATGTGTGCCTTTGATCTCTTCAAAAGCTCAGCTTTCTCCGTAGGGAAGATAAGCTGGCTCCTGCCATCTGCAGGGTTATTTTCTTTTCTCAGAAATCCTTTTGAGACAAGATTCGCAGTCTCCTTGGCAATAGCTCCTTTGTCAGAACCTAGAAGCCTACATATCTCCTTCTGGGAAATACCTGGGTGCTTACGAACTATATGTACCAGATCGAACTCCGCAGTACCGACACCATCAGCCTTGATCATCTTTGCAGAAAGAGATGAAGCGACTCTTGCAATCTTTGTTATCTGCCTCTCCGTGATATCCATGAATAGCTTCTCCAGAAAATAGATGTACTATCAACTAATACATCTGATTAGCATTTTCTGCAAGCTATCTGAAATTCAGAACTTCCTGTCATACAGCATTGCTGCAATGAGGACAACAAAGACAGAGCCCGCATTATGCACAAGCGCGCCGGTAGTTGGCGTGAGAAGACCTAGAAGGGAGAGGGTTATGGCAACCGCGTTGATGCAAAGCGAGAGCGTGATGCTTAGCTTTATCGTATTCACAGTCGCATTTGATAATCTCTTCAGATAAGGAATCTTTGAAAGATCGTCCCCGATAAGAGCAATATCAGCAGCATCTATAGCAATATCACTACCGATTGCCCCCATAGCTATCCCAACATCAGCAGTCTTCAGAGCTGGAGCATCGTTTATGCCATCCCCTATCATGGCCACAGAATGACCTTCTTTCTGCAGCGCTGAGATAACCTCCACCTTCTGCGCGGGAAGAAGTTCTGCCCGGGTTTCCATTATTCCAAGCTTAGAAGCCATGTAAGCGGCGGCTCTGTTATTATCCCCGGTAAGAAGCACGCTCCTGACATTCATACCAGAAAGCTTTTCAAGCATTTTTGAAGATTCATCTCTGAGCTCATCGGAGAAACCTATCACCCCGACAACTGCATTATCTATAGCCACTATTATACTGGCTTTGCCGTCATCGCTCAGTTTTCTTATATGCTCATCAGCACTTCCGAGAAGAATGCCGCATTCATCAATGAACCTATAGCTTCCACAGCTTACATTCATCTCTCCTACTCTTGCTTTTATTCCTTTTCCTGCCTCCATTGAAAATGAAACTGTATCAAGATCATCAATCTCCTCTGTGGAAACATACGCAAGAAGAGCCTTCGCAAGAGGATGTTCGCTTCTTCTTTCTGCGGCTGCTGTGATTGATAAAAAGTCACAACGGCTATAGGAGGAATCAAGGATGATGATATCCGAAACAATGGGCTTTCCATATGTAAGTGTTCCTGTTTTATCGAAAGCGATCGTATCAACTTTGCCCATCTTCTCGAGAGCCTCTCCGGATTTTATGATCACACCTTTCTTCGTAGCCTGCCCGATAGCAGCCATTATCGCAGTAGGAGTTGCCAAGACCAGGGCACATGGGCAGAAAACAACGAGAACTGTGACACCTCGAACAATGTCTCCTGTGACAATGTAGGCAATAACTGCAATTACAAGAGCTACAGGAACAAGCCAGCTTGCCCATCTATCGGCTATACGCTGTATTGGAGCTTTCTTCTCCTCGGCCTCTTCAACAAGCTTGATAAGCTGCTCAAGGGAGCTGTCCTTCCCCACCTTGCTTGCCTTCACATCCACAGAGCCATAGAGATTCATAGTACCGGAGAAGACTTCATCCCCCTCTGCTTTGTCTACAGGAAGGGATTCCCCTGTCATAACAGACTGATCGACAGAGGTTGTTCCTGAGATTATAACACCATCTACAGGAATGCTTTCACCTGGAAGAACCCTGAAGATATCCCCAGAACGAACAGCTTCTATCGGAATCTCCTCTTCCTTCCCTTCCTTGATTCTTCTTGCTGTCTGCGGAACAAGGCTTATAAGCTTCTTTAATCCATTTTTCGCCCTTTCAGTGGTCTTATCCTCAAGAATCGCTCCGATAGCCATTAT
Organism: uncultured Spirochaetales bacterium; assembly: GCA_949283235.1. GTDB lineage: Bacteria > Spirochaetota > Spirochaetia > Sphaerochaetales > Sphaerochaetaceae > Ornithospirochaeta. The sequence continues at coordinate 3,991 of CASDRY010000039.1, read as the reverse complement.
GAAAGCAACTTCCCCTGCCGCAAACAAGTCTCCTATTGCTATTGCCGCAATCATGGCGATTGAAATGAGAAGAGCTGAGGAAATCTTCGCTATTCCTTTGTTATAAACAACTCTCCATAGAGCAAGATAAAGAAGAGGCAGACCACATATCATTACAGCTATCCATGCAGGATCAAAGAACAACGAGATGCCAGCTAAAGAAAGCCCCAGACTTAATAGAAGAAAGATTCCTCCGACTATTGTCATTGGAATACCCGAGAGGAAATCATTAAGCTTTTTCAGCATGCAGCCCTCCTTGCGCAAAACAGTACATAAATTATATACAGAACATATATTCTGAAAGGAACATACAGTTTGGCAATCTCATAAGTTAGCGAACAAGAAAGGAAAAATGTATGGACAGAAGACAGAGAAAAAGCAGGGCATCCATCTTCTCAGCATTTAACACATTGCTGGAGAAGAAGTCATACAGAAGCATTACTGTTCAGGAGATAATCGATGAGGCAGATGTAGGGAGAACAACATTCTATGCACACTTTCCGACAAAAGACGATCTTCTGAGAGAACTGTCAGATGAGATGCTGAATCATGTATTCTCCCCATCATTGGACAAAGAAAGCACTCATGATTTCTCCAAAGACGGAATGAGTTACAGGAAACTTGTCTCTCACATTCTCTATCATATAAAGGACAGCAGCATGAACATCGAAAGAATACTATCAAGTGACTGCTCTGCCATGTTCCTACGATTCTTCAGGGAACGATTTTCATCATACATTGAGAATATGGTTAACAAAGATAAGGAATGCAATGTACCAAGAAGCTATGAGATAGATATGCTCTCTTCCGGCTTGATATCAACAATAGAATGGTGGGTGAAATCAGGAATGAAAGACTCCCCCGAAACGGTTGCATCCTACTTCACATCTTTGTTTAAGCTCCAAAATGAATAGCATCTTGTCACAATCGCACAAATAAGGTATTTTTCACTCGTCTATAACGACAATGATCCTGTAGCTCAGCTGGATAGAGCGTCCGCCTCCTAAGCGGAAGGTCAGCAGTTCAAATCTGCTCAGGATCAGTCAGATTAAGAAAGAAACAAGCAGGGAGTGATTTCAGCAATCACTCTTTTTTTATCCACGGACGCTGAAAACCCTCTCGAAAAGGCTTACAGCAGAGATTGGCAGTGAATTCTCTCTTACCAATCTTAAAGCAATGAGAAGATTCTTCCTTGTCTACAGAAAAAGCCAGACACTGTCTGAAAAATTGAGCTATCACATTACTGTGAGCTTCTCACTATCTCTGATGATAACAAACGCATTTTTTATAAGAAGGAATGCATTGCTTCAAAATGGGCTGTAAGAGAACTTAAAAGCCAGCTCTATTCATCTCTTTATGAACATCCCCTACTTTCAGCTACTTTCTGCAGCTGTTGGTCAGCTCAATGTAACAAGGAAGAAGTCGGAGGACTTGAGAACAGAAGCTTCACATCACCCATCAAACTCATCCAGAATGATCCAAGACTCCGCATTAATCTCTAATTCTCCCACTCTCTGGAAGCTATCTCCTCATAGTGGAGGTAGAGAAGGCCAAACCGATAAATATAGGACTTCTTCCAGGGTTTGGCCTTTCCACAGAAATGGAGAATTGCCGTATTATGCATCACCCATGCTTCATTCTGCACCCCGCCGCTTCTAAGAAGATAGCTTGAATAGTTTCTGGCATCATAATTCCAGATTGCATCAGCGAGAGGAAGGATTCTCTTTCCATATAAAGCATTGAGAACATCCTGATCGGGAAGGATTAAATTCTGGTGTTCCTTTACATATGCAAATATATCTTCAGGGATTATCTCAATCCGGGCTCTTTCAGTGTCTATCAGGAGAACTCCAGAGTTGTAATAGTCGCTCTCCGTTCCGAGTCTTATCCTGTTCACACCATTGGCAATCTCAGTAATTCCAGTATGGGAGGCGGCAGCTATGGGTTTTCCTTTCATGTCCATCTCCCAGAGAGGTCTGAGCGGATTAATAACCAGAGTATCTGGATCAATGTAGATAATCCTCATGACATCTTCCGGGAGAATATAAGGAGCAAGCAGTCTGTAATACATCTCCTTCGGATACTGCTTTGATGATGGGGCTTCTGCAAAGAGTTCATTATCAATGAGAAGGCTGAAGAATCTCCAGCCATGCTTGCTGCACCAGACCTTTACCTCAGAGAGGTACTCCTCCTTTATACCGCTATGAATGAGGAACAAGGAGAAGCACTCTCCAGGATTGTTGATGCGAAGCGAGGTCAGGAAAACCTTCAGCTGCGGGATGTATTTATCATCAAGTGTCAGAAGTATGTTTATCGAGTCCAATTACAACCCTCTCTCAGAATCTTGAACCTACTTTGCTGAAAGCAAGGACAATGCTCTCAGCACCGAGAAGTACCAGATAGAAACCTATAATCCAGGAAGCTGAGATTATAGCCCAATATGGCGCAAGGAGAAGGAGAACACCTAGAATCAAACCTATAATATTAAGTATCAGCAGACAATAGTAGATTCCATTTCCCACAAACACACGAATCACATCAAGTCTCGCCAAGCGCGATACACAGTGAGTGATGAACCAGATTGGGAAGAGGATGCCAAGAACAAGAGTTCCAGCCCCTGGATATGCTATAAGCATAACTCCTGACATCACACTCAGTATTCCTGAAATGAGGGAGAGCATAGGGGCAAAGCCTGTGAATCTCTCCGCTCTTATATACATCACTATATCCCCGATACCCATCAGTATAGCGGTAACGCCATAGATAATCACAACAGCCATCAATGCTTCCAGAGGGCGGGTAAAGGTAAAGATTCCAAGAGCTACAAGAAGAAGCCCTAGAATAAATTCAAGCCAGCCAAAACCAGAACGTCTTATCATTTTGCCTCCCCTCCTTTAAGGATATTCATGAACTCATCTCCTGTAATCGTTTCCTTCTCGTAGAGATACTTAGCAAGCTCATCAAGCTTAGTGCGGTTCTCCTTGAGAATACCCTTAGCCTTCTCATGCTCCTTCTCGATAAGGGCGACAACTTCCTTGTCTATCTCCTTCTGAGTCTCTGCAGAGCATGCAAGAGAGGCGTCCCCTCCAAGATACTGGTTATTCACAGTTTCCAAAGCGACCATGCCGAACGAATCACTCATTCCATAACGTGTGATCATGGCTCTGGCAAGCTTCGTAGCCTGCTCTATATCATTGGAAGCACCTGTCGTTATCTCACCAAAGACAACTTCCTCAGCAGCACGCCCTCCTGTAAAGGTCGCGATTTTGTTCTCAATCTCCTCCTTGGTCATGAGATACTTATCCCCTGTATCTACCTGCATCGTGTAACCAAGCGCACCAGATGTACGAGGAATTATCGTAATCTTCTGAACTGGAGCTGAATGTGACTGCAATGCAGCAACAAGCGCGTGACCTATCTCATGGTATGAGACAACGAGCTTCTCCTTATCGGAAAGAACAGCGTTCTTCTTCTGATACCCAGCAATTACAACCTCGATGCTCTCCTCAAGATCAGATTCATTAACAACAGTCCGGTTGTTCCTTACAGCCCTGAGCGCTGCTTCATTTATGATGTTAGCAAGCTCCGCACCAGATGCGCCCGAGGCCATCCTCGCTATCGTGTGGAGATCGACATCATCTGCCATCTTTATCTTCTTTGCATGAACACGGAGTATAGCCTCACGCCCTGCAAGATCCGGAAGCTCTACGGGAACACGCCTGTCGAAACGTCCTGGACGAGTCAGAGCTGGATCGAGGGATTCTGGGCGGTTTGTAGCAGCAAGTATCATTACCCCATTATTGCTTTCAAAGCCATCCATCTCTGTAAGAAGCTGGTTCAATGTCTGTTCACGCTCATCATTTCCACCGCTTACACCGGAGTTTCTCTTCTGTCCGATCGCATCGATTTCATCAATGAAGACAATACAAGGCGCTTTCTCCTTTGCCTGTCT
>CASDRY010000038.1 GCA_949283235.1 uncultured Spirochaetales bacterium | reverse complement strand
TTCCTTTTTCAAAAGTTTGCATTGAAAAGTTTTCTGTCTGAATATATTAGTTATATAAAAATATACCGAATTAGGTGTGTATATTTGATTATTTATAATAGTTTGCTAGATTCAATTTATCTGATTTATATCTAATTCGTTATATTGAAAAGTGTTATTTCCTGTTGCGCTCAAGCAATGCCTTCATTCTTTCAATCTGTTCTTTCTTCAGTTCTTCCGGGCTCTTCTCTTCATTCTTGAATAAGTCACTTGGGATTTCTTCCAGAAAACGTGATGGAAGCACCATCTTTTCTTCTCCTTCGCGGGAGATTCTTGTATCTGCATAGTTGATTACAAGCTTTTCCCTTGCCCTTGTTATCGCGACATAGAATAGCCTTCGTTCTTCATCGATATTCTTTGCGTTCTCTTCGAGAGCTCTGGAGGAGGGTATTACATCATCCTCTATTCCTGCAAGGTAGACAATCCTGAATTCAAGGCCTTTTGATGCATGCATTGTCATCAAATTGACTTTATTGCCATCGTCTTCTTTCTCATCGCCCACGATTGCAACAGCATTAAGATAATCCTTAAGAGCAGCCCCTTCGTTCATCTCGAGGTATCTTTTCAATCTGTTCTCAAGAATTTCTATGCTTCTCATCTTGTAATCAACAGTCTTGGGGCTGTCTGGATACTCTTCTGAAAGCATACTCTGGTAATTGATATCATTTACAATGCGTCTTATGAGATTATCTGGGGAGGCGGAGGAGGCTTTCCATTCCGAAAGCTTTGCCATAAACGCCTTGAGATTCTCTTTTGTCCTGTCCTGAAGGGGAGAGTCCAGACCAGACATGTGCTCTATGGCCTCATAAAGCGACGTGTTGCGCTCATCTGCGTCCTTCCTTAGTTTTTCTATTGTCGTGCGTCCAATGCCACGCCTAGGCGTGTTTATGATTCTTAGAAGGGACACATCATCATGGCTATTGAGAAGCGTCTTGAGATAGCAGAGGATATCTCGGACTTCACGTCTGTCAAAGAAGCTCTGTCCTCCTGACACCCTCACAGGGATATTCATTTCCGCAAAAATGTTCTCAAGTTCTGATATAAGGGAATTTGTCCTGACAAGAACTCCTATATCACCATATTTTAGTTCTCTTATTTCCCTCATATCGCTCTTGATCCTGGAACCGATCCAATAAGCTTCTGCTTCGCTTGTTTTATGATGTTTTATGGAGATTGCGGAACCAGAACCTTCCTCCGTCCATAGTTTCTTATTCTTTCTTTCCTTGTTATGGACAATTAGGGCATTTGCCGCAGTCAGGATATTGCCAGTTGACCTGTAATTCCTCTCAAGCTTGAATTCCTTCCGCTCTGGAAAGTCATGTTCGAACTGAACGATATTCTCATAGTTCGCACCTCTCCATGAATAGATTGACTGATCATCATCTCCGACAACAGCAATATTGCGGTATTTAGAAGCTATCATAGAGACAAGACGATACTGAAGAAGCGAAGTATCCTGGAACTCATCCACCATGATGTATCTGTATCTTTCCTGCACTGCCTCCAAAATCCATGGTTTTGCTTCAAAGATCTTTATCGGAAGAAGAATCAGATCGTCGAAATCAACGACATTGTAGGCCTTCTGTGTCAGAAGCCATTCCTTGTAGATTTCAGCTATCGCGCCATCTGGATTCTCAAGCTTTGCCCTGCCTGTCTTGAAATCACTGAAGAAGGATAGAAGCGAACGCACATTATAGTCTGGTATCTGATATCCACAGGCTACAATGCAGTTCTTGATCAGGGCTTCGTTATCATTTGTATCATAAAGAGTGAAATCATTATGGTAGCCGATATGCTGTATGTACTGTTTCAGTATGCCAAGCCCGAAAGAGTGGAATGTCGTTGCAGTGAGATTCTTCAGAGGTTTCTTCAAAAGTCCTCTGATTCTGTCGCTCATCTCCTTTGCGGCTTTGTTCGTGAAAGTCAGTGCAAGTATATTCTTCTCGTCTATCCCTTCCTCAAGCATATGGGCTATGCGGTAGGTAATCATGCGGGTTTTCCCGGAGCCTGCTCCTGCAATGATCAGGATTGGTCCGTTTATCTCTTCTGCTGCTTTTGCCTGCTCGCTGTTAAGGACTTTGGATAGATCTGTTTTCTGCATACCGAAGTAAAATGTCACAAGAGAAGTGCCTCAGTCAATAAGAGGAAAGCAATATCGTAATGAAATTTAAAAGTAGATTAAATCTGAATATTAAATATAAAAATCATATCTGAAAAATATAATAGCAGGCTGTTTTAGTACAACCTGCTATGAGTATGATATCAGTCTAATTCAAGAGCACCAGTATAAAGCTGGTAATATGTACCATGCTTTGCTATAAGCTCATCATGGTCACCTCGCTCAATGATCCTTCCATGGTCAAGAACTATGATTGCATTGGAATTCCTGATAGTGGAAAGACGATGCGCGATTACGAATACAGTTCTTCCCTTCATAAGGGCATCCATGCCTCTCTGTACAATGGCCTCGGTTCTGGTATCAATCGAGGATGTAGCCTCATCGAGAATGAGAACAGGAGGATTTGCTACAGCGGCTCTTGCAATTGAAAGAAGCTGGCACTGTCCCTGTGATAGCTCGCTTCCATCTGCTGTGAGCATGGTATTGTAGCCATCTGGCAGACGTGAGATGAACTCATCTGCACTGACAAGTTTCGCTGCCTCTATTACTTCCTCATCTGTTGCATCAAGCCTGCCGAAACGTATGTTCTCCATGATTGTTCCTGTGAAGAGGTGAGTATCCTGCAGAACAACTCCGAGTGAATGCCTTAGATCCGCTTTCTTTATCTTGTTGATGTTTATGCCATCATATCTGATCTTACCATCCTGCACATCGTAGAATCTGTTTATGAGATTCGTGATAGTGGTCTTTCCCGCACCCGTTGCTCCAACAAATGCAAGCTTCTGCCCAGGTTTTGCATAGAGGGAGATATCATGAAGGATCATCTTTCCATCATCATAGCCGAAGCTCATATCGAAGAAGCGGACATCTCCTTTAAGCTCTGTATAAGTTGTAGTACCATCGTGATGGGGATGCTTCCATGCCCAGCGTCCAGTTCTGTGATCAGATTCTGTGATGGTTCCATCCTCTGCGATATTAGCGTTTACAAGCTTTACATACCCTTCATCTGTCTCGCTCTTCTCATCGATAAGACGGAAGATTCTCTCAGCTCCGGCAAGTGCCATTATGATTGCGTTCGCCTGCTGTGATATCTGAGCAAAAGGCTGATTGAAGCTTCTTGTCATCTGGAGGAATGTCGCAAGAGTACCAAGGGTGAGTGGGAAGATTCCAGAAATTCCGATAAGACCTCCAAGGAGAGCTGTCAGTACATAATGCAGGTTCCCTATATTCCCCATAATAGGCATCATGATGTTTGAATACTTGTTCGCATTGGTTGCACTGCTGCAGAGTTCCTCGTTAAGCTTGTCAAAACCTTCCATTGTCTCTTTTTCATGACAGAACACCTTTATGACCTTCTGTCCACCGAACATCTCTTCGATATAAGCATTTACCGATGCGATATCCTTCTGCTGTGCGATGAAGTTCTTGCCGCTCTTTCCTCCTATGACTTTTGCGACGATGAGCATTGCAATGATTGAGACGATTGTCAGTGCTGTAAGAGGCAGCGAGAGATTCACCATGACAATGAATACAGTGATAACGGATACAAGACATGAAAGCGTCTGCGGAATGCTCTGTGAGATCATCTGACGGAGAGTGTCGGTATCATTGGTGTAGAGGCTCATCAGATCTCCATGCTTATGTGTGTCGAAGAATCTGATAGGAAGAGTCTGCATATGCTCGAACATCTCATCCCTGACTCTTTTCAGTACACCCTGCCCGATATTAACCATCAGCCTGTTGTAGATATAGGTACAGACAACACCAACCATGTAGATGCACGCAAAGGTAAGTACCATATGCACAAGCGGAGTGAAATCCGGGTTTGCATGTCCGATAAGCGGAGTGATGAAATCATCGATAAGGTACAGAAGGAATAATGGACCAGCCATTCCTGCTATAGCGCTTATAATGATAGCGACGAGAACGAAGAAGAACTGAAGTTTATATGTGCTGGCAACATACTTCATCAGTCTCAGTGCTGTTTTCAGATATTGTGTGCCTTCTTTCTTTTTCATTCCTTGCCTCCATTTACCTGTGACTCATAGACTTCTCTGTAGATTCTGTTTGTTCTGAGAAGATTCTCTGGAGTATCGAAAGCATCGATTCTGCCGCCATCCATAACGATTACCTTGTCGGCATCCTCAACAGAGGAGATTCTCTGTGCGATTATGATTTTCGTTGTATTCGGTATGTCCTCTCTGAAAGCTTTTCTTATAAGGGCATCTGTTTTGGTATCAACAGCACTTGTGGAATCATCAAGGATGAGTATCTTCGGTTTCCTTAAGAGCGCTCTTGCAATACAAAGCCTCTGCTTCTGACCTCCGGATACATTGGTTCCTCCCTGCTCGATATAGGTGTCATAGCCATCGGGGAATGCTGATACAAACTCATCTGCCTGAGCGAGTATACAAGCCTCTTTTATCTCTTCGTCTGTTGCATTCGGATTTCCCCATCTGAGATTCTCCTTGATAGTGCCTGAGAATAGGGTATTCTTCTGAAGAACCATCGCAACCTGTGTTCTGAGGGCATCGAGGCTGTAATCCTTAACATTCCTTCCTCCTACGCGTACTGTTCCAAGCGTTGTGTCGTACAGACGTGGAATAAGCTGGACAAGCGTGGACTTAGCACTACCTGTGCTGCCGATGATTCCGATAGTCTCCCCGCTTTTTATGTAGATATCAACATTGTGAAGCGAGCATTTATCCTTATTGTCGGAATAGCTGAAGCTTACGTTATCGAAATCAATAGAACCATCTTTTACAGTCTCGACAGGATTTACAGGATCTTTCAGGCTGCTTTCTTCTGTAAGAACTTCAACGATTCTTCTTGCGGAAGAAGCTGCGATGATAATCATTACGAAGACCATTGAGAGCATCATCAGCGATGAAAGAATCTGCGTTGCATAGACTATCATGCTCATCAGCTGTCCTGTTGTCATCTCTTCCTGCACGATAAGCTCTCCTGCGAGCCATGAGATAAGAAGGATGGATACATACATCGTGAACTGCATGAGAGGGGAGTTCCAGGCAACGATCTTCTCTGCGCTTATGAATCTGTCATAAACCTTCTGTGATATCTTCTTGAAGAGCGTGTCCTCATAATCTTCCCTTACATAGGATTTGACAGTTCTTATAGCTCCGACATCTTCCCTGACAACACCATTAAGGTAATCATATGTCCTGAAAACTTTCTCGAAATGCGGATGCGCTTTTATAGCGATGAAGAAGAGCCCGAATCCAAGAATAGGGATAGCAACGAAGAATATCATGGAGAGATCGAAATTGATACCCATTGCCATGATCAGAGCGAATACCAGCATTATAGGGCCTCTTATGAGGATTCTTATTATCATCTGGTATGCATTCTGTACGTTCGTTACATCTGTTGTGAGTCTTGTGACAAGACTTTCAGGGGAGAATTTATCAATGTTCGCGAATGAAAATCCCTGAATGCGATAGAACATATCCTTTCTGAGGTTCTTCGCGAATCCAGATGAAGCCTTGGCTGCGTATTTACCAGAAAGCGCTCCGCATATAAGCGAAAGAAGAGCCGCAATTGCAAGTATTATGCCCAGCTTGATTGTGTAAGGCATATCGGAATTAGCTAGTCCCACATCAATGATACCTGCCATGAAGAAAGGTATCAGAACTTCGAGGATAACTTCTAACGTTACGAATACAGGAGTCAGGATTGAATCTTTCTTGTATTCCCTTATTGAAGCCATTAGCTTTTTGATCATGCTAGTCCTCCGTTATTTCCTTTTTCATATTCTCGATCATCCTTTCAGCAGTCCTGCAGAAAGCGATGACATCCTTTTCGGGTATTCCTTTGATTATCTCCTTGTCAAAGTTGTGGAGATAAGAAAATACCGCGTCCTTTTCTCTTATGCTCTTTTCAGTCGGAAGGATCCTCTTGCATCTTGCATCTGCTTCTTCCTGTACCCTTGTTATCAGGCCGTTTTTCTCCATCTTCTTCAGTATCTCGGTCGCAGTCGGTGGGCGAAGAGAGAATTCCTCCTCGATATCTTTCTGCACCACACTCTGATTCGATGGATCAAGGATGAAAGATAAGAGCTTCATTTCAGCGCTGCTGTAGCCCAGTGGGGTTGACCCTTTCCAGAGGTTTCTCCTCATAAGGTTATACAGACGTCCGATGTATCTACCAACGTGTGAATAACTCTCGTCCATAGTACTTTCCTTAGTTTCCTAAGTGTATTTATGGATTTTGAATCTTCTTGTCAATATGATTAATGAAAAGTTTTTATGATTGTTTTTGGAGTGTTGATAAAGAAATATGCAGCAGTTCTGACACTGCTGCACTGTAATTCAGAACATTTCGTTATGTATCCAGCCAATAACCTTTCCGAGTATTCTCACTCCCTCTGAATCAGCATCAACTGTACGGATAGGGTAGTTTCTGTTCTCGCTTATGATGGTAAGCCTGTTCTGGCCCCCATCGAAAGAAAGGCGTTTTACCATTATATCTCCAGCAAATGCGATGACATATATTCCTTCACCTTTTATTAGGCCTTTTGAGAAGAATACATAGTCGCCAGGATAGATATTAGCGTCTATCATGCTATCGCCTTTTACCTCTGCACTGACAAGTGTTGACTTATCTGAAACACCTCTGGCCATCGATTCCGGTATCTGGATTCTTTTCAGTGTGAGACTATCATCGGAAAGGTAATCCTCTCCATATCCTGCTGATATTTTCTGAGAGATGAATGGAACTGATATGAATCCAGGGATATCTTTATCATCTGGTCCTTCCCATCCGATGATATCCCAGGGATCCACTTCGAGAACAGCTGCAATTTCCTCTACCTTGTCGTATGGAATATTGGTGATTTTTCCTGTTTCATACTTGAATATGGTCTGTTTTGTTGTTCCTATAGCTTTTCCCAGTTCTTCCTGAGTTAGCCCTTTGCGTTCCCTATATTCCTTGATTCTGTCACCTTGTGTGCTCATAAGTAACCTCTGAAGTTATTATATAGCACTCGTTCTAGTTTAGGAAGTATTATTTATTCTTCTTTTTTGCTGTCTTTGCCTCTTCCGTACCACGTATTTCATCCAGATAATTGTAGATTGAGAATTTTGAAATCTGGAAGCGATCAGCAACTTTGTCCATCGATTTCATGATGAGGAAGATTCCTTTTTTGTCTAGGAATTCAATGGCCTTCATCTTGTCTTTTTTCGTCATGTCATTGATTGGTTTTCCAATAAGGTCCAATGACTGGCCTATGAGGTAATCAAGAATATCATCGATATTTCCTGAGAAGTGTTCACTCATTGCATTTTCAGGTTGAAGATTGATGAAGCTCTGCAGCTCTTTCTGACCGCTTAGCAGTCCGGTGATATCGAAATTGATGCATATACTGCCTGTTATATCTCCGTTGCTATCTTTCAGGTAGATTGATGATGATTTTATTATTTTGTTATCAAGAGTGCGATTCACATAGTTGTATTGATCTGCTCCCGAAGAAGTGCCTCTAAGAATCTCAAGTCCCATATTAGTCCCTGAGTCTCCGACTTTTCGTCCAGTTACATGCCCGTTTTCTATCGCAACGATTGTATGTTCATAGTTCCTTGTCAGGTCATGAAGCACAACTTCACAGTTCTCTCCGAATTGAGCGGCAATCCCTTTTATTATCCTGCTTAGCATATCAAAATTGTCCATTACATAACTCAATTCATTTTCCTCCATCTCTTATATAGATAATAGAATATCATGAAGAAGCCTCGCCATCATAGGCTGAGTTTCTTCTGAAAGATGAATGCCATCTCTTTTATCCGGGATAATAGCTGATGTGTCTACGAAAGGAATTTTCGAAGTCTTTGCATAGTCATGAAGAAGATGAGAAAAAGCCTGCATCTTCTTGTTTGCATTTTCGAAGAGTATGGAATAGGCAGGGACAACGGGTTGAAACACTGGAGGGGAGGCGATGATTATTTTCGGATCCAGACCGAGCTTTGAGGAGAATGTCCGGATGCGATCCACAAGTCTTTCCATCCCGCAGAGGACATCTTCGGGATTTGCATGGTATTTTGTTTTGAAATCATTTGTTCCAAGCATTATGAAAATATAGTTAAAAGGAATATTCCGTTCCATTATAGATAATATGGATTCATATCCATTGAGTTCTGCTGGTACCGATTCCTGTGGCAGTATGGTCCTCCCTGGGAAACCCTCGTCTATAATATCCCATTCATTTCCCATGCTTTCTGCTAGCAGAACAGGCCATCTGGAAGAAAAAGGAAGTCTACCATCTTCTGTACCAGGTAGACGGCCAAATGTATTCGAATCACCAAATAATATCACTCGTTTCATTTTAAAAATAATTTTGTATATTCTACAGCCAAAAATACAAAAAGCAACTTAAAAAATTTTTTATTTAGTTTTGCTATAGCAATAAATATAATCTGAGTTTTTGCTTTATACATATTTACTGCACGAATTTAATACATAATTCTTTTATATTTAAAGAAATAAATCCTTATTGTTTATAAGATTTCCGTAGAAGTGATTATTTCTTTAAATATGTATCGAGTTAAGAATAATTTCTTTTATTAAAAAGAAATAAAGCTTAAATTTCCTGATTTATCAATTGGATTGTTTAAATTGACAAAATAGTAGAAACCATTGGTTTAAAAATTTTACAAAAAAATTTGACAATCACTGAAAACTGAGGATAATCATATATACAATAATTTTTGAAATTTGCAGGAGGAATTAAGTGACTGCTGATAAATCTCAGAATCTTGCTAAGATGCTTTCAGATGTGATTCGCATCAATACAGTCTCTCCTCCTGGAAATGAAAAGGATCTGGCTTTATATATTGCAGACATCCTACGTTCCAATGGGCTGGAACCAGTTGTCCAGGATCTTGGAAACAACAGAGCCAATCTTTTCTGTGAAATAGGCTGTGGCGATGAATGCCGTCTTATTCTCAATGGGCACTTGGATGTTGTTCCAGCAGAAGGAGAGTGGAAGCACAATCCTTTTGAAGGAATTATAGATGATGGATATCTCTTCGGTCGCGGTGCCTGTGATATGAAAGCTGGCGTTGTTTGCATGCTGCAGGCTTTCATCGATACTTTCAAGGAAGCGGATAAGCTCAAAGGAAGACTTAAGCTTTTCCTTGTTGCAGATGAAGAAACAAGCAATCTCGGATTGAATAGTTATCTTAAAGAACATGAAGAAGAGGATAGGGCCTCCGTTAAGCGGAATTATGCTGTTATCGGAGAACCAACGAATCTTAGAGTCTGTAACAGCCATTATGGAGTTGAACGTTACTGGATAAATGTTCATGGAGAGAGTGCTCATTCGAGTAAGCCGGAATTAGGTATCAATGCGATAGCAGGAGCTTCTTCAATTGTGGAGAGTCTTGGCAGTTATCATGCAGAGCTAAGAACAAGAGTCACAGAGTGGGGCAGTCCTTCATGTGCTGTAACTATGATTGAAGGTGGTGAGAAGCAGAACAGCATACCTGCCCATGCTCGTGTATTCATTGATCGCCGCACTGTTCCTGGAGAGAAAGCTGAAGATGTGAAGAGAGAAGTTGAAGACTGGCTGAAGAATAAGACAGATTTGAAAGGTTGTTCCAGCGATGTCGAACTTTACTTCACATTCGGTTCTGGTCTCCTCCCTGCTGATAACAGTTTCCTGTCAGCTGTGTTAAAGGAAAATGATCAGTCTAGCCCTGAGGTTTTTCCTGCAGGATGTGAAGAGGGAATAATGCTATCCCATGGTTATGAAGCTGTTGTTCTCGGGCCGGGAGATATCAAAGATGCGCATATGCCTGATGAGAAGGTCCTCGTGAGCGACCTTGGCAAGGCTTATGAAATATACAGAAGGATCATCAAAAAAGTTCTGATGTAAAAAAGGAGAAAGTATATGAAGAAACTTTTATCAGTTCTTCTGGTTATGCTTGTTGCGACCTCGCTGGTTTTTGCTGGAGGTTCCGGAGAATCTTCAGATCAGCCAAGAATCCGCGTCCTCAGTATGACCGCCCAGATTTCAGATGGAATCCTTGAGTATCTTGATGAGTTCGAAGAAGAATCGGGCATCAAGGTTGATCTTGAGCTTTATGGCGAATCTGAGCTGAGACAGAAAGAGATGACAGAGTTCATGACTGGAAATTCTACTGTAGATGTCTATCTCTTCAGCCCTCTTCAGGATATGGCAGCATTTAGCCAGAATGGATGGATTGAACCTCTTGATGAGTACCTGACAGACCCTGAACTTAATTGGGATGATTTCAGCAGTGCTCCACCTAAGCAGATTACAATTCCTGGTACAGATAGCGTAGGTTGTATTCCTCTCTATTCCTCTGTTCAGCTTATGTACTATAGAACTGATGTATTTGAGAAATATGGACTTGAACCGCCTAAGACTTATGATGAGCTGATTGAAGTTTGCAAGACAATAAACAATCCTAAGGATAACTTCTATGCAATTGCTTGCCGTGGAGAGAGAAATGCTCTTACTTCACAGTACTCACCATTCCTCTTCGCATTTGGTGGAAGCTTCATCAAAGATGGCAAGAGTGATTTTGCTTCTGAAGGTTCATACGAAGCAACTAAGTTCTATGGAGAGCTTCTTGGAAATTATGCACCTCCTGGAATCCTCACTGCAGGATATTCGCAGATGACCCAGCTTTTCAATTCTGGCACTGTTGGTATGGTCATCGATGCTAATGCTCTTTATGCAACTCTCGTTGATCCAGCTGAATCTGCATATGCAGATAAAGTAGGCGTTGCAGCTATTCCTGCAGGACCTGAGGGAGCTCACTCCTATAGACAGGTTTCCTGGGCTGTAGCTATGTATCCTGGTTCAAAGAACAAGGAAGCTGCATGGGAATTCATGAAATTTGTAGCGGGATCTGATGTCGCTGCGTATATAACACCGCTTGGAATGCCAAGTTTCAGAAATTCTGTCTGGACAGATGAAAGAGTTGAGAGTGCTATGACTCCTGATATGGTACAGGCATATGCAGATACTTATGCTCTTACAACGAATAATGAATTCGGTCTTCCAAGAATGACTGCAGTTACAGAAGCTAGAGATATCATGGGCGGTGCCGTTGTTTACTCAATTGAAACAAAGGGGCAGGGTCCAGAGCTTAGACAGATGATGCAGGATGCTGCGGCAGATGTCGATGAGCTTCTCAAAGCTTATGACGAATATGGTGAAAACTATAACTGGTGATAGGAATCATAGTGTTCTCAGGGAAGGTTTTTCCCTGAGAACTTGAAACTACGAAAAGGAGAAAGCTGATGAAAGTGAATGACTGGATTAGCGATCATTATAAATGGGTGTTCGTTGCTCCTGCTTTGGTATTCATGGTATTGATGATCGTTGTACCTTTGGTTATGACGCTGGTATTCAGCCTTACTGACTGGAACCTGCTTACAGGAAGAGCTCCCCATTTCAATGGAGTTGCAAATTATATTGAAATCCTGACAAGTTCAGATTTCTGGCATTCTTTCGGTATAACTTTCTATTATACATTCCTTGCTATTGCAATGGAGCTTGTTGCTGGTGTTTTCCTGGCTGTTCTGATCAGTAAGGAATTTGCAGGAAAAGGTATTGTAAAGACAATAATTCTTCTTCCTTATATGATGGCTCCTGTTGCTGTCGGTATGATGTGGATGCTTTTCTATGAACCGACTAGCGGTTTTATGAACTGGCTTTTCACAACAATAGGACTTCCTCGTTCTGGATTCACATCTGCAAGAGGTTCTGTTATTCCATCCCTTGCTTTTGTTGAGTTCTGGCAGATGACCCCAATGGTTGTAATTGTCTGTATGGCTGGACTTGCTGCACTTCCGGAAGATTGTATGGAAGCGGCTGTCGTAGATGGAGCTTCTCCTGTGCAGACGTTCTTCCGTGTTAAGCTTCCTATGCTTCTGCCAACCATTTTCTCAATTGGATTATTGCGTTTCGTTGATGTGTTTAAGTCATTTGACCTTATCTATGCAATGACAAAAGGCGGACCTGCAAACGCATCTCGAACATTGAATATATATGCGTATGAAGAGGCATTCTCATACTATAAATTCGGGCTTTCATCTTCGATTCTAACAGTCGTTTTTGTAATCGTTCTTGCGATAAGCTTCGCAACGATGAAGCTCAGAAATAAGGTTGCGGAGGTATAAGATGGAAGCATATAAAGCAAAGAGGATTATAGGGAAGATCATATTCTACATAGCAATAGTTGCTATTTGTCTTATTATCATATTCCCTCTCTATTTCGTCTTTATTTCATCATTCAAGAATATGGCGGATGTATATGTGATGCCTCCGAAATTGTTAGGATTTAAGCCTGTTTTCTCGCATTATGAATATATATTCACCACACAGAATTATGGCTTTTACATCCTTAATAGCGCTATTGTTGGTATCTTCTCAACTTTGTTTGCACTTATGCTGGGATTGCCTGCCGCATATGCAATAAACAGGAATAGAATGAAGAATTCCCTGCTGGGCATACTTGTAGCAAGGCTTCTGCCTCCTATGTCATTCCTGCTTCCGTTCTACTTCATATTCTCAGAGCTTGGAATGGTAGATACATATGGGGCTCTTATTCTCAGCCATATGGTGCTTTCTGTACCTCTGATTGTATGGCTAATGGAAGGCTTTATTGCAGGTATTCCTCGTGAGCTGGATGAAGCTGCGACAATTGATGGGTGTACAAGACAGCGTTGTTTTGGATCGATCATCCTTCCGATGTGCAAATCAGGAATGGCGACAAGCACAATTCTTTCTTTCCTTGGCTCATGGAACAATTTCCAGTTTGCGCTTATTCTCAGCGGTCCAAGGACAAGAACACTGCCTGTTACGCTGCAGTACTTTGTTTCCGGTGCTGATATCAGGTGGGGCCGTATGCTTGCAGCTACTATCGTAGTTATTATTCCAGCAATAGTTGTAACACTGTTGCTGCAGAAAAATATCGTGTCTGGAATGACAGCCGGCGCTGTCAAAGGTTAAGGAGGAAAATATGCAGGAAATTTATGAAAACCTGAAGAAGGCAGGTGTTGAGGTTCCGGGAGATAATCCAAAGGGTGGTATCTATAAGCCAGTAATGAGAGTAGGCAATATGCTTTATGTCTCTGGACAGGGCTGTACTGTTAGTGGCAAGCCTGTTTATCAGGGAGCAGTTGGCAGGGAATGCACCCTGGAAGAAGGTCAGGATGCAGCTAAAATCTGTGCAATCAACGCTCTTGGTGTTCTTCAGGATTACCTTGGTGATCTGAGAAAAGTGAAATGCCTTGTGAAAACTCTTGCCTTTGTTCATAGTGCTCCAGATTTTGCCCTTCAGCATCTTGTAGCAAATGGCTGTTCTGATTTCCTCAAGATGGTGTTTGGAGATGATGCAGGGGTTGGTGCTCGTTCAGCTATCGGTGTTGCTCAGCTTCCAAACAATATTCCAGTAGAAATTGAGTTCGTCTTTGAGGCGGAAGAGGAATAAAATGGATAAGAACATCTATGAAATCACGGAAGAGGATGGGGTAATCACTCCTCAGCTCGTGTATTATCTGGATATAGTAAAGAAGAATACAGAAGAGGTTATTCGTGTAGCGGGGTCTCCTGAGAGGCTCTGGCCACATGTTAAGACACATAAATCTCTGGATATGGTCAAGCTTCTCATCAGCATGGGAATCCACAGATTCAAGTGTGCGACAATCCCTGAATGTGAGATGGTTGCTATGGCTGGAGCCACAGATGCTGTCCTCGCTTATCCTCTTGTAGGTCCTAACATTGAGCGTTTTCTTGCATTGCAGAAGATGTATCCAGATTGTGCTTTCTATGCTATTGGCGATGACCATGGTGCTATCAAAGCTCTTTCAGATAAAGCTGTTGAGAATGATTCTGAAGTTCGTTTCCTGCTGGATGTGAATATGGGAATGAACCGTACAGGAATTGAACTTGATAAAGCTGAGGATCTGGCTAGATATGCAGCAAGCCTTCCTGGACTATCTTTCCGCGGAATGCATTGCTACGATGGCAATCATAACAATAGTGACTTCCAGAAAAGGCTTGAGAGTGTAAAGGAAACCGATGACAAGGTTGATGCTATCAAAGCATCTCTTGAGAAGGATGGTATTGACTGTAGCATTATGATCATGGGAGGTACTCCATCATTCCCATGCCATGCTAAGCTGACAGATTATTATCTCTCTCCTGGAACATGCTTTGTCTATGATGGCGGCTATAAGAAGAATCTTCCTGATATCAACTTGACGCCAGCTGGTATATTGATGACGAGGGTTATCAGCCATCCTGCAAAAGGAATGTTTACAATTGATTTGGGATACAAAGGCATTGCTTCAGATCCTGCTGGTGTAAGAGGTACAATTGTAGGCCTTGAAGAAGCTGAAGTCGCATTCCAGAGTGAGGAACATTGGGTATTCAGAATGAAGGAAGGGCAGGAAGATAAGTGCCCGGAAATCGGAAAGATGCTCTACGTGATTCCTACTCATATCTGTCCTACATCTGCTCTTTATTCAGATATTCTGATTGCAGAGAATGGCAAGATTGCTGATAAGTGGCCTGTCACCGCAAGAAACAGGAAGATTAATATCTGATTTAAACTTCCTGCAGGTATTAACCCTGATTTACATTATGAAAAGAAAAAGCTGATGTTTTCGAGCATCAGCTTTTTCGATAGGACTTGTTTTCAGCGTATACAGAATGCAGTTTTCAACATATTTGAACACTTTGCATAATATCTACTTCCTTGTATCAATTTACTTTAATTGCATCAAATGGACACACCTCATGACAGCAATAGCAGCGGATGCATTTCTTCTTTTCAAAAGAAACATGTCCATCTTTTATGTTTAAAGCTTTTGCTGGACAGATATTCACGCATTTTGAACAAGCTCTGCATTTATCAGGATCGAAAACAGGACGAGGTCGTTCATTGTTGCCTCTTCTGAAGAAGTTGAGAACAGTTCCTATCACGAGAGAACGCAATGTATTCTTCTTTCCTTCCCCGATTCTCTTATAGTCTTTTATCATGAGCGAAGATGGATTAAGGAGCGGAAAAAGTGAATCGCTTATTCCTGGTGATTTCTTTTCAGCAGTTTCTATTAGCGGGACGCTTTTGTATCCCATTATGAGAGCTTCAGCCCTATCAAGGGCATAAGCATTCTTGGATCCCATCATAAGACCAACATGTCGAGGTGTTCCGCTCCCAGGTCCTGGTCCCTCCATTCCTATAACTGCATCGATAAAAGCATAATCCACATGACATTCAGCAAAGACTTTCATCAGAAATGAAGCAAATGTTTCCGGTGTTGTATAGCGGAAGTGCAATGGGCTTTTATTAAGTCCTGGAATAGTTCCGAACATATTCTTTACAGCTCCAGTTGCACTCATAAGCTGATGTGTCTTGAATTTAGCAAAAGAAATCACGACATCAGCTTCATCCAATGCAGCCGCCATTGGAAGTCTTACTCCATCTATCTCATGAACGCGGTTTTCTTCCCTGAAATCCACAAGCTTGGCATCTGCTGCTTTCACAGCTTCTTCTATCTTTGAAAGCCTTGCAGATAGTTTTCCCATCTGTGTACCTGGACTATCTCCTACGATAAGCTTTTCAGCACCTTTTTCTCGGAGAATCAGAAGAAGAGCCTGTAACGCTCTGTAATCTGTGGTTATTGCTTTCTCTGGTATTGAATCTGAAAGGATATTTGGTTTAACGAAGACAGTCTTTCCCTTGACATCAGGGAAATCAGTATTATCTATTATCTTATTCAGAGCTTCATCCAGCATTGAAGGTGAATAATCTCTGCATTCAGTTATTGCGCATCTAATCATAGTTTCCTCATTAACGCGGCATACATAGGACCTCGTCCTTTGCTATTGTCGGGGAGGACAATCATGCCATGTTCAAGCTTTTTCCCATATTCCAGTGATACCTCAATCTCCTCTGCTTCTCCTGGATGCTTTTTCATGAAGCGTGAGATTATCTCATCATCCTCGCCATGATTTATTGAACATGTAGAGTAGAGAAGAAATCCTCCATGCTTGAGAGCAAGGATAGCTGATGTGAACATTGAGTATTGTAAAGCTTGCAGTCTTTTTGGTCTGGAAGGAGACCATTCTTTCAGATGTTCCGGACTCTGTAATACATGCCTCTCCGAAGAGCATGGTGCATCTAGGAGTATCGCATCGTATACTTCTTTTTCATAAAGTCCCCATCTTGAAGCATCATGGCCTGTTATGACAGAAGGTTCTCTGAGATTCTCTGGAAGTGATGAGGCTATGGCTTTCCTCATCCTTTCTCTTCTGTCTGGTGATCTGTCATTGGAGACAAGCTTTCCTTTTCCATTCAGCTTCAGGAGAAGCACGATGGACTTCCCTCCGGGAGCTGCACACATATCGAGAATGGTATCTCCTTCTTTTACGGGAAGAAGCGAGGCTGTCTCTATTGAAGTTCTATCCATGTAGTAAGGAGTTAAAAGACCAGAAGGAGAGGTTTTATCATCCTCTTCGGAGAGCATCGCGGCTTTAAGCGCTTCCCACCTTTCTCCATACCGATTAAAGTAGAATTCATCGAATGTTATCTTAGCCATGGTACAATCTCAGATATGTGAAAATAGCACCGACTACCAAGCCAAGTACAGCTCCTGCTATTACCTGTATAGCTGAGTGCCCGATCATGGTCTTGAAAGCTGTCGGGGAGAAAGGGCCATTCTCATGAAGCTGGGAAAGGATTTCTGACCATTTATTGAGAAGCTCCGCCTGCTTTCCTGTCTCATAGCGAACATTCATGGCATCATTCATGATAACAAGCGCAATGAAAACACAGATAGCGAATTCTATGCTATCGATGCCAGAGGCCATGCCAACTGATACAGTAAGGGCAGCAGCTGCAGCCGAATGTGATGATGGCATTCCTCCTGTTGTTATCAGAAATCTCCATTTCCATCCATTGCCGAGCATTGTGTTTATTATCGGTTTCAATAGCTGAGCGCATACAAATGCAATCGCTGCGGAAAATAGAGGAATGTTCTCGAATAGCTTCTCCATGTCTGAGAGCCTATCATTGACGCTTTGACGTGGTCAATCTTCTTCATATTCTCTATAATGCAATGCGAAGGAGCGCATATGGGACAGACACAGTGCTATAAGATTCTTTCTGGGCATCTTGTAAATGGTGTTCTTGAAAAGGGTGAGAGCATTTCTATCAAGATAGATCAGACACTTACTCAGGATGCTACAGGAACTATGGCGTATCTTGAATTTGAGTCTCTTGGACTCGATAAAGTCAGAAATGAACTGGCAGTAAGCTATGTTGATCACAATACAGTTCAGGTTGGATTCGAGAATGCAGATGATCATGAATATCTGAGAACAGTTGCAGATAAGAAAGGTGTTATCTATTCAAGGGCAGGAAACGGAATCTGCCATCAAGTCCATCTTGAGAGGTTTTCAAAACCTGGAAAGACCCTTCTGGGTTCTGATTCACATACCCCCACAGCAGGTGGTATCGGATCGTTCGCAGCAGGAGCAGGAGGCTTAGATGTTGCGCTCGCAATGGCTGGAATACCATTCAGCATAATAGCTCCTCGCGTTGTTGAGATACGCTTGCATGGTGCTCTCCGCCCATTTGTCTCTGCAAAGGATGTTATCCTGAAAGTGCTTGAGAAGTTCGGAGTGAAAGGCAATGTTAATACTGTCTTTGAATATACTGGAGATGGTGTTAAGACACTTTCGGTTCCTGAGAGGGCAACTATTGCGAACATGGGAGCGGAGTGCGGAGTTACAACCTCGCTTTTCCCATCAGATGAGAATACCAAGGCATTCCTTGAAGCACAGGGTAGAGGGGAGGATTATATTCCCCTCTCAGCAGACCCTGATGCTGAGTATGATGATCTTTATGAGATTGATCTCTCAGCTCTTGAGCCTCTTGCTGCTTGTCCGCATAGTCCTGGAAATATAAAGAAGGTCTCGGAGCTTGAAGGTATGGCAGTTAATCAGGTGCTTATCGGGTCATGTACGAATTCAAGCTATATGGATTTAAAGAAGGCTGCTGCGATACTTAAAGGCCATCACATAGCTCCAACTGTATCTCTCGGAGTTGCTCCTGGTTCAAGGGAAGTCCTGTTGATGATTACAGAAGATGGAACTCTTGAGACTCTCATTAAAGCTGGAGCAAGGATTCTTGAAAGTGCATGCGGTTTCTGTATTGGCAATCATCAGAGTCCAGGAACAGATAGCGTATCACTGAGGACAAGTAACAGGAATTTCTATGCGCGCTCTGGAACTCCTTCCGCTAATCTCTATCTTGTATCTCCTGAAATAGCGGCATATTCCGCGATAACAGGTGTATTCTCCGATCCAAGAAAGTCAGATGCAGATATCTCTGAAATAAAGATGCCAGAGAGATTCATCATTGATGACTCCATGTTCATCAAGCCGACTTTCTCCCTTGATATAAAGAGAGGCCCTAATATCGGGGAACCTCCCGCAAATACTCCGCTTCCTGAGAGGGTCAAAGGCCATGCTGTTATAAAAGTCGGTGATAAGATAACAACAGATCATATAATGCCTGCTGGAGCAAGGCTTAAATACCGCTCGAATATACCACGCTATGCGGAGTTTGTTTTCGAGTCTGTAGATCCGGAATTCTCGAAAAGATCTTCATCTTATCGTGATAAAGGAGAGAGCGGATTCATCATTGCAGGAGCATCCTATGGTCAGGGATCTTCGAGGGAGCATGCGGCTATCTGTCCGATGTACCTTGGAATAAGAGCTGTATGTGCTGTCTCTATTGAGCGAATACACCAGGCAAATCTCTGTAATTTCGGTATTCTTCCTCTTATTTTCCGTTCTGAAGAGGATTATAAGAAAATCGACCAGGGGGATGAGCTGGAGCTTGTTTCTCCACTTGAATCACTAGAAAGCGGAGAATTCATCCTTCATGATATTACAAAGAATATCGACATCCCGATGGAACTCTTTGCTTCAGAGGAGCAGAAGAAAATGCTTAAAGTCGGTGGAAGACTTAATGAGGTAAGAAAATGAAAATAAGAATGGAGAATGGAAAGCTCCTTGTCCCTGATATGCCTGAGATTGTCTATATCGAAGGCGATGGGGTTGGCAAGGAGATTACAGATAAGATGCGTCTTGTCCTCGATAGTGCTGTAAAGAAGGCTTATGGGGGAAAGAAGCAGATTGAATGGAAAGAGGCACTTGCTGGTGGTAAGGCAATCGCGAAAACCGGCAACAATCTTCCAGATGAGACTATAGAGGCTATAGAGGATTCTCTTATTGCGATAAAAGGCCCATTAATGACTCCAGTTGGAAAAGGGGCCAGATCTATAAACGTAGCTCTTAGACAGCGCTTGGATCTCTATGTATGCCTTCGCCCTGTTGAATATTTTGAGGGCGTGCCATCTCCTGTACGCCATCCTGAGAATGTCGATATGGTTGTATTCAGAGAGAATACTGAGGATATCTATGCGGGGATAGAATGGCCTTCCGGATCTGAGGAAGCGAGAAAAGTCATCTCCTTCCTTCAGAATGAGATGGGTGTTTCAAAGATAAGATTCCCCGAAACTTCCGCTATCGGTGTTAAGCCTGTTTCCCCTGATGGATCAAAGCGTCTTATAAAGGCTGCTATAGATTATGCTATCAGGAATGGAAGGAAGTCCGTGACCCTTGTTCATAAGGGAAACATCATGAAATTTACTGAAGGTGGCTTCCGGAGCTGGGGATATGACCTTGCAAGAGAAGAGTATGGTGCTTATGAGAAGAATGGTAAGGTCTTTATACCATCTGAAGGTGGGGATATCGAGATAAAGGACTGCATCTGCGATGCATTCCTTCAGAATATTCTATTAAAGCCTGAGGATTACAGTGTAATAGCAACGCTGAATCTGAATGGGGACTATGTCTCTGATGCGCTTGCTGCAGAGGTAGGAGGCATCGGTATCGCTCCAGGAGGAAATATAAACTATAAAACAGGAGCAGCTGTCTTTGAAGCAACTCATGGAACGGCACCGGATATAGCGGGAAAGGATATAGTCAATCCGCTCTCGATAATCCTTTCAGGCGTAATGATGCTTGAGTACATCGGCTGGAATGAAGCTGCTGATATGATCAGAAGTGCTGTAAGGAAGGCAATTGCCTCTGGACATGTCACTGCGGATTTCTATCGTCTTCTTGAGAAAGAAGGAAGAAAAGGGGAGTGCCTCTCCACTTCCGCTTTTACAGATAGCCTTATCGCTCTTCTATAAGAAGCTCTGAAAAGGACTGGATTTCCACGACTCTTGGGTTCTGGATACTTTCCAGTCCTTCTTCTTTTATCCTGATAACAAGCTTCACACCAGAGTCGAGTGCGGCTTTCACCCCTGAGGCGGAATCTTCGAAGATGATCGTGTTTTCCCTCTCAGCTTTTAGAGCTTCCCTGGCAAGGAGGAAAATGGCAGGATCTGGTTTTGATGGGATATCATCTCGTCCAGCAATGATATGCTCCCTCCTGAAGAATCTCTCAAGCTCATACTCCGGTATATACCAGTCCATATTCATCTTCGGAGCGGAGGAGGCTATTGCAAGTTTCTTTCCTCTGGCTTTCAGATAAGCAAGGAGTTCTTCAGCTCCCGGGGATAGAGTAAGTTTATGAGACGTGCAGAGTTCTTTATAAAGCTTTTCCTTGTAAACTGAGATTTCAGAAATCTTCTCTTCATCAGCTTTCGGATCAAGATAGAGAACAGTCTCTCTATCTGTTCTTCCATTAAGGAGAAGAAACTCTTCATCTGAAAGAGCTCTTCCCCTGTATTTACTGAAAGTATCAGTCCACGCTTCTCTGTTTTCCTTGGAATCCCAGAAAAGCGTTCCGTTGAAGTCAAAGATATAAGCTTCAGCGTTCGGCAATTGGAACGACATCACGTTCCTCCGGACCTGAGTATATCTGTCTTGGTCTTCCGATCTTCTGATACGGATCATGCTTCCATTCAAGGTAATGTGCTATCCATCCTGGAAGACGGCCCATAGCGAAAAGAACAGTGAACATCGATACAGGAATTCCCATCATATGGAATGTTATTCCTGTATAGAAATCCACATTAGGGTAGAGATTGCGCTCGATGAAGTAATCATCATGCGTTGCTCTTTCCTCAAGTTCCAGTGCTATATCCAGAAGGTTATCTGTAGTACCAGTTGCTGCAAGTACTTCCTTTGTAAGCTCCTTTGCTATCTTCGCTCTTGGATCGAATGTCTTATACACCCTGTGCCCGAATCCGAAGAGACGGAATGGATCATCCTTTGATTTCGCTTTCTCGATTACCTGGTCGATTGAGAGTCCTTCTGTCTGGATTCTCTGAAGCATATCCATGACAGCTTGATTCGCTCCTCCATGCTTGGAACCCCAGAGAGCACAGACACCTGCTGTTACAGAAGCATAGAGATTGGCATCTGATGAACCGACAAGACGGACAGCGCTTGTAGAGCAGTTCTGCTCATGGTCTGCATGTATTATGAGAAGCTTGTTAAGAGCTGCGACATGGACAGGGGAGGGGACATAGTTGTTTACAGAGGTTCTGAACATCATGTTCAGGAAGTTTGCACAGTATGAGTAGTTATACTGGGGCTCTACAAAGTCCAGTCCCTTCATCTGCCTATATGTGAATGCCGCTATTGTTCTCATCTTTGAGAGAAGTCTTGTAACAGTTAAGTCGAGATTCTCCTCAGGGTCCTTATCCTCAAGCTCTGGATAGAATGCGGAAAGAGAGGCGACCATTGCAGCAAGTATTCCCATCGGATGCCCATCATGAGGGTATGCACGGAAGAAATCGCGCATGTTTACATGCAGCAGTGAGTTCTCATTCAGCAGCTTCTGATAACCGATTCTTTCTTCTGCTGTCGGTAGCACTCCTTTTATAAGAAGATATGCAACTTCGATGAAATCACATTTAGCGACAAGGTCCGCGATATCATAGCCACGATACCTGAGGATTCCCTTCTCTCCATTTATGTAACATATCGAGGAGGTGCAGGAACCTGTATTCACATATCCTGGATCGTAGGTTATATACCCTGTTTCCTTCCTTAGCGATGTGATATCAATAGACTTCTCACCCATGTTATCGGTGATGATATCAGCCTTGAATTCCTTTCCCCCCGAAAGCTTGATAGAAGCGGCCTCCTTTTCGATGATCATAGAATCTCCTTTCCCGCAAGTGCTTCGATGGCCTTAACAAGAACCTGTGTTCCCTTCTTGCCCATGCCTTGTGCTTTAATCGCAAGGTATAGCTGTTTTGTCAGTGCAAGGGAAGGAAGAGGCAGTTCCATCTTTTCCGCTTCTTCCAGTGCTATTCCCATATCCTTTATGAAGTGATCTACCATAAAGCCTGGTTCATAATCTCCTTTGAGTACACGGGGAGCAAGATTATCGAGAGTCCAGCACCCGGCAGCTCCCTTTGAAATCGTCTGAACCATTCTCTCAAGATCGAGTCCTGCTTTAGCTCCATAGACAAGCGCTTCAGATACTCCGCACATGGTTCCTGCAATTACGATCTGGTTAGCCATCTTCGTGTTCTGTCCAGCTCCGACTTCTCCCATCAGCGTTATGTTCTTTCCCATTACCTGGAAGAGAGGAAGGAGTTTTTCGAAGACGCTTTCACTTGCTCCAACCATTATTGACAGCGTTCCATTCTTTGCTCCGGTGTCTCCGCCAGATACAGGAGCATCTGCCATTTCCGCACCCTTTTTCTTAAGCTCTTCAGCTATCTGCATATCGAGAGAGGGTTTTGTTGTTGTCATGTCGCAGAAGATCTTTTCTTTTCCTGCGCCCTCTACGATTCCGTTCTTTCCGAGATATACTTCCTCGACATCCTTTGGAAAACCGACAATTGTGAATGTTATCTCCGCATTCTCTGCAACTGAGCGCGGGGTATCACACCAGTGAGCACCTTTTGCAACAAGCAGATCGCCCTTGGCTTTTGTCCTGTTGTAGATATATAGCTCATAGCCCGAGTCGATAAGCCTCGACGCCATCGAGACTCCCATAACACCAAGTCCTATGAATCCTATTTTCTTTCCCATGCTGAGATTCTAGCATCAATTGATGATTATCAGAATAGGGCAGGTAAGTATTGCAGTTATTCGCTCCTTTGATATAATCCCAAGGCATGAGTGAGGAAAGAGGGCTTGTCGATTTCTCTACAGGATCGATCTCAAAGAAGATCGTAGCGTTTGCGCTTCCTCTTTTCTTAGGAAATCTCTTTCAGCAGCTCTATAACGCAGCTGATACACTGATTGTAGGCAACTTTCTTGGTTCGGAAGCTCTTGCTGCTGTCTCTTCATCCAGCTCTCTGATTTTCATGATGGTAGGCTTCTTCAATGGTCTAGCTGTAGGAGCGGGGGTAGTTATTTCCCATGCTTTCGGAGCGAAAGATAAGGAGAGGCTTGAAAGAGCTATCTATTCTGATATCGCATTCGGAATAATTGCAGGCATAGTACTCACAGCCTTTGCCGTAATTTTCACACCCTCAATACTGAGATGGATATCCACACCGGAGGATATCCTGCCTCTGAGTTCTGATTATTTCAGGATATACTCTGCAGGTATCTTTTTCT
This sequence comes from uncultured Spirochaetales bacterium, assembly GCA_949283235.1. Lineage (GTDB taxonomy): Bacteria > Spirochaetota > Spirochaetia > Sphaerochaetales > Sphaerochaetaceae > Ornithospirochaeta. Next base: position 60,408 of record CASDRY010000038.1, on the reverse strand, counting down.
CAGTCATGTATAACATCCTGATGGGTATAATGAATGCATTGGGAGACAGCCGTCACCCGCTTTATTATCTTATCATTTCATCTCTGATAAATATCTTTCTTGACCTTCTTTTCATCGCTGGCTTCGGTATGGGAGTTGGTTCTGCTGCGGCTGCGACTATCATTTCACAGGCTGTAAGCTCTTTATTGTGCTTTATACGCCTTTTTAGAGGAGAAGGGGGAATAGAGGTAAGATTAAGGCGAATCAGGATTCATAAGAGGGAGTTGAGGGGAATTATAAGCTATGGACTCCCCGCAGGGCTTCAGAATTCGATTATAGGACTGGCAAACACAGTAGTGCAGGCCTCTGTGAATACATTCTCAGCTGCAGCTATCGCGGGATTTGGTGTTTATGGGAAAATTGAGGGGTTTGTACTTCTCCCGATAACCACATTTGCCCTCTCCTTGACTACTTTTGTTGCTCAGACTATGGGTAGCGGGAATCTTCAGAGAACCAGGAAAGGTGTAATGGAAGGCATGGTAATGGATATAGTCTCAGGAGAGATTGTAGGTATACTTCTTTTCCTCATAGCTCCATTGCTGGTTTCACTCTTTTCATCGGATCCGGAGGTAATAGAGTTTGGTGTCAGACAGGCAAGACTTGAAGCTTTTTTCTATTTCCTTCCTGCAATATCGCATGCAAGCGCGGGCGTTCTGAGAGGAGCAGGGAAGGCATTTATTCCAATGTTCGTACTCCTTGGAGCATGGTGTATTATCAGAGTGATATTCGTCAGCATCGCTCTTCACTTCTCTCATGACATAATGCTCATTTACATAGCCTATCCACTGACTTGGCTTATATCAGCATCCATCTTCCTTTTTCTCATAATCCGAGGAAGATGGCTGAGAAAGGCTTAGCAGTTTGTCGTGCCACAGTATTTCATGAGTTCTTCTACCATTTCGTGAACTCTGGTTGCTGGGTACATCTTCGATGGGGAATAATTCTTTGGATACGAATCATAAAGTCTTTTGGCTCTGGTAATGGCTGTTTGCGTCATAGGGTACAGCAAGCTGAATATATTCTTGTCAGTCTTTGAATAATGGCAATATGATTCAAGTTTCTGGATATAATCTTTTCTTCCCCCTTTTGGTATAACGTCTGAAAAGTGGAGAAGAAACCATAATTCTATGCATTCATTCGACCAGGCTACTTTATATTTCCTCTTGCTTTTTCGATTTTCTGCACTATATTGCGTGTTGTCAAAAGAGTCAGCTGCAAAATCATCTTTGTCATAGACCAGCCATATAACCTCTGCTTGTGGACATATTCTCTTTACAGTATTATCTGCTTCTTCCAGAAGACGAAGACAACTTTTTCCTAATCCCTTTATTTCGATTCTTTTATGTTTTGAATATTTGCCGTATCGTTTGTTTATTTTCGCTGCAAAGCCTTCTATATAGTTCGTTTCTGTTGCAGTTCCTTCTGTGACTATGAACATGAAGGGTGGTAATGCTCCTATTATCTCTTTATTCTTCTTCATCATCTTTGCATTCAGAAGATTTTGTCTTTGATTTGAATCACCTCTTTTCATATTTCCCCCTGCAACCATTTTAATCCATTGTCAATATAAGGGTCGGCTCCATACTTCCCCTCAAGATATCTTTTACTGTAAATTTCATCTTTTCTTACTTTGTGTCCATCAATATTGAATGAAACAAGGGAATAGAGAGCAGAAGAATGATCTAGACCCTGAGAGCAGAACCAGATTTCATCTCTTCTGAATACATCTGGATTCATATTTACCATATCATGGGAAGTAAGTATCAGCTGGGCTCCATTAGGATTGCTTTCTTTATTTTTGAAGAGCTCAATGATATATCTCATGATTTTCGGATGAAGTTTTGCATCAAGCTCGTCTGCAATAAGGAGACGGCCTTCGGTAAGGCTTTCAATAATCCATAAAATGCAGCTGAATAATTTTTTTGTTCCACTCGATTCATCCTCGATTGAAAGCCTGTAATCAATTCCATTTATAGTATGTGATGTATATATCCTGCTTATTCTGCCGTTATCATCTCTTTCCAAATGAATTCCAGTGATGCTGATGTCTATATCCTGGAGAAATGAAAGTATCTTATTCTGCAGATTTCTGTCATCAGGAATCTGAATCAGTCTATCAAGTGCAGGGTCGTTATAATTGAATACGACTATTGAGCCAAACCACATAATAGCGTCATTAATTATTGGAATATCATATGTCGCAGCTATGTATGAAAGAAGAGGCAATGTGCTCTTTACTTTATCCAGAGGTAGTTTTTCCAGCTCTTTCCCTGTGTTTATTTTAGAATCAGATCGTTCAAAAAGCAGCCTTGCATTCTGTTTGCCAATGCTCTTGCAATATAGATTCTCATGAATAATATTCCCTTTGTGTGTTGAAAGCTCATATTTGTATTCTGTTCCATTATTACGGAAAAGTAGTTCAAATTCTGTCGGAGAATCTAAGCTGTTAGAATCGAATTTGAAATAAATCTCTTTACTCAGAATATTCTGTGCATCATGCATGAATACATTCCTGCTTTCTTGAAAATATGAGTCGGAAGCAGGTTGTTGTAGCATCATAAATGGTAAATATATTCTTCTCCTGATGTGATCAATGGCTTCAAGTACTGTAGATTTTCCACCCCCATTTGGACCATAAATGGAAATTACAGGAAGAAATTTCTGCTTATCAGAATCGACAATCAGAGTATTTTTCATTTCTGAAATCGATTCGGCATATAAGTCAAGAAAAGCTTCATCTTTGAATGATTTGAAGTTTTTGAACGAGAATTGACAGAGCATGCTTACCTCATATTCGAAATTATCTCAAAATTACATACTTATATTATAGCAAAATTGAAAATATGTCGAATATTTTGAGAAATTTTCTCATTTTTTGAAATACAATTTCATAAAATATGTAAAAGGCAATTAATCCCTTCAGTATGCATCCTCTCTTCATTTGGCTCAAGCTTTCCGAATGTGATGCCTTCCTGAGATAGTACCTATCATTTTTTTCATGAACGAAGGTTGAGGTATTTGTTTAGAAATAATCAAAGTCATTGCCCCCTTAATCCTGCGCTTCTTCTATGATGTACATCCTTGTCCCGTTATCGCTGACAGGGCTTATTGAACTTTGCAGACCATTGCCCATGAAGCGGGGTGGGAGAAGTATGCCAGCTTTAGAAAGGATATCTCCTGAGACAACACATTCAAAAACTTCATTCTCTTCCTTGTTCCACTGAGGCCATAAATCACCGAAGAATTCTTTCGGGATTATTATTCTTCTGTTTGTTATCCTGTAATGCTTATCGCTCGAGAGGAAAGGAATGATGAGTCTGTCGCACTTTCCTGTATTAGGAAGCATACGCTTGATGAACTCCATTACAATTGTTGTCTTCCCATCTGTGACTGACCAGAAGACTAGTTCAGGATCCGAAGAGGAAAGTGGTCTGAAATCTCCGAACTGGAAAATCTTTCTATACTTTTTGTAGAATGCAATCTCATTCCTGATAGCTTCCTGATCGAGTTCTGAGAGTTTTGTCAGATCCAGTTCATAGCCAAGTGAACCGAATGCAGCAACATCGAATCTGTTTTCAATAAGACTTGTTCTAAGGCTCTGATGCCCTGGGGAGGCGGAGACATGCGCTCCCATTGCTGACTGAGGAAAACCCCTGAGTGTACCAGCTTCTATTGTCATCCTCTGATAGAGGTCAGTGTTATCACTGGTCCATATCTGTGGCATAAACGAAAGCATTCCCAGGTCGTATCTGTTTCCTCCCGAAGCGCAGCCTTCAAAGAGTATTTCAGGAAATCGTTCTGTGAATCTTCCCGCAAGTTCATAAAGCCCCAGCACATAGCGATGCTGAAGCTCTCCATTTGAATGGCATGATGGATTTGAAGAGAAGAGGTCTGTAATCGTCCTGTTCATGTCCCATTTGATGTAATCGACATTGGCTGATGATATGACAGCTTCAAGGGAGGAGTAGAGATAATCCCTGACATCTTCCCTTGTTATATCAAGTACTGCCTGATGCCTTGTCAGGGCAGCTTTCCTCCCTGGAATTTCTATAACCCAGTCTGGATGCTTCCTGTAAAGTTCTGAGTCTGGGTTGACCATCTCCGGTTCCATCCAGAGACCGAACATAAGTCCCATGCTATGGATTTTCTCTGAAAAACTGCCAAGACCATCTGGGAATACTTCAGGAGAAACATACCAATCTCCAAGACCTCTTCTGTCATTACGTCTTGACCCGAACCAGCCATCATCAAGCACGAAAAGCTCAAATCCAAGTTCTGATGCTTTCTCTGCAAGTGCAAGAAGCTTCTCTTCTTCAAGATTGAAATAGACAGCTTCCCAGCTGTTTATCAGAACTGGTCTTTCCCTGTATTGCCATTCCCCTCTGATGATGTATTTGTTTGTGAAATGATGGAAGGAAAGGGATGCATCCTCTATTTTCTCCCCATATGTCATTATAGCCTCAGGGGTATTGAAGCTCTCTCCGCTCTGCATCTTCCACTCGAAAAGCCAGGGATTAATTCCTGTAATTACCCTTGTCTTGCCAAATGGTGATACCTCCACTGTCTCCCTGTGATTACCAGAATAAATCAGGTTAAAACCATAGACCTCCCCGGTGAGTTCCCTTTCAAGGAAGACTAGAGGAGAATGCTCATTGGATGTGACACCGAGTTTGCTGTCATTCACAACGATACCTGAAAGAAGCTTCCTTCTTTCCTCCTGCCTTTCCCTTCCCCATGCACCAGAATAGGTTAGGAGATTGAAATCATCATAAGGCAGGTCCAGAGAAAGCGAGGCTGCGTTTCTAAGTTTGATCGCACTATCAGTACTATTGATGATGGTGGCAGAGCGAAGGATTACATCTTCCTCTTCATATACTGTATATCTGAGAAGCACCTCTATCGGAAGAAGCTCATCCTTGAGTTTAATTTCCAGCGTCTCTGTTTTCTCATCAGCATTGGCGAAAGCAGGGAAGGAGAAATCCTTTCCTTTGAAAATCCTGTATGAATCATAAAGAAGGGTAAGTGACTCTATCCCTCTCTTTCCCTCTATCTCTAGAGCGCTTTCCCTTGCATCTCCTTTGAGCGGGGTGGGGTACTCTGAGCGGATGATTTCCGGAAAGAGATTCTGATGCTCTTCGTCGTAATATGGAATTGTCGCGAGGAAGAGATTCCCCGATGTTGATAACCTCTCTATCCCTGTAAGATCATCAAGTCTTTTACCATAATAGACATTGTCTAGATGTCCTGTTCCCAGAACACGGAAAATATATGAGCTATTGTCTGTGGATAATACGAAATATCCTTTCTCTTCCTGGATCATGATTCCTCCAGAAAGAGTATAGGATACTATTGGATGTTTTTCATGCCTTAATTCGCTCTATGAGCTCATCTATATGCTTATGAGTAAGCACTGGATTGAGAAGAGTGAATTTAAGCATTGTCTGTCCATTGAAGACAGTCTGTCCGATTACTACTCCTTCAGATAGCAATCTCCTTCTTGTCTTCTTGTTTCTCTCATCCCCGCCTTTGAGTGCAAAGACAACGGAACTGAGTTCAGGCTTGATAGGAGCAATGAAATTCTCATCTTCGTTTATTCTTCTGTAGAAATAATCAGCATTGCCTATCGCGGTGTCCATTATCTTCCTGTAACCATCCTGTCCTCTCATCCTGAATGAGATATAGACCTTTAAGGCATCGAAGCGTCTGGTTGTCTGCATCGATTTTCCTACAAGATTGATGTACCCATCTTCTTCATCTTCCTCTCTGTTGAGGTAATCTGCATGGAGCTGGAATGCATCCAGAATCGTGCCATCCTTAACAAGAAGAGCTGATGCGCTTATAGGGAGAAGGAACATCTTGTGGAAATCCACTGTGATGGAATCTGCAAGCGCTAGGTTTCCGATCCTTTCCTTATAGGAAGAGAGAATAGCGCCAGAGCCATAGGCTGCATCTGCGTGAAGGAACATTCCGAACTCATCTGCTATAGTTCTGAGACTCTGGATATCATCGATGGAACCGAAATCCGTAGTGCCTATTGTAGCAACTATAAGGAATGGGTAGAGACCATTCTCATAGTCTTCCTTTATTATCTTTCTAGTCTTTTCTGTATCTATTCTCTCATACTCATCCACAGGAAGCTTTACAACAGCATCGTAGCCAAGTCCCATAAGATGAGAGCCCTTGTCAAAGGAGAAGTGGGAGATTTCAGATGTATAGATCCTGAGTTTCCTGAAATCATCAGGAAGACCTTTCTTCTTCACATCCCATCCAAGCTTCTTCTCGATGAATCTATCCCTTTCAGCAACAAGTGCCGAGATATTCGACTGGCTTCCCCCTGATGTGAAGACTCCATCGCCGTTTTCGGTATAGCCAAAGAGAGAGCATAGCTCCTTGATTACCTTAACCTCTATCTCAGTTGCCGCAGGTCCCTGGTCCCAGCTATCCATCGATGAGTTGAATGTCGAGATGATAAGCTCCGCGGCTATTGCCTCAATAAGAGCAGGGGAGTGAAGGTGTGGCATGTATAGAGGAGACCAGGTTCTAAGCATGTGGGGGAGTATCTCTTTCTTTACTGACTGAAGGACCACCTCCCAGCCATCTCCATGTTCCGGTAATAGGGAAAGCTTCTCTATTCGTTCTCTCAATTCATATGGATTGATTCCTGAAAAAGCTTCATCCGATGTGATTGAATCGAGAATCGCCTCTGCTGTGGAGATTATGGCGGCCCTATAAGCCGCCTTATCCTCATCGTGCGCTGAAAGAACTGTGTTATTTAAGTTCACTATCTATTTCCTTAACAACTGCAGAGAAGATTGAAAGCATTGTGTCTATCTCTTCGTCTGTAACGGTAAGAGCACAAAGACATCTCATAACACTTCCATTCCTGCCGCCTTTCTCCATCACAAGCTTATGCTCAAAGCATCTTCTCTGAACATCTGCAGCGATTGTTCCGGAAGGCTCTGGGTGTCCCATCAGATCTTTCTCTCCATTAGGATCTATGAACTCGATGCCCTGCATAAGGCCACGGCCTCTTACATCACCGATTATAGAGACTTCTGTCTTGAGCTTGTCGAGAGCTTTGCGTATTCTCTCTCCCTTTCTCCTGACTTCAGCAAGGAATTCAGGCTTGGAGATTCTTTCAAGAACGACAGTTCCCGCAGCCATCGCTAGCTGATTACCCCTGAAAGTACCTGCATGAGCTCCAGCTGTCCATTTGTCGAGAGCTTTATTGTATACAACCACTGACATAGGCTGAGAGCCTCCGATAGCCTTGCTCATGAGAATTACATCAGGGATTATTCCGCTTTCCTCGAATGCAAAGACATTGCCGCTTCTTCCGATTCCGCACTGGATTTCATCGACTATCATCGGGATATCGAGTTCCTTTGTAACGCGGCGTACAGTCTGCAGGAAGAGAGCAGGGGCTGGAACAACACCGCCTTCACCCTGAATCGGTTCGATTATAACCGCAGCTGGTTTTGATATCCCGCTCTCTGGATCTTTAAGAGCGCGTTCAAAATATGCGCAAGCTGCTTTTGTACCATCATCTCCGCCAAGACCGAACGGGCATCTATATGAATTGGGGTATGGCATGAACTGAACACCTGGCATCAGGTTCTGTACCTTTGACTTTGCATTGAGGTTGCCTGTAAGAGCCATCGCTCCATGACCCATTCCATGGTAACCACCACTGAAAGCAATCACAGTTCCTCTTCCTGTAGCTGTCTTGCAGAGCTTTATAGCAGCATCAACTGCGTCTGTTCCGGAAGGAGAGCAGAACTGTATTTTGACATTTCCCTGCATTTCCTCTGGAAGTATGGAGAATATTGTCTCTACATACTTGTCTTTCACAGGTGTTGTGAGATCAAGGGTATGAAGAGGAGCACCCGAGGCGATGAGGTCTATCATAGCCTTGTTTACCTCGTCATCGTTATGACCAAGAGCAAGAGTTCCCGCTCCACAGAGGAAATCCAGATATCTGTTTCCCTCAACATCCTCAATCCATGATCCCTTAGCGCTTTTCAGTGCAAATGGAAATTTCCTTGGATAGCTTCTAGCAGATGACTCAAAGTCATTCTGACGATTGATGAACCACTCGTTTGTCAGGTTTTTCTCGTTCACTTTCTTCGACCCTTTATTCCATAAAAATAATCTGTCTGGTAATACCAGCCCTTTTTCATTAAGTCTCCTGAGTTTTCTCAGGGCCAAGGGAATAATAGCAGGGGATATGGGGCTTGGCTAGACATTTTTCCTAGAAAAGAAAAGACGACCTTTCAGGTCGTCTCAAGCATCTGAATTTCAGGCATTTTCAGCTGTTTTGGAATCCTGGATCTCCTTCCTTCTTTCTTTGCATAGCTTGGAAATTTCTGTGAGAGCCTTGCGTGCTCTTGCTGCAGATGCCTTTATTCCCTTCTGTTCGAATCTTGTACTTTCAGCAACATATGTTTCAAACTGTGCAACGAGCTCTTCATGAATTGACATCTTTTACCACCTCCCGAATGGCTTAATTAACTGAATCATAACATAATAAGTTGAAATTTCAACAAAAATGGCAGAAAAATAGCTGAAATTTTACGTCCTATGAATCATGGCTTGACAGATTTAAGCTTGGAAAACAGCATGAGTTACGATAAAGTTTTTCTGGGGATGAAAAAATGGTAAAAAGAATTATTTGTGTCGTGTTATGCGTTCTTTTCTTGGTTTCTACACTAGGAGCAGTGAATCTGCAACGTACATATACCTCCAGAGATTGGGAGTACCAGCTTACAGATATGCTTGCCCGTGAAGCTGGAGTTGTAGGAACACCTGGTATTTCTCCATTTCCTGCAAGCGGTCTTCTTATTGTGTTGGAAAGAATAGATCCTCTTTCCTTATCTTCAGAAAGCCGTGAGGATCTAGAAGCTCTCAAAGCTGTTCTTTCTGGAGATAATGAAGCTGTTGTCTTTGAATCTGGCTCGATGGCTGTCGAAGCCGATGCCGCAGTAAATTTCAGAGCGGATATCGCTGATTACAGCCAGTTTGATTGGAGTAATCAGTGGACAGACGGAAGGGGAGAGTACGTTCAGGACAGGCATAATGAGACAATTGTTCCTTTCAGATACCAGACTCCATTCCTGTCAGTTCTCATGAGAGTCTATTTCGGGTCCTGGTTCCAGCTTGAGGGTGGAATAGCTGTCAGCAATAATAATCATCATCTCTATGAAAGCAGTCTTGGCTGGGTCATAAACAAATACAATGGAGAGCTTCTTACACTTGGGATGCCTGATCAGTTTCCTGCATCGCTCCAGTTTGATTTCCCATGGCGCGCAGGTATTTCAGCAGGAAATGAATATTTCAATTTCATTATAGGTCGTTATCCTCATTCCTATGGTTCCGGTGTCACTGGGAATCTCATCATTGGAGATAATTTCACCTATCAGGAGATTGCTCAGCTGACATTCATGAATAATTACTTCATGTATGGGCTTTCTGTAACGAATTTCGATCAGCAGATACCGGCTTCGATGGAAGGACTTAGCAATGCCCTTGCCACAGATACAAGCTTCTCTCAGAGAGAATTCTCTGGTGATCAGCAATACAGGATAGTCCATCGTTTTGATGTAAATGTGCTGAATAGAGTCAGATTCACATTCGATCTGTCAACACTTTATAACACGGATAACGGATTAGATCTGAGATTCTTCTACCCATTCTTCATTCATCACAATCTGAGCAATTACACAAATGAGCCTGGAATGTCCTATTACGACGAGGCAAATAATATCATGGGCTTCTCGATAGAAGGTGCGCTTCCTTTCGGGCTCTCCGCATCTTTTTCGTTTGTTCTGGATCAGGCTTCCACATATACTGAAAAACAGAATACAGTTCCATCTGCATATGGAATGCTCGCAAATATAAAGCATACAGCTAGAATCCCTTCAGGACGTTTCAATTCATATCTCGAGTTTGTCCTTACAAATCCGTATCTCTACCTCAATGGCAAGTACTATGATGGAGAGAATCCTGTCTATGAATATAACCTCGATTACATCGTAGGCTATTACTCGATGAATCTCTCTGATGTAGGATACTCCGGCTACATCTCTGGCCCAGATAGTATTGTCCTTTCCCTTGGTACTGAGTTCATTGCAGATGCTGGCTACAAAGTTGGAGGAAGCCTTTCATACAGGCTTCGTGGTGAAAATGGCTATAGAGTTGCCTCTGCGAAGATGGCGGATGGAGACCATAATCATACATATATAGATATGTCTCATGCAGTTTTCAATGAAGGGGATAGTGCTAGAGTTCCATCTGGAGACTGGAACAAAGTCGAGCATATGATCAAAGCAGCAGTATTTGCTTCATATACATTCCCCGTTCCTAACATCGAGGTATATGCAGGTGCTGCTTTCCATCTTTACTATAATTATGATGGAAATCCTGAAGCAGATGGTGTGTTTAAGCCTCAGGCAATGATTGGTGTCAAATGGACTGGTCTCGATAACTCCTGGTGGGGAAAATAGGGGAGATACACATTTTAGTTTGTTGTGTGCTAAGGTAAGCTTATGAGAAACCGAATCGCGCTCATTGTTTTATCTGTTTTCATGCTTCTTCTGACAGCGCCTATCTTTTCAGCTTCTGAAGATGGATCTGTGAATTACTTCGCTCCGATGATGGAAGATGAGTATTATGCCTCTCTTCTCGAGTATGTCTTCAATGGCGGGGCGTTGGAGGGTGTTCCAGATCTGTATTTTGCGCTTGAGAATCATCTTGTGTTAGCAGATTATGATGAATGGATGAAAGCAGCCTCACTTGGAAGAGCTGCATTGATCTGCGGTCGGTACGCTCAGCAGTGTGGAGATGAAGGTACAGCTATTGATTACATGGAGATGGCTGATGGTCATATAGCTGCGGCAAAGGAACTTGGAGCTCCTGAGTCTGCAACAGGCGTACTTGAAGCGCTCTCGCTCTCTTTCTGGTATCTTATAGATGGTTCTCTTTCCAAGGGAATGAAGTTCCCTGGTATGGTTGATAAACTCTACAAGGCTCATCCTGAGGATTTTCATGTGCTTCTTCTTGAAGCTGATCGTTACCTTCACTCTCCTGGAATAGTAGGTGGAAATAAAAAGAAAGGGCTTGCGCTTTTCCAGGAAGCTGAGATGATTATGGATAGAGATGGCGCTGCAATATGGGATAGGTTCTCAATCTACAGCGGTCTTGCTTATGGTTATGACAAGGCGAAGGATAAGGAGAAGGCGGCAGATTACGCTCTGAAAGCTTATTCGATATATACAGCTGATGAGACAGTGAATGAGCTTGTAGAGAAATACTCCTGAGTCCGATGCTTGGTTTGGATTGATTTATGAAGATTCTTCTTGTTCTTGAACAGTTTGATGGTGCCAATAATGGCAATACAATATCTGCTAGAAGGCTTGCAGAAAACCTTAGAAACAGGGGGCATGAGGTTAGGATAGCAGCTTCAGGCAAGGATGGTGATGGAAAATGGGGCTTTGGAGAGTTCCATCTTCCTATTTTCGATAAACTTATAACAGCACAGGGCTTTGTATTCGGTCACCCTGATAGAGAGAAGATGAGGGAAGCTGTCGCATGGGCAGATCTTGTGCATATCATGATGCCATTTCCTTTAAGTAAACTTGCTATAAAGCTTGCTCGTGAGATGAATGTTCCATGTACAGGTGCTTTCCATGTGCAGCCTGAGAATATATGGTTCTCTGTCGGACTTGGCAATTTCATGCCGATCATCAATTTCACATACTGGCTTGGTAAGGTTTATATCTTCAGATACCTTCACTATGTGCATTGTCCAAGCAATATGATTGCTAACCAGCTTAAGAAGCATGGATACAAAGCAGAGCTCCGGGTTATCTCAAATGGAATCTCTCCTGTTTTCAAGTATCATAAAAGCGAGAAAAGGCCTGAATTCAAGGGCAAGTTTGTCATTGTAATGAGTGGCAGATACTCCCATGAGAAGAGGCAAGATGTGCTTATTGAGGCTGTAAGAAAGTCCAAGTATGCAGATAAAATACAGCTTTATCTTGCGGGACAGGGACCTGTCAAGGAAGAGTATGAGAAACTTGGTTCTACACTCCCTAATCCTGTAATGATGAAGTTCCTTTCATGTGATGAGCTTATCCAGCTTTTCGGAGAGACTGATCTTTATGTGCACGCATCCGATGCTGATATCGAGGCAATAAGCTGCATGGAGGCATTCGCATCAGGTCTTGTACCTATAATCGCGAATAGTCCACGCTCTGCGACTCCGCAGTTCGCTCTGGATGAGAGATCTCTTTTCAAAGCTGGAGATAGCGCGGATCTTGCTTCTAAGATTGACTACTGGATTGAGCATGAGGAGGAGAGAAAGCGCATGGAGCATCTTTATGCTGAGGAGGCAAAGGAATATGCCCTCGATAAGTGTGTTGATAAGATGCTCGATATGTTTGCTGATGAAATAAGCCGCTGCTCCCGTCCTGTTCCAGAAGCAGCTGAGTTATATGGGAAGGATGATTAAGCCTTCCTTGATTTAGAAAAGGGAGAACTGTACTTTCGCACAGCTCATCAACAAGAAGAAATCTTTCATGAAAGTTTTTCTCTAAGAGCCTTTCTCTGCTCTGGCGTTAGCTTGAGTCTATCCCTCTTCTGCTTCATCGCTTCGAGGAGATTCTTTACACCCCAGTCGGGATTGATGGTAACAGGTCTGTTATACGATATTGACGCCATAAGTTTTCTTCCAAGAAAGTAATAGTATGGAGCCAACTTTTCGTGAATATTTCGCATGACGGTTTCATTCTGATAGCATTATTTGAGGCAACTGATAAAAAGATAGGCTGGATTTGCTTTTTGCGCTTTTCCAGCCATGAATTTACAGTTAGCAGGTTACAAACAGTTCTCTTGACTATTTCACGATAGGCGATGAAGAGAGCTGTCTGATGATGTATCCTTCTTTCAGAGGAGCATCAGTCTTTATATAACCAATGTGTCCATGGTCCAGTTTTTCTGTCTCGTTCATGTTCTCATCAAGGAGAGTTACCTGCGGAGAGAGGAGAGGAACATCGGGACCGATGAATTCCAGTCCTTCAGGTTTTATCTGGTTGCGGATATCAACAGCAAAGATTCCCTTTTCGATTTCCTTCCCGATTATCCCAAGGAACATGTAATTCCTTTCATAGCCATAGCTTGTAGGTCTAGAGACATCTGAGGTGCCTTCTACCGGTCCCTTCGAGAAGAAGAATCCGGTTGTGTATTCCCTGTGCGATACATCAAAGAGATCTCTCTTGTATCTGTCTAGATCTGGATCATTGTCTATTGCTTTCCTGTAAGCTCTTGTGACTACGGCAACATAGTAGATAGACTTCATCCTTCCTTCGATCTTAAGTGATGAAAGCCCCGCATCCTCAAGGTCCCTGACATGGTCTATCATGCAGAGATCCTTCGAGGAAAGTATTGTCGTGTATCCATCTTCTTCGCTGATAGGGTAGTAGATGCCAGGTCTCTCTTCTTCTTCAAGTGCATAATGCAGCTTATAGTTCCAGCGGCATGTGTGGGAGCAGTCCCCATAATTACCGCTTCTTCCTGCGAGATGGGCAGAGAGAAGACATCGTCCTGAATAAGCCATGCACATAGCTCCATGAACAAAAGCCTCAAGTTCTATATCAGGAACCCTGTCGCGTATTCTCTTGATATCATCAAGGCTGGCTTCACGACCGAGAATTACGCGCTTGAATCCCATATTCCTGTACATCTTCACGCTCTCGGAGTTGATTGAGGAAGCCTGGGTTGAGAGATGCAGCTCCTTATCTGGGAAGTTCTTCTGCAGGAAAGGCACAAGCCCTATATCAGAGATGATGAAGGCATCAAAAGGCCATTCTCTGATCTCATCAGCCATTGTCTCCACTTTCTCGATATCCCTCTGATGAAAAAGGATATTCATCGTGCAGTACAGGCGCTTTCCGGTCTTTTCCTTCAGCGCCTTTACCTTTTCTATCTCTTCTGTGGAGAAATTCCCTGCGTTGCGGCGCAGGGAGAACTCGGTCATTCCCATGTACGCCGCATCCGCTCCATAGCTGAAAGCTGTCTGCAGCTTGTCATAATTGCCCGCTGGGGACAGTAGCTCTATTGCCATCTCATCACCTTTTCGAAGGCTGCCACCTGCTTGATAGCTTCCTTCTCCTTATCCTCTTCTTCCTTCTTTCTTCGCTCTTCCTGAAGCGCCTTCAGAAGTGATTTCTCAAGTCTCTTTGAGCTCTCATTCGGGAAGGCTATCTGGATAACTTCGGAGATATCAGAAACAGGGTGGAAGATAACATCTCCCTTTACCTCTGCATCCAGTTTTTCCAGGTCGATCTTGTTGCGTTCAGGAATGATAATCTCTTTTATGCCATTTCTTCTAGCGGCTAGAACCTTCTCCTTCAATCCTCCTATAGGCATTACCTTGCCAGTAAGCGTAAGCTCTCCTGTCATTGCAAGCCCTGGCTTTATCGTTTCATCACGGAACATCGACCAGAGTGCTGTGAATAGAGTAATACCAGCAGATGGGCCATCCTTCGGAGTTGCCCCTTCAGGAATGTGGATATGAACAGTGTCATCATCGAAGAATGAAAGATCCAGTCCTCTCAGATAAGCTTCCTTTTTCAGCGAAGACCATGCGATGGAGACCGATTCCTGCATGACCGATCCAAGCTGACCTGTTACCTTCAGCTCTCCCTTCATAGGCAGGGATTCAGCCTCGATGAGAAGCACATCTCCTCCCATGCTGGTCCATGCAAGACCGATAGCCGTTCCCGGTTTGTCAGCCTTTATTATATCATCAGAAGGGAAGATAGGCTTTCCGAGATACTTCTCGACATTCTTTCCTCTGACATAGACAGGTGTCTTCATCTCATCACCTTTCTCAAGGATCTCAAGAGCAACCTTTCTCATTATCTTGTCGATGAGCTTCTCGAAGTTTCTTACACCAGCTTCCCTTGCATACTCCTCAGCTATCATGGAAAGGGCTTTCGAATCGAATCTGATCTCCTTCTTTGAAAGACCATTCTTCTTCAGTAGTCTTGGTACAAGATATTCCTGCCCGATATGTATCTTCTCATTCGGTGTATAGCCAGATAGCTCGATAATCTCCATTCTATCGAGAAGAGGCTCAGGAATCCTTGACGGATCATTTGCCGTGACGATGAAGAGAACATTCGACAGGTCATAGGGAAGATCCACATAGAAGTCCTGGAAACTTGTATTCTGCTCAGGATCGAGTACCTCGAGAAGGGCAGAGGCGGGGTCTCCCTGATAGGATTCTCCCATCTTGTCTATCTCATCGATGAGAATGACTGGATCCGGAACACCTACAGTCTTCATTGCCTGAATGATCTTTCCAGGCATAGCTCCAACATAGGTTCTTCTATGTCCCTTGATCTCTGCCTCGTCCCTCATTCCTCCTACACTGAAGCGGAAAATCTTCTTTCCGAGAGCTCTAGCGATAGAATAACCGATGGAGGTCTTTCCAACTCCCGGAGGACCTGCAAGACAGATTATAGCTCCCTTGCCATTTCCTGCTTTGAGCCGGGAGGCAAGGAATTCCTCGATTCTCTCCTTCACTTCCTTCATGCCATAGTGGTCATGTTCAAGGACGCTTTTGACTTTCTGTATTGAGTAGTCTGGAGCTTTGTCCTCAAAGGAGAACGGAAGCGAAAGGATTGTCTCTATGTAGAGCTTTGTCATCGCATATTCAGGATTCATCGTCTCGAGACCTGAAAGCTTGTCGAGCTCCTTGTTTATCTGGGTGCGGTAAACATCTGGAAGCTTCTTATTCTTTGCTCTGGTCCAGAGATCATCATCACTGCTTACTCCGTTCTTAGGTGCTCGTCCAGTCAGTTCTGAAAGCTCTTTATTGAGAGCTTTGATCTGTTCTCTCAGAAGCTGTTCCCGATTGCGGTTGCGGATTTTGTCATAGATCTCCTGCTTGATAGCATTCTCCTTGTCTATGATATCCTTCTCAGCTGCAATATATGAAAGAAGCTTCTCTATTCTCTCCTTTGCGCTCTTTGTCTCGAGAATATCCTGAAGGAATGTTCCCGGTGCATTGATAGCACTTGCCGCGTAGAAAGAGAGCAGTGATGGATCATCGATATTCGTTACGTTCACATCTGTTGCGAATGAGAACAGATTCGTTGTCTGGCTGAGAGCTGTGATGGTATCACGGAGAACACGGACATAGGAGGCAGTTTCTTTTCTGTCCTCTGCTATGTCTGGATCCGGAGAGTATTCTCCATAGGCTATCTGCCCATCAATATCCATCTTTTCGATTCTCACTCTCTGAAGAGTCGATACGAAAACATGTATGCAATTATTCGGAAGCTTGATGTATCTGGAGACTCTCGCAAGCGTTCCGATATCCTTATATCCACCCGTCTGATCCTGTAAAAGGGCAATGAATGTTCCATCACCCTCAATGACCTTCGTTATAATCTGGACATCCAGAGGCCGCCCTATAAGTAGCGTTGTGAAGGTTTCAGGGAAGAGTGGCCTTTCAAGAAGAGGCAGAACTATCGCTCTTGGTGGAAGTTTCTCCTCTTCATCTGCTGTTTCAACAAATTCAGTATTGTCCATTGAATATCCCTCGCATGTTTAATTTAATTGGATAATCCCAAACCGGCAAGAAGTGATATTGACTATACTTCATTCTTATGAGAAATCGTATTATATGCGAAGAGAAGTTGTTAACCACCCATGGGATGAGCTTAAAAAGTTCAGGGGAACGATAGTCAGTGGCGAATGGCCGACTCTGCCAGAACTTCTGAGGCTTTCAGAGGTAAAGTTCGGAAATAAAGTTGCTTTCTCGGTATTCCAGGGAAAGGATAAGATCACATATACATTTTCTCAGATACTTGAGATAGCCAGGCATGAGGCCGCTTATCTGAAAGCAAAAGGAATGAAGAAAGGAGACAAGGTAATGCTGATGGGCAGGAACAGTCCTGACTGGGCTCTCTCTTATTTCGCGATTCCTGAAGCTGATTGCATCTCCGTTCCTATGGACAGCCAGATGAGAGCTGACAAATGCGTTCGTCTTGCCAAGTTCGCGGATGTTAGATTTGTAATTGCGGATTCCCAGATACTCTCTTCATTGAAAGCTGAAGATGGAGAGTGGTTCTCATCGCTTCTCGGAGCAGCCTCCCTCGATGATAAAGGGGAGTGGATAAGATTCTCTGAAGTGAAGGACACTTTTGGGGATATCCCGACAGTTAAGGAAGATGATACAGCTGCTATTCTCTTCACTTCCGGAACGACTGGCAATGAAAAGGGAGTTGTGCTGACTCATAGGAATATCACATCAGATGTCTATATGACAGTTAATGAAGTCAGGATGCTCAGCGAGAAGGATGTGACCTATGCGCTTCTTCCTCTTCATCATAGCTATTGCTGCACAGCTGTTTTGCTGGAGGCGATAAGAATCGGAGCTGAATGCCTTTTCGGTCATGGTTTTGCTGTTTCCAGGATGCTTGACGATCTTAAGCGGGGTGGAGTTACTGTCTTTATGGGTATTCCTCTTCTTTACAATAAACTTCTTGCTGGAATAATGGGGAAGATCAAGGAGAAGGGGAAGGCTGCTTACTGCTTCATAAGATTCATGATGGAAATTAACAGTATCCTTCATAAACTCACAGGGAAATCACCACTGGGAGGATTTTTCAAACGCACGGTTACATCCAAGGCTGGCCTCGATAAGATCAGGCTTCTGATATCTGGAGCGGGGCCCCTCTCTGCAAAGGTCGTATGGGCTTATCATGGGCTTGGACTTGAGTTCATCCAGGGATATGGGCTCACAGAAGCTGCCCCTATAGTCACCCTGAATCCTCCTGAGCATTTCAAGACAGCTTCTATTGGCCATCCTCTTGCATTCATCGATCTTGAAATCTGTGACAAAGATTCGAATGGAATAGGAGAAATCCGCATAAAAGGACCCAATATCTGCAAAGGTTATTATAAGGATGAAGCTAATACAGCTGCGCTCTTTGATGATGCTGGCTACATGAAGACAGGGGATCTTGGTTATATGGATAAGGATGGCTATGTATTCCTGAAGGGTAGAGCTAAGAACATCATAGTCACAGAGGGCGGTAAGAATGTATTCCCTGAGGAGATTGAGGATATGTTCCAGCTTGAAAGCATCGTGGCTCAGATTCTTATCAGGGGTTATCAGAAGAATTCAGAAGTTCCAGGTGAGGCTGTGGAAGCTGTCATCTATCCAGACCCAGATGTTTCCAAAGGTATGGACAAGGATGAAGTAAAGAAGAAGATTGAAGGTATTGTCTCGTCTGTGAACAAGAATCTTGAAAGCTTCCAGAAAATCGAGAAGATAACGATTCTGGATGCGCCTATGGAGGAGACTACTACAAGAAAGATAAAGAGAGGGAAGGTACAGGCATGAAAAAATCCGGCGCGTAGCCGGATTACCTTAGTTCTTCTTAAGAAGATCTCTGATTTCTGTCAGAAGCTGGATATCTGCAGGCGGAGCCGCTGCTGTCTTTTCAGCTTCTTTCTTTTTCCTTGTTGTCTCTGCAAGCTTGTTGAATGCCTTGATCATGATAAAGAGCGCAAATGCGATGATAATAAATGAGATGATCGCATTTATGAATGCACCATAGCGGATAGCTACCTCAGGGCTTGTTTCTGTTGCATGCTTGATAACAATCTGAAGCTGGGAGAAATCAACGCCACCTACGAGAACACCTATGATCGGATTGATGATATCATTGACAAATGAATTGACAATTGCTGTGAATGCAGCACCTATCGCAATGCCTACAGCCATATCGAAGACATTGCCACGTGAGATGAATTTCTTAAATTCAGCAAAAAAACCATTAGCTTTCATATTTATTTCCTTTGCTTAAAGTGGGCTGGTAGTATAGATAATTTAAGAAACAATGAAAAGGCCCTTCACCTGATGAAGTTCATGCTGACTTTTTTGTTTTCCGGAACAGCTATGCCATTGCTCTTTCCGCACTCGATGCATTTTAAAAGCCATGCCATGTTCTTCCCGATATTCCTCATTGTCGAAAGGCCTTCTTCATCCTTTTCTGTCTCATCCGCTGTATTCCCGAAACCCTGGTTCCAGTATGTTGATGACACAACTGGCATCTGAGATATTGTGAAATACTTGTTTATGACATCAAAAGATGCAACGGAACCAGCCCTTCTTGCACTGAGCACTGCCGCAGCTGGTTTATGTGCAAGGAATTTTCCTCCCGAATAGAATACCCTGTCCATGAAAGACAGGAGCCTTCCTGATGGATGCGCATAATACACAGGTGAACCGAAAACAAATCCATCTGCTGTCTTTGCCTCTTCTACGAACTTGTTCACCTGATCATCTATCACACATCTTCCAAGCTCCCTGCATTTCCCGCATCCCATGCAGTCTGATAGTGGAGAGTTCCCTATAAACCAGTCCACAGTCTCTATGCCTTCTGCTTTAAGTGTATCTTCGACTTCCTGAAGAAGACGTGCCGTGCAGCCATTCTTCTTTGCGCTTCCATTAACGAGAATCACTTTCATTTCTGCTCCTCCAAGGATGTATATTCTGTCGTAAAAGACGGATCTTCAAGATACATTCTCTTCCTTTTGTTGATTCAGGGGAATATAATCACGATGGATTCCAGCCATGAAAACTTCACAGCTTGCTTCCCGTCATAGGGATATTCTTAACGGACCGATGCTAAGCGGTATCATAATGTTCGCGCTCCCGATAGCCCTCAGCAGTATTCTGCAGCAGCTATTCAACTCTGTTGATGTCGCCGTTGTCGGGCACTTCGCCTCGAATGCGGCCGCGGCTACAGCTGCAGTTGGATGCAATGGACCTATCATCAATATGATCATCAACTTGTTTGTTGGTATCTCTGTAGGGGCCAATGTCGTTATAGCAAACCATATAGGGCAGGGGAACAGGAATAAGACTTCAAGTGCTGTGCATACTGCTATGACTGTCGCTCTTATAAGCGGGGTCTTTCTTCTCTTTCTTGGTCTTTTGATAGCTAAGCCCATATTGGAGCTGATGAATACGCCAGATGATGTTCTTGATTATGCTGTGGATTATCTCAGGATCTATTCGCTTGGGCTTCCATTCATAATGGTATATAACTTCGGATCCGCGATCCTGAGATGCATAGGTGATACAAAACGTCCTCTGTTCTGCCTCATAGTCTCCGGTGTGATGAATGCGCTTCTTAATCTATTCTTCGTTATTGTATTCCACCTTGATGTAGAGGGTGTTGCTATCGCTACGGTTATCTCGAATGCTGTCAGTTCCATTCTTGTATTCAGCTTCCTCATGAAAGAGAAAAGCGATGTGAAGCTTGAGCTGAAACGCCTCGGTATAAACAAGGAGGATCTGAAAAGACTATTGACAATAGGAATTCCAGCAGGTGTGCAATCAGTGGTTTTCTCTATCAGTAACGTATTCATACAGTCTGTACTCAATCGTTTCGGAACGGCAGTTGTAGCAGGTTCTGCTGTAACTCTGAATTATGAGAATTGCACTTACTACACCATATCTGCTTTTGCTCAGGCGACCATTACATATACAAGCCAGAACTATGGGGCAGGGCGCTATGAAAGATGCAGGAAAGCATTCAGGATAAGCCTGGTTCTCAGTCTTCTTGTCGCAGGCTTCCTGAGCAATACTTTCCGTCTTTTCCATGAGATATTCATTCCTGTCTTCACATCTGACCCAGCTGTTGCTGAGTATGCATATGTGAGGATGCAGTATCTTTTCATTCTCTATTTGCTGATTTCCACATATGAAATCCCTGGAGCCGCTTTAAGGGGAATGGGACATTCTCTTGCACCTGCGCTTATAACAGTTTTCGGTACATGTGTGTTCCGTCTTCTCTGGGTATACATCGTTCCTGCTATGAATCCAGCCCTTGGTGCTCTCTACATTGTCTATCCAATCTCATGGACTATTACAGGAATTGCAGTCGCTATCACATACATGGTGCTGTCAAAGAAAGAATACAGAGGGAAGCTTGGAGGGAAGCAACTCTGAGATGCCATCAGTGATTCATGGATTGTATATGATCATATGCATTCTGGCTTGGTTTCCGCCAGCATTCCGATATGAATGCTTCGTGTCAGCCTTGAAACGTATGCTGTCTGTGCTGCTTATGGAGAAAGTTTTCTCATCTGCTGTTATTTCAATAGTCCCTTCAATGACAGTTATGAATTCCTCCGCTCCTTTGAGATGGGACTCGGATTCCCAGTAGCTGCCCTTGTCTAGAGTAAGGAAATATACTGCGAAATGGCGTTTCCCATCATCTGGGAATATTGGTCTGTTATGGACGCGGCCGTTATCTTCAAGAATCGGCTCTATATCATCCATCCTGACGATATCGTACTCTGATTCCGGGCGAACTGTCATCGCGTCGAAGGGGATGCTCATTCCGTTCGATATTTTCCATAGCGTGGATATCGTGGGATTTCCTTCGCCTCTTTCAATTTGCGCGAGCATGCTCTTGCTCACACCGCTGATGCGGGAGAGGTCATCAAGACTCAGCCCCTTCTCCTGCCTTATACGTTTTATATTCGCCGCGACAATTGCGTTCATTGATTCCATATTTAATCTCCTTGACAATATAATGCACAATTTGTAGTGTTTTATTGTACATGCAATATATTGCACCATATGTATCATCATGTAGCACACTAAATGGATTGTAAAGAGGAGGATAATGTGTTTCAGCTTGCTGATTTCCTTATATACTGCTTCATCACAGCTTATACTCCAGGGGCGAATAATCTCTTGTCGATGAACTATGCGGCGAAATATGGGTTCCGTAATAGCTTCGTCTTCAATCTTGGTATTACTGTTGGCTTTCTGGTTATCATGGCACTATGCACGGCATTCACATCAGCAATCAACGCTTTGATTCCCAAGGCCAGAATCCTCCTGCAGATTCTAGGTGCAGCATATATGCTCTTTCTCGCCTGGAGGATTTGTAGAAGCTCTTCAGAACATGCTCTTGATAACTCGCATCGTCCGACATTTGTTTCTGGGATGCTGCTGCAGTTCGTCAACTTCAAGATTTACATCTATGCGATTACAGCGATGTCATTGTATATCATGCCTGTATATGATTCGCTCTGGATGCTCATACTTTTTGTGCTGATTCTAACTTTGATCGGAGCATCAGGCTCTTTTGTCTGGGCATTCTTTGGAAATCTCCTATGCAGTTTTGTGTCGAAGCATGAGAAAGCTGTGAATACCATAATGGCATTACTCCTTGTATATTGTGCGGTTGCGCTTTTCATATGATACAGCTTCCGGATATGAGCAGCTTTCTGTGCTTGTGACAGAAGAAAGAGTTTGAATTTATTTAAGTTTGTCAGCAATTCGCTGGCAAGGAAAATACAGACGATGACTACCTTTGATGCAACTCCTGTAAGCCTGAAGGAACGTGTGCTGACCTATATGAAATACAGCTGCTCTGACAATGAGCTTAGAGGCAAGCAGGCTGCCTTTTACCTGAACTGAAGTTCCAGACCAGTTTCAGAGGATTCTCAATCAATATGAGGAAGATGGTGTTGTGAGGAAAATAGGGAAAGGATCATACAGACATCATTGATGTTTGAAATGAAAAGCTATTGAAGAAGCAGGATATGGTAGAATACAGGCAGAAAGGAGATGAAGATGCTGGAGCATTCTTTGCTTTATCCTCTGAATACAGAGACAAGGACAGCTTTGAAGCTAGATGGAATGTGGCGCTTTACATTGGATTGGAAAAGCGAGGGAGACGAGAAAGGCTGGAATAATCATATTCCAGGGAGGGAAGTTATTCCTGTACCTGCTAGTTTCCAGGATTTCTACACAGATAAGAAAATAAGGGAATTTACCGGTGATATGTGGTACGAAACCGATGTTGTCGTTCCTTCCTATATGAAAGGCACTTCTGTTTTCCTGCGCTTTGGTGCTGCAACACATCGTGCAACTGTCTATATAAATGGAGAGGAAGCGGCAAGTCATGAGGGAGGATTTCTTCCTTTTCTTGCGGACATAACGGAAAAGGCCAGATATGGAGAAGCAAATAGAATTGTTGTGAAAATCAACAATGAGCTTAATGAGACGAATATACCATGTGGGTTGACGATTACACTCTCAGATGGCCGTAAGATGGTTAAGCCATATTTTGATTTCTATAATTATTCAGGGCTGCAGCGTTCTGTATATCTGCTCTCTATACCGCATAACAGTATTGAGGATGTCGATCTTTCGTATTCTGTTTCATTTGAGAAGGCTGTAATAAGCTATAGCGTGAAAACGAAAGGGATAGGGGATGTAAGGATTTCTCTGAAGGATGAGGAAGGTGTAGAAGTAGCTTCTGCTTGCGGAAAAGATGGGAAGATAGATGTATCTGATCCTCATTTATGGCAGGTTGGTGATGGCTATCTTTATACGCTGAGAATCTCGCTCTTTTCTGGAGAAGAACTTCTGGATGTATATGAGATGCCGATTGGTATCAGGGAAGTCAGGATAAGCGGAGAAAATATCCTGTTAAATGGTTCTCCTATCTATCTCAAAGGATTCGGGAAGCATGAAGACAGCGACATTGTAGGCCGCGGTTTCAATATAGGGGTGATGAAGAGGGACTTTGAGCTGATGAAATGGATTGGAGCAAATTCCTTCAGGACATCCCATTATCCATATGATGAGGAAATCTATAGGATGGCTGACAGAGAAGGCATCCTGATAATAGATGAAGTCCCAGCTGTAGGGCTTTTTGAGAGTCTTGCAAACTTCTTCGATGCAGGAACTGGAAAGGGGGCAAAATCATTTTTCTCAAAGCCAACCATATCTCAGCTTCTGAAAGCTCATCTGAGAGCTTTGGAGGAAATGATAGTAAGGGACAAGAAC
Source organism: uncultured Spirochaetales bacterium (assembly GCA_949283235.1). Classification (GTDB taxonomy): domain Bacteria; phylum Spirochaetota; class Spirochaetia; order Sphaerochaetales; family Sphaerochaetaceae; genus Ornithospirochaeta. Next base: position 36,473 of record CASDRY010000038.1, on the reverse strand, counting down.
CATCCGAGCGTAATCGCATGGAGCCTTCTTAACGAACCGGAATCAACAGATCCTAATAGCTATCCATATTTTAAGACTCTCTTTGATAAAGCCGCTGAACTGGATGTGCAGAAGAGGCCCAGGACATTTGCTATGGAGGTCAATTCAAGCCCGACAAAGTGCAAATGCTTCCAGCTTTGTGATTTCATAGCTCTCAACAGATATTATGGTTGGTATATCCTTGGTGGTAATGAAATTGATGAGGCAGAGGCTAAGTTCAGAAAAGAGATGGATGAATGGAAATCTCTCAATCTGAATAAACCTTTCATATTCTCCGAATATGGTGCAGATACAGTTTCTTCAGAACATAAGCTCCCGTCTGTAATGTGGTCGCAGGAGTATCAGGTGGAGGTTCTGGAGATGCTTCATAGGGTTTTCGATTCCTATAGCTTCGTCAAAGGTGAGCAGGTCTGGGCCTTTGCTGATTTCCAGACAACTGAGGGCCTGATGAGGGTTAATGGTAATAAGAAAGGTATCTTTACCAGACAGAGACAACCAAAGGATGCAGCTTTCCTCTTGCGAAAGAGATGGCTTAGTCTTCCTCTGGATTATAAGTCCTGATTCAATAGCCATAGCTTTAAATGAGAGAAGGCTATGGCTTTTAAAAGCTGCTTATAAGCTCATTTAGAATTGCGGATAGGGGATACATGTACTTTCACAGTACCATCCAGTGCCCTTTGCGGTTATTGCCTACACGTTTTATTTTGCTTTCTTCCTGAAGCTTTTTCATTATGCGTTTAATGGTGATGATGCTCATATGTGTATAATCAGATAGTTTTTGCTGTGTGATATCAGGGTGTTCTTTCAGGAGTGAAAGTATTTTGTTTTCTGTAGCATGAGAATTATAGCTCGGGCTTTTTTCATTCAAGGTTGGATAAACAACACCATAATCGTCAAAAGTGGCTTTTCTCCTATAAATTGTAACCCTGAATCTGCCATCGAGGTCCTCGAATAAAGGTTCTTTAAGGCCATAATTTTTTATTCTTTATTTTCTGTTATACCGAAATCATGGTATGGATTTTTAGATGGAACTATTATAGATTATGGATAGGAAATACCTTGATACTGATAAGCTTCAGACTCTTTGCCTTGATGAGGCCATAAAAGTAAATGATCCTGCTGCGCTTATCAAAGCGATAGATACAGTAGCAAGAGCAAAAGGTATGACAAAGACAGCAAAGGAAGCTGGGATTTATTTGAGATTTTTCCTATCAGTGTAAAACCTTTAAAACAGATATATGTATCATTCCTATTATTGTGACAATGAAATAATTACTTGGCTGATACTAAATTAGTATCTAATGTAATTGAAAACTTCTCAATGCGGATGTGCTATGCTGGAAGAATATCATTGAAGAAACTGGTTCACTATTGTATGATTTACTCAACGTATTGAGATAATTATCTCAATGCACTGAGATAATTAAAAAGAGGCGATATGGAGCGAACCAGATACACGGAAATACTCAGGAACAGACTCAGGGAGAAGAGACGATTCATAGAGGTCCTCGCAGGCCCGAGGCAGGTTGGAAAAAGCACGATTATCGCTGACGTATTATCGACGCTGGAGATTCCATATGTCTCTGAAAGCGCTGATGATATCACTGTTTCAGGAGATGCATGGCTGAAAGGCATATGGGACAGGGCCAGAATCCTTGCAAAGCAGCATGGTGAAGCGCTGATCGTGGTTGACGAAATACAGAAGATCGCCAACTGGAGCGAAGCCGTGAAGAAGCTGTGGGATGAGGACAAGAAAACAGGAGTGAATGTAAAGGCGGTCCTGTCTGGCTCATCCCGGCTTCTTCTTATGAAGGGTCTCTCAGAATCCCTCCAAGGGCGGTTTGAACTGATTCACGTTCCCCACTGGTCTTACTCTGAGATGAAGGAGGTCTTCGGTTTCTCGCTTGATGAGTTCATATACTTTGGATCGTATCCTGGTCCTGCCGACCTTATAGGAGACGAGAAGCGCTGGAAGGCATACATACGCGATTCAATCATGGAACCGAGCCTGACAAAGGATATCCTCATGCTCACACCAATTCAGAAACCGGCACTGCTGAGACAGCTCATGGAACTCGGTTCATATTATTCCGGTCAGATCATGCCATTCGAACACATGCTGGGGCAGCTGTCCGATGCTGGGAACACGACGACGCTGGCATATTACCTCGACTTGCTCAGGCAGAGCGGTCTCCTTGCAGGTCTGCAGAAGTATTCTGGAAGTGAGGTTCGAAAGCGTGCCTCAAGCCCGAAGCTGCAGGTCTTCAACAATGCATTGATGTCATCGAGACACCCGATGGATTTTGCAAGGGCAAAGGTTGATGACACGTTTTGGGGTCGCCTTGTGGAATCTGCAGTGGGAACGCAGCTTCTGAACTCGGTTGTAGGGGAAGATGTCAGTCTTGGCTACTGGAGGGAGAAGCAGAATGAGGTGGATTTCGTCCTGTACAATGAGTATTCTGCAGTCGCATTTGAGGTGAAAAGCGGAGGCAGGACATATGGGAAAGGCATGGATGCTTTTCTGAAGAGATACCCTGAAAGCAAGGTATTTTCCGTATCCGCAAAGGCTGATGCTGGTTCGCTGGCAATTCCTCTGGAGGAGTTCCTTCTCGGAAATCCACTTAGCTATCTCGGATGAGAACATCCGTCCAGAATGAGGGAAAATATTCATTCCCCAAAGGTTCCATTAAATAATGCGATAACGATGCTCGATTTGGCTAGAATGTCGGTATGCTTCTGGTCTGAGGTTATGTACTGATTCAATCTATCATTAAAAGAGATTTGTCTTTAGATACAGATGAAGTGATGACTGATGCAGGTTCTTCACGGAAAGTTGAGGGATGAGGAATAGAGATTGAAAAGAAGAGCATGTGAGTTCTGAAGTTTGTTTACCACAACAAAAAAACATAGGAACGAACACATGCTCTTTGAACAAATTATAGCCTTCAACCCTATGAATACATCCGAACTGAAATAACAGAAGGCGGGAATCGGCTGGTACTTCATATAGAATGCAATAGGCTTTAAACGCCTTTTTTCGTTGCATTTTGTTGCATCTGTGATAATCTCTAATCGGAGGCCTAAATGACAGGAAAGCTGATAGTAATTGCCATCGGAGGTAATTCACTTATAGAGGACCCTAAGAAAGTAACTGTGGATGCACAGTATCGTGCTGCTGAGAAGACAGCTCATCATATCGCTGATATCATTGAAAGCGGCCATCGTGTTGTTATTGTCCATGGAAATGGACCGCAGGTTGGGTATATCCTTCTTCGCTCAGAGTATGCAAGAAAGATTCTTCATGCAGTTCCTCTTGATTCCTGTGTTGCAGATACCCAGGGAGCGATTGGTTATCAGTTGCAGAAAGCCTTGGATAATGAATTCATCAAGCGTGGTATGAAGAACAGGGCTCTCACTGTTGTTACTCAGGTGGAGGTTAGCCCTGATGATCCATCTTTCAATAATCCTACAAAGCCGATTGGTTCTTTCATGACCGCAGAAGATGCTGCAGAGCATAGAGCTTCATTCGGATGGGATGTAAAGGAAGATGCTGGAAGAGGGTGGAGGAGAGTTGTTCCTTCCCCGAAGCCAAAATCAATTGTGGAACTTGATACAATCCGTTTCCTTGCAGATAGTGGCGCAACTGTTATAGCTGCTGGTGGTGGTGGAATTCCTGTAGTCAGGGATGAGGAAGGAGCGCTCTGGGGAAAGGAGGCTGTAATAGACAAGGACCTTGCTGCAGCAATTCTCGCAAAAGCTCTGGATGCCGATGCTTTCATCATCTCTACTGCTGTCGAGAAAGTATGCCTCGATTACAACAAGCCAACCCAGAGAGCGATAGATGAAATGACTGTAGCTGAGGCAAGGAAATACTCAGATGAAGGTCAGTTCGCTCCAGGGTCAATGCTTCCGAAGATCCAGGCAATTATCGACTATGTGGAAAGCACAGGAAAACTTGGAATGATTACTGACCCTGAACATATCTCGGACGCAATGAACGGGTTGAATGGTACGAGGATAGTGCGCTGACGGCATATTCAGCTGAGTAAGCAATGATTGCGAAGATATAGAATGCAATATTGTTCTCTATCATGATGTCCAGTAAGCATCCTTTGAGGATGAGCATTGAAACTGCTGTTATGAGCATCAGACGGGATAGCCTTCCGATGCTCTTTCTTTTTTCTCTTCTTCCGCATGATGAGAAGTGCAGAATGGAAAGGGCCAGAACAAATGGAGATATTATAAGAATATTCCAGTTTCCGTATGTGACATCATGATTTGTAAAAGCCATCATAAAGAGGAGCACCAAGGCTAACACTCCCATGAAAAGCCATGCAAAGCCCGCGATGATATCAGAGAGTATTCTTATTCCTTTCCTTTTCGAGGCTGACAGCATGATGATGATACCGAATGCAATTGAGATAGGAAGGGAATGAATGGCAAGGCTATAACGCTCCGGTGTGTCCTCCCTTGTCTTTGTCTGGTATATGGTATCTGCCGTGATACCCTCATACTCCTCTATAGCTTTAAGAAGGACATCTGGCAGGAAGCAGGCTTCATATAGTGAGATAGGTTCATCTATTGAAGGCCCTTGCAGATAATTCAGGATGAATGCGAAGAACAGAGATCTCGACATATAAGGGGTTGACCAGGCTCTGAAGCTCTTTCCTGTATCAATGCTTTCCGCCCATTCCCTGAATTCCCCATCAGTTGCCGCATTATAGATATCCCTGAGCCTTGTTGCGCAGTTATCCTTATAGTAGTGATAAAGATATGTCTCATTCTCAGGGAGCACATTGTAGGCAAGGAATCCTATTACAGCTTTTTTCGCTTCTGGAGTCAGCATCAATTCGATCTTCTTTATAGTCCTGTCTGTTGCGATAAAGTCATTATATCTGAAAGAAGCATAGCTTTCGATTACGCTGTAATAAAGACGTCCGAATATGAAGTTCGTGTAGAAACTATCATTGAATCTGAATGTGCCGTAATCAAACATGACCTCTGGTGTGTCAGGAGTAGCAACAACGATTCCCGCATGACCGAAGAAGACATATACAGGTTCAGAGGGGGAGGCGGTTACTACATATATGTGGGTATTCTCATAGTAGTCTCTTTCCTCATCTGTAAGAGGTGAGGTGAAATCTACCTTGGAAAGCTCCTCTTCGCTCCAGAAGAGATCTTCCCTGATTGGAATTCCTCCAGTAAAAGATGCTGCAGAGGCTATCTGGATAGAGAATAGAAACAGAAGAATCGAAACAAGGGAACGCATATGTCGATGATAGCACCATCGAATATGATAGCCAATGCAATTGTTGACTTCACTCATCACTCTTTCTATCCTCATTGGTATGGAAAGGGAAAGCAAAGGGCTTGCCATTGTAATAAGGAGCACAAAGATAAGGGAGCGTGATAGGCTTCTGACTCTCTTTTCCCCCTCGATGGGAATTGTCAATGTTGTTTCCTATGGCGCCAGGAAAAGCATCAGATGCGTGAAAGCCCCACTATATACAGAAGGAACATTCTCGCTCGAGAAGGGAAGAAGCGGAATGACACTGAAGGATATAGATGTTATCTCAACCCATGATGAAATATCTGAAGATCTCGACAAGATGCAAGCTGCTATGCTTTTTTCAGATCTTATCCTTACCGGAAAAAGCGCAGAGCCTGAGCTTTATGCTCTTTTCGCATCCGCGCTCGATGCACTTGAAGATGAGAATTTCGAGAAGGTTACAGTCGAATTCATCATACACTTCCTTTCTTTGGAAGGACTCAGTGCTGATTATATTACCTGTCCAGTCTGCGGAAGAGTTTATGGAGATGATGATGTTCTTGGCTTTTCTTCCTCCGAGGGTGTTCCTGTCTGCCCTGACTGTGATACTATGGGCGGTACGCTGCTTCTGCCTCCGAATGCCAGGGCTTATCTTAAGAGATCTCTTGAGCTTAGTTTCTCATCATCTCTTTCCCTTGTTGTATCAGAGAATCAGGAGCACAGGATATTCCGATACCTTCTGAGAACTCTTCCTTTTTCCTTTCCGGGAAAGCTTAGAAGCCTTGAATATGGTATCTGGAAGATTTAGGGGATGATATGGATATAAGGATACCGGTGTCCGATCCTGGAAAGGTCAGGGCATTGAAGGAACGTTTCTCTCTTGACCTGCTTTCTGCGACAATTCTTGAGAGACGTGGACTTGAGAAAGCAGAGGATGCTGTCTATTACCTTGAAACAGATACTGTTTACCAGCATTCCCCGCTTGAATGCGATGATGTCCATACAGCTATAGAGCGAATTAACGAGGCGATTGAGGAGAACGAGAAGATCCTTGTCTTCGGAGATAGGGATGTGGATGGTGTTACAGGTTCCGCGATTCTCTATCGTGGGCTTAAGAGCCTTGGAGCTAAGAATCTTGCGGTAAGGCTTCCAGAGGGTGATGAGCCATATGGCCTTACCGACGATATCGTCAATGAAATACTGGAGAAGGAGTACACCCTCCTTATAACTGTAGACAATGGTATCTCAGCACTCGATGAGATAAAGACGCTTCAGAAGAGCGGGGTAGATGTCATTGTTCTTGATCATCATATCCCTTCGGAGGAGCTTCCTGGTGCAGTCGCGATTTTCGATCCTAAAATCCCTGGATCTGGGTATGGCTTTTCAGAGCTCGCTGGCTGTGCTGTAGCTGCAAAGATGATCTGGGCGCTCTCTTTTTCCAGAACGCCTTTGTATGGAAGTGAGTGCATAGTCCTTCATGCGGAGCCTAGAAATGGTTCTATAAGGATAAATGCTGTAAGGCTTGAGAATCTTATCGAGATAGACAGGATTACAGAGGAGATTGTCGAAGGCGATGGCCTTTCCTCATCAAAGGACAGGTTGATGGATTTCCTTGCTGTCAATCTACCGATAATAGTCCTTGATGAGGACACTGAGAAGAAGATGCTTCGCCGTGCTTTCGGTGATGGTGTGGATATCTCACTCGTGGATATAAGGCCAAAGCTTGAAGCTATGATGCCACGCACGCGTTCTCATTCGCTCTTTGATCTCTCGGTGCTTTCCAGGGCTGCAAAATACAGTGATGGAGATAAGGAAATCGAGACGCTTGTCTCTCTTTTCAGATCTGTATCGATTTACACCTATCCATCCCTTTCAAAGGATTATGATACCCTTATGCAGCTTGCAGCTATAGGCACGATTGCAGATTTGATGCCTATGAAGGATGAGAACAGGCTTATTGTGAAACGAGGTCTTCGTCTTCTTTCGGAAAAACCTGTGATGTGTTTGCAGTCAATGCTTGGAAGACAGAACTTAAGCGGAAAGAGAATCAATACACGTGATATCTCATTCTATATCTCTCCGGTTCTCAACGCAGCGGGCAGGCTTGGCCATCCAATGGATGCTTTTTCCCTTCTGATCTCAGAAGACCCTGCTGAAGCAGATGGGCTTACCGAGAATCTTCTCTCTATGAATAAGCAGCGTCAGGCGAATGAGGAGAACACCCTTTCCCTTGTAAGGGATAAGGCTCGGGAAAGCTATGAGAAGCTTGAGGGAAAGTTCGTCATAGTCGAAGATGAGGCAGTTCCGAGGGGCCTGACAGGAGCTATCGCGTCAAAGCTCTCGAAGGAGTATGGTGTTCCTTCCATTGTAATGGCTACAGTTGAGAATGAAAGAATTTCAGGATCCGTGAGATGCTCTGATAAATACGATGCTAAAGCTTTTCTCTCTACATTCTCTGCTTTCTTCGATGATTATGGAGGACACCGCTGTGCAGCTGGTTTCTCTCTGCCATATGAAAACAAAGATCAGTTCATACAGATGATGGAGAGCGTTATCTTGACAATGGATGAGGTTGCAGCAGCTTCTCCCGAGATAACGGTAGATGCTCAGATTCCTCCAGAGTATATGACAACAGGGCTCTGGAGATTGTCTTCAATGCTTGAGCCATATGGCCAGGAGAATGAGATGCTGAAGCTTTATATAAAAGAGGCGGTTATTACAGATATTACCCCTTCAAAGCAGGACCAGCGTCTGATGCGTTTCTCCCTTCGTTATGGAACGTATTCCTGGCCAGCGCTCTGGTGGGAGCCCCATGACAGGGAAAGCTTTAAGAAAGGCTCTCATGTCAGTGTTGTCTTCTCTCCTGAGATAAACTACTGGAAGGGAGTTGAGAAGGAACAGCTTCTTATTGCTGATATGCAGGTAATTGACAGAGACGGGACAAAATGATAGTTTTCGTGAGGATTCTGACCCATGATGGGAGAGGAGGTGATTGAATATGGCATACGTAAAAGTAGATGAGAACGAACCACTCGAGAAATCGATCAAGCGTTTTAAGAGAATGGTCGAGAAAGAAGGTATCATCCGTGAGTGGAAGAAGCGTGAGTACTACGAGAAGCCCTCTACCATCCAGAACCGCAAGAACAAGGCTCTTGCACGTAAGCAGATGAAGAAGGTCAGGAAGATGCACGCCTCAAAGTCGTATTAATTTAATACGCGAAATGTAATCTATTTACTGTAGCGGAATATTTCGGTATTTCGCTATATTTTTTTCACTTCATATACCATGATTTCTCAGATTATCAGATGTAGTCTTTCGGAACTTTAAAGCTTTGGATTTTACTGAGAAGAATATTCTGTTTGAAAACTAGCTCTTTTTATCAGTTGATAAAGAATGGGGCATTTTCAGCCCCATAGCTTATACTTTCTTCTTCATTTGGTAGATATTCCCCTTGAAGTAATAGATTATGAACAAGAGCGATGTCACAACCCATGAGAATGGATAGGAGAAAAGCACTCCGAAGATCGTGTTATCGAAGAGAGGTACTACATATATCCAGACTATTCTCAGAACGCAGATACCGAATACCGAAATAAGGGTAGGAATGAGGGACTTTCCAGCTCCTCTTATCGCTCCAGATAGCAGCTCGATAGCTATGTATGTGATGTACCAAGGTACGATGTACTTCATTATCGCAACACCGATTTCAAGTACGGCACTGTCGGTGATGAAGAGCATAAGACCATATCTGCCGATGAGGAAGTATCCTGCCTCAATAACAAGTGTGGATACTGCAGCCATCATTGTAACAGTACGGACGCCTTTCTTTGCCCTGTCGATCTTTCCTGCGCCATAGTTCTGGCCAACGAATGTCGTAATAGCAATACTGAAAGCGTTTATGAACATCCAGAATATCTGATCGAGCTTGGACCATCCAGCCCATGCAGCTGCTGTATCCGTACCATACTGATTGATAGCCGCCTGAATGATGAGATTGGAGATCGTGTACATGATTGACTGGATTCCTGCAGGGAAGCCAATCATAAGCATCTGTGAAAGGAGACTTCGGTCAAACTTTATTTTCCTTATCCTCAGCTTTGCGCCGTCATTTCTTCTCATGAGCGTGACGAAGATGAGAACCATTGAAAGCACCTGCGAGATGACTGTCGCAATTGCGGCTCCCTCAACATTCATTCCGAAGACACCGACAAAGAGGAGGTCTAGAACGATATTCGTCAGACAGCTTGCGAGAAGGAAGTAGAAAGGACTGCGGCTATCTCCCATAGCGCGGAAGATACCTGCGCCCATGTTGTACATAACTACTGGAATACCGCCAAGGAAGTAAATCTGCATGTAGCTGACAGCTAGAGGAAGAACATCATCTGGAGTTCCTATAGCAACCAGGATAGGGCGTGTGAACGCATATCCTAGGACGGAGATTATAAGACCTCCGACAAGAGCTAAGGCTATTGCTGTGTGTATTGCCGCAGAGACTCTTTCTTCGTTCTTTGCTCCGAAGTGCTGTGAGATTACAACAGTCGCTCCTGATGCAAGACCTGTGAAGAAGCCTATGAGGAGGTTTATTGCTGTTCCAGTCCCTCCTCCAACAGCTGCAAGTGCCTCTTTTCCAAGGAACTGCCCTACAATGATTGCGTCAGCTGTGTTATACAGCTGCTGGAAGAATGTTCCGAAGAGAATCGGGAAGAAGAATGCAAGTATCTGCTTCCAGATAACTCCCTCTGTGATACCGTTGCTATTGAGATTAAGCGCTTTCACGAGAGGGAGTATAACTTGACAATCAGCTTATGAGAAGATGGATTTTACACCAATCTTGATACAGGTCTTCTTCTTATAGCGATCTTTATCGAGCAACCGGCCCCGAAAAGATTCTCCATGGCCTTGATGTACTTCTCGATCATGCTCTCTGGAACATATGCCTGTATAGTTCCAGCAAAGCCTCCTCCATGTACTCTGACAGCGCCTTCTCCCTGAAGGACCTCTTCAGAAAGAGCTATAGCAAGAGCAAGCCCCTGATTTGCAGGAGAAGAGGCCGGATATACATTCTGAAGGAATCTGAAAGAGCTGTTTCCAGACTCGCTTACGAATGACAGGAAGCCATCGATATCTCCTTCTCTAAGCGTCTGCAGCATGAAATCTACTCTCTTGTTCTCCGTGAAGAAGTGGTAAGCCCTTAAAAGCGCTCTGTCGTTTCCGACTTTCTCCCTTATGTCTTTTATATCACGGAGGAAATCTGAGAACTCGACTTCTCTTAGATTCTTCTTCCCATAATATGCCGCAACTTCTCTCATCTCAGGAGGTACTGCTGCATACTCTCCCGTGAGATCCGCGTGAGAGCCCCTTGTATCGGTGATTATCATTGTGTACCCGTAATCCTCGAATGAGATATCAATCGGAGTGATTACAGGATTGTCATTATCCTTGAAATCTATTCCGACGACACCGCCATGCGCGCAGCATGCCTGATCAAGAAGTCCGGATGGCTTTCCGAAATAGACATTTTCCGCATACTTTCCGATCTTCGCAAGTTCAATAGGGGAGAGCTTATCATCATTGAAGAAGCTGTTGAAGATTTCCGCGATAAGCACTTCAATTGCAGCAGAGGAGGAGAGACCAGAACCGCCAAGAACCTTTGTAGTCGTATTTGCTTCCCATCCTCCGATTTCTATTCCTCTTTCCTTGAATGCTGCGGCAATACCCCTTACCAAGCTGTCTGTTCCGTTCTTTTCATCTGTCCTGACTGAAAGGTCAGAGATATCAACATCGACGACGGGAAAACCTTCACTTGCTATTATTACTCTGCTATCTGAACGCTTTGATACAGCCCCGATTGTATCGAGATTAACAGATCCCCCGATAACCTTGCCAAGATTATGGTCTGTATGATTGCCCCCGATTTCAGTCCTTCCCGCCGCAGAGAAAATCGCAGGATTCTCCTTTCCGAAAAGCTCTTTGTGCTTTTCAACAAGATGGATGAAACGCTGATCCATCTCCTTTTCGTCATATTCCTTCCCGTAGAGATCCGGGTAGAGTGCATGAAGCTGATCTAACATCGCTCTCTCCTTTCTCTATGATTCTAACATTTAAGTATGGCTGAATGGAACAACAGTTTTCAGTCTTGGAAAGATCCTTTGAAACATAATGCGGAGTTTTTTCTCTTCTCCAAGTATCCTTATGGCTTTCTCAGCTTCCTTTTCATTCCAGCCTTCAAGTCTTGTTCTTGAAAATAGCCTTTTCTCTGTAAGGGCAAGAACTGCGTTATTTATTTTCGAAGCAGGATGGAATCTTATCCATCGAAGGATTTCATCTTCTCCTGCTCTTCTATAATTGTCATTTATACAATTGGAACAGCTGAAGCATCCTCTTTCCTCCCGCTCTTCACCCATAGCTTCCAGGAGAGATTTCCTTATACAGGATTTTCCTTTGAATATTTCGGAAAGGGGAGTTTCCTCATCCTTGTAAAAAAGAACATATGAATCCATCCTATCCCCATCTCTTCCGCCCCTTCCTGATTCCTGCAGGAAGTCAGCAGGAGAGGTCGGCAAGGAAAGATGTATCACTGTTCGTATATTCCTCTTGTCAACTCCCATTCCATAAGCTGATGTAGATGAAAGCACTCCATCGTTTGATGCAAGAAACCATTTCTCGATCTTCTCTTTCTCTTCCTTCTCCAACCTTGCATGATAGTATTTTGAATCAAAGAAAGGGGAGAGACGCTTGGCTGTCTCTTCTGCAAGAAGCCTCGATCTGCAGAATATTACGGCAGGACGAGAAGAAGCTTCTCTTAGGATTTTCTTTGCATCTTGTATCTTCGAAAGACTTTCAACTGCATGGTAGAAGATGTTTTCCCTGTCAATGCTGCTTCTGACGATATAAGGCTTTCTTCCTAGGAAAAGCCCTGAGATGATTCCATCTTCGATTCTTCTATCCATTGTCGCGGTGAATGCAAGAATGGAATGTGGTCTTATTTCATTCAGAAGCCCAGGAAGCTCAAGATAAGAAGTCCGAAAACTTTCTCCCCAGGTAACAGCGGTATGTGCTTCATCTATAACTGCAAGTTCTGCATTCTTCAGAACTCTAAGCTCATTTCTCTTTTTCAGCTGTATGAGTGTCTCTGGATTTGTAATCACCGCGATGTCATCATGTTCTCTTATCTTATCGAGTCTTTTGCGTCGCTCTTCCTCAGAAAGTCCTCCTCTTATAAGGACAAATGGTATTCCCGCTTTCTGAAATCTTCCGCATTGATCATTCATAAGCGATAGTAGGGGATAAATCAGGATGCTTCGTTTCCTGAGAAAAGCTATCGGATACATGAAACAAAGCGATTTGCCGCTTCCTGTTGGTAGACAGCATAGGATTCTTCCACCTTCTTTATTCTCCGAGCTTTCTAGAATATGGGTGATAGTCAGTTCCTGATATGGCCTGAGATATGAGATACCGAATCTTTCTTTTGCAAAGTCTTTATCTATCATATATGCATATACTCGATAGTATGCAGTTTTTGACAAAAATAAAAATAATAGTCTGATTTCGGTATATTAAATTGCATATAATAATTCAATAAAGCCAAAAATAAAGCAGTACATGGTTTCCCACATACTGCTTGCGTTCAGCAACCCTTTACTGAGCAGGAAGCCTTCTGAGGAGGCAGAGCAATGATTCTCTCCAGCTCTGGCTTTTTCTTAAGCTGCTCCTTGAGTGCGCGGGCACGAGCCTTGTTTACATAATCAGGGCTCTCGAATGTATAGTGGAAGTTTGTATGGATGTCATAGGTTCCATTCATAAGAGCATATGCATCCTCTGTCATTACAAGCTCCTCATCTGTAGGGATGACGAAGATCTTTACAGGGCTCTCATCCTTTGAGATGCATGTCTCTGCATTGCGGCAGTGGGAAAGATCATTCTTCTCTTTGTCAATCATGATTCCAAGATTCTCAAGACCTTCACATGCTCCATATCTGATGTGTTCACCCATCTCTCCGACACCTGCTGTGAATACAACTGCATCTACTCTTCCAAGAAGTGCTGCATATGCACCGATATACTTCTTGATTCTGTGGATTTCCATATTCACGCCAAGCTGTGCTTTCTCGTCTCCATTGAGTGCAGCCTGATGAACATCACGTCTGTCTGACATTCCGCAGATACCTACAAGACCTGACTTCTTATTGAGGTATGTGTCCATATCCTGTGCGGTAAGACCTGTGTTGTTGCAGATATAAGGGATGATTGCAGGATCGATGTCTCCAGATCTTGTTCCCATTACAAGGCCCTCAAGCGGGGTAAGACCCATTGATGTCTCGATACATACACCATTCTTTACAGCACATGCGGAAGCGCCATTACCGATATGCATGATGATTACATTTGTATCCTCATTCTTCTTTCCGAGAAGAAGAGCAGCACGCTTTGCGCAGTAGAGATGGCTTGTTCCGTGGAATCCATAGCGGCGTACATTGTACTTTGTGTACCACTCATAAGGAACAGCATACATGAATGCTTCTTCTGGCATTGTCTGGTGGAAAGCTGTGTCCATTACGATTGCATGTGGAACATTCGGCATAAGCTTTCTTGCAGCTTCGATGCCCATGATGTTTGCAGGCATGTGAAGTGGTCCAAGTGGAATAAGCTCCTTGAGCTCTTTTACAACCTCATCTGTAACCAATGTGGATTTCTTGAAAAGCTCTCCTCCATGGAGAACACGATGGCCTACAGCACCGATTTCTGAAAGTGATTTGATACAGCCATACTTCTCATCAATAAGCATCTTGAGAATGAGCTCAATAGCTTCTTTGTGTGTAGGGGATGAAAAGCGTTCCTCATATGTCTCTTTGCCAATCGACTTCTGCTCGATTGTTGAATATTCAAGACCAATGCGCTCTACAATACCAACACAGAGCACATCCTTCTGATCCCAGTCATATACCTGGTACTTTGCAGATGAACTGCCGCAGTTCAATGTAAGTATAACCATACTTCAAATTCTCCTGATTTACGGAAGGGAAAGGTATCAGAAAAAAGGAGGAAAGTCACTATCAGGAAACGAATTCCATTCCTTTTTCCTGAATCCTTAACCAAAGAGTGCACTTAATGGGTATTAATAGTATGAGGAAATTGCTGTCAATAGCCATTATGCTGCTCTCCTCCCTCTCTTTGGGCGCTTCACTTGTCTCATCATCAGGGGGTGGTGTTATCTCAGCTGAAAATAGTTCGTTGAATCTCTCATCTGGGAGAGCTTATATCAATCTGGGATTCCTTACATTCGGGGATATAGGAAGAACAGGGCTGCTTGATGCCTTTGATAACCCCCATTCATCATTCTCAGGACTCTCCCCTAGAGCGATAAAGCCTGGAAGCAACAAAGAAGGAAGGGATGGTTTTGTTCTTTCTTTTGAGGACTTTTCCTTTATCTATTCAACTGATGAAAGGGCACTTTCAGGTATATTCATCGATGGCGGTATCATAGAGGCCGCGCTATTAGCTGCAAGCGGTAATGGGGAAGCTAAAGGTTTTCACGAAGATCCTGGAATGAGTACAGCATACGACACTGTTTATGGAGGCCTCGATCTTTCCTGGGGATATCTTAATGTGATTGGCTTGATCTCCTATGCGGATGAGATTGGATTCAGAGGTGTTTTGAAAGGTGGATTCAATAAGGATGATTATTCGCTCTATGCATCATACGGCTCTCTTATTGCTCTTTCTGAAGACAGTGAAGAGGGAACGTTTGGCCTTAGTGGAAGTTTCGGGCAGAATGGTTTCCATTTCGAATTCTCCGTTCTCTATGGCACTCCTCCTGTCTTCAGCGAAGATTATCTTAGGAAGGAAGCTTATGTAAGCTCTGAACTTAATTTAGGAGCTGTTAGTCTAGCTGCGGAATCCGAAAGTGTTTTCACGAAGAACGGTAAGAGAAGGCATCGAGAATGTTTCACTTTAAGCTGGTCTTTTCTTGATATCGGGTACGACACAGAGGAGGGGCTTATCCTTTCCTTTGATTTCGGTCACTTCTCCTTTGGCTACAAGGATGGGCTTCCTTATCTTGCGATGCTTTATGAAGGTGAGGGAGATATTTTCAGCTTTATTGCTGAATACTCGACTGATGATGGCTTAGATCTTGCTATCAGAGTGAATTTCTGAAAGAGCCAAGGATTGTTATCGAAGTATCGAGTTCTATGCCAAGCTTATCCTTTATCGTCCTCTTTCCTCGCTGTATCAGCGCATATATCTCATCTGAAGTGCAGCCAGGGTAGGTCAGTATCGAATTGGGCTGGTATTCCGAGAATTCAGCACGGCTTCCATTATAACCGGTAAGACCTGAGAGCTTTATCGCATCGGACGCGCTCATTTCAGGACTATCCATGAATATCTTTCCTGAGAATCTTCTGCAAGGGGGGATGTACATCTTCTCGACATATTTCTCTTTCCTTTCCCGTGCCTCTGCTGAAGCTCTTGAGGGTTTGAGGCGAAGAGCGACGGAGATTATCAGGCAATCAGTTGAGAATGAACCTTTTTTGCTGAAGAAGTCATAGAAGAATGGACGCCTATGGATTTCTCCGTTGAGGGTGAGGTAATCCGCATAAAAGAAAAGATCGGAAATCGAGCGATTATTAGCTTCCGCGTTCACAGCTACAGCCCCCGCTATTGTTCCCGGTATTCCAGCAATCTCTTCCAGTCCTATGAGGTTGTGGTCGATAGCCTGGTTTATCACATTGTCTAGGGTCTCTCCGGGAGATGCTATGAGAAGATCTCCTTTTATCGACATTCCCTTCATGCTGGATGCAGATATGACAAGTCCTGGTATTCCCTCTTCCGATACAAGAAGATGGGTTCCTGCTCCTATCACAGTTACTTCAAGGCCTTTTGCATATGCCATCTCAAGAGCACTTAGCGCATCATATACATTTCTTGGTTCTGCATAGAATTCCGCCTTACCTCCTGTTGAGAAAGAGGAGTGCTTTTTCATATCCATGCCTTCTGTGATAGAGAAGCAGCTTAGAGATATCATGCTGGAATTATAGCAGATGGATGCCCTTCGGTCAGTCATTTCCAGTTGAGATTGAGAGGCAATTCGGAATATTATGTCTTGTCAAGGAGGGCTTATGAAGCTTTATAACACAATGTCGAGACGTATTGAGGATTTTGTACCGATTGTTCCGGGGCATGTCTCGATGTACTGTTGTGGCCCTACAGTATATAACTATGCGCATATCGGAAATCTTAGAACATATATCTTTGAGGATATCCTGAAACGTACTCTTCGCCGTGCTGGGTACAGCGTCAAGCATGTCATGAATATCACGGATGTGGGACATCTTACAGGTGATGGCGATGATGGCGAAGATAAGATGGAGAAGAGTGCTAGGGAAAGCGGCAAAACTGTCTGGGATATTGCTGAGTTCTATACGAAAGCCTTCTTCAGGGACGAGGAGGAGCTTGATATCATCAGACCTGATATAGTCTGCAGGGCAACAGACCATATCAATGATATGATAGCGCTTATAAAGAGGCTCGAAGAGGGTGGGCATACCTATACAGCAGGTGGAAATGTCTACTTCTCCATCGATTCGATAGATGATTATGGAAAGCTTGCCCGTCTCAATATCGATGAGCTCAAAAGCGGAGCTAGGATCGAGGTCGATTCAAATAAGAAGAATCCAAAGGATTTTGTACTCTGGTTCACTAATTCCAAGTTCGCGGGACAGGCTATGACCTGGGATTCGCCTTGGGGAAGAGGATACCCTGGATGGCATATTGAATGCTCCGCGATGTCGATGAAGTATCTTGGAGAGCATTTTGATATCCACTGTGGTGGCATCGATGCAATTCCAGTGCATCATACTAATGAGATAGCGCAGTCTGAGGCCGCAACAGGGAAGACCTGGGTCAATTACTGGTGTCATGGTGAGTTCCTTCTTATGGGAAATGCTAAGATGTCTAAGTCTTCTGGTGGTTTTGTGACGCTGCAGACTCTTCTGGATAAAGGCTACAATGCCCTTGATTACCGCTATTTCTGTCTGACAGGACATTATAGAAGTCAGCTTAGATTCTCATATGAGGCTCTGGATGCCGCGAAGAGTGCACGCGAAGGTCTTGTAGAGAGAGTTTGCCAGCTTAAAGCTGAGGCGGCTCCTTCTTCAGCTCCTTCTGAAAAGGCTGCTGAGTATATGAAAGCTTTTGATGATGCGATGGAGAATGATCTCAGTGCTCCTCAGGCGCTTTCCATGCTCTGGAAGCTTGTGAAGGACGGAGAAGTATCCAGTGCAGATAAGCTTGCTGCTATCTATCATATGGATGAGATACTGGGCCTTGATCTTGCGAAGGCAGAAGCTCCAAAGAAGGAGGCAGTAGGTACTGAAGACGATCTGAAGCTTCTTGAGGAGAGGACTGCAGCGAAGAAGGCCAAGGATTTCAAGAGGGCTGATGAGATCAGGGATGAGCTTAAGAGAAGAGGTTTCAACGTAAAAGATACGCCTTCTGGTCCGATTCTTGAACGGATTGAGTAACCTTTTCCGGAGTTGAGTGTTAATAATATGGAGATAAAGAGCACTGACCGAGATGATTTCAGGCGCATCTACGATGAGAATTATCATCTGATAATCCAGGTGATTATGCACATCGTATATAACATTGAAATCGCAGAGGATCTCACGCAGGAAGCTTTCGAGAGGTTTTATGTTAAGAACATGACCTTCCCGAGCGAGGATGATGCCAAGTACTGGCTGATAAGAGTAGCCAAGAACCTTGCGCTCAATCATGTAAGACGGAATAAGCGTGAGATTGAACTGGTAGAGAAGGCCAGGCATAATCCTTCTCTCTCTGTTGAGTCACGCGATGCGGCTCAGGTAGCTGTTGAAGCAGACGAGAAGAGGGTAGTGAGGACGGCTATTGAAAGTCTTCCTGAGAATCTCAGGCTGGTTATACAGCTGAAGGAGTATTCAGGGCTTGATTATAAAGCGATAGCTAAAGTGCTTGGCATTTCCGAGACGAATGTGAAGGTGAGGGTTTACAGGGCCAGGAAGAAGCTTGAGGAGGCCCTTTCGACGGAGGATAGGGATGTGTATTGATTCGCAGATGCTGTCAGCTTATCTCGATGGGGAGCTTTCAGAGCCATACAGATCACAGGTGGAGGAACACCTTGAGCATTGTGCGGCTTGTCAGAAGCATCTTGAGGATATGAGGGCTCTGGATAGGAGGATTCAGAACGCGGCTTTTTCGGAGGAGCTTTTACTGCGTAATAAAGATAGAATCTACTCCCTTCTTGATAAGAAGTATTTCCAGAGCGGAAAAAAGGTCAGCTTTATCCGAAGACGCCTGGAGATATCGTTGCCGTCTCTGATTACTGCGGCGGCAGCGGTTGTCTTCATCTTCATTGGCGGTTTCATGTTCTTCGGTACATCTGCAGAGCAGACAGAGGATATTCTTCCATCTTTTGCGCTTCAGGCAGATAGCTCAAATGTTCATTATGTATCTGACACTGTCGGTCTGGAGAACTATACCCTTGAGGAAATTCTTCAGTATCTGGACAGCAAGGGATATAATGTCGATATCTCAATAAAAGGACTTCAGCCTCTGGAAACAACAGAGGATGCTGAATAAATAGCCTAGCCATTGGGGATTGGAGATAGGCAGCAGGTCTTAGGACCTGCTTTAATTTTAATAAAACAGCTGACAGGATTATCTGTCTTGAATGCAGAGTACTTTAAGAGAATTCTTATCACTGAAAACAGGAATAAGTCTGAGCAGGATTTCAGGACAATGAGGAAATGATATGTGCTCATATTGCCGTGGAAAAGAGCTTAAAGAGGCTGTAACAACATATGTTGCTGTCTTTGGTGATTATGCAATCATAATCAAGAATGTTCCTTGTCTTGAGTGCGTCCAGTGTGGGGAGAAGTATTATACCGATGAGGTCATGCAGAATATAGAAAGAATTTTGATGAAAGCAAAGGAACTGAATAGCGAGTTCTTTGTGGTTGAGTATAAGGTATCTTGAAGGTAATAAATTCCTTTTTCTTCTCTTCCATGCTCTGATAGCGTTTCCTTATAGAAAAGGAGATTTGGGATAGGCAGTAAATCTTGTGAACCGCTTCCAGTTTAAATCTACGGACCGTCGGTTGTTTATTACTCTCTTTTTCTTCAGACTTCAGTTATGGACTCACTTAAAGTTGGAAAGCTTATTAGAAAATTGAGAAAAGAAAAGGGTATGACACAACAGGATCTTGCATACAAGCTGAATGTCAGCAATAAGGCTGTATCAAAATGGGAGCGGGGAAATGGTTCTCCAGATGTATCACTATGGAAACCACTTGCAGATACACTTGGAGCTGATTTAATGCAGCTTCTCGAGGGTACGCTATCAAAGAATATAAAAAATACAGGGAAGATAAGCAGGCTTTCATTCTTTGTCTGTCCTGATTGTGGAAATATCATTACAAGCACAGGGGCAATGAATGTGACATGCTGCGGTAGAAAACTATCAGCACTCAATGCGATATCAGGGGATGCAAAACACGCTATCAGAGTAGAGGACACAGATGAAGAGCTTTTCATCTCAGCAGATCATGAGATGAATAAGGAGCATTACATCTCATTTGCAGCATATGTCCGAGATGATGCCTATTTCTTCCAGAAATTGTATCCAGAGCAGAACCCTAGTTTCAGGATGCCGAAATTCAGAAGGGGCGGAACGCTGTATATTTATTGCACGAAGGATGGCTTGTTTTCTTTCAGGTTATCCAAAGGCTTTCTCAAATAAGCTATCATCCTCTGGAAAATGTGTCACAAAGCCTACAGCAATTTCATGGTGGGTTGCTTCTATGATTCTTCTCGCGCCCTCTTCTCCGAAAGCCCCGCATAACTCAATAGCAGCATATCCTTCGGAGAGGAGGGTAGCTGCTATTGAACATGCCTCATCTAGATTGCTGACTCCAATCATTCTTGTTGTAGAAGATGGAAACCGTACATCATCTTTCTCAGAGTTGTACGGTCCCATTATTAGAAATGCATACTTCATTACATTCTCGAGTAGAGATCTTTATAAATCTCTGCGGATTTCTTCCATGACCAATCTTCTTCCATGCCTCTCTTCTGCATGTGGTCCCAGAGTTCATGTCTGTTGTACCAGATCCATTCTGCATGCTTTATGCGGTCAAGAAGATCTCCTCCTGTGTAATTGTGGAATGAGAATCCAGTTCCCTTGTCCTCATATTCATTGAAAGGCTTGACTGTATCCTTAAGTCCTCCGATTTCATGGACAATAGGAATCATTCCATAGCGCAGAGATATGAGCTGAGTCAGTCCACATGGTTCAAATGCAGATGGAACAAGGATTGCATCAGCGCCTGCATAGATTCTGTGGGCAAGAGGATCGGAGTAGGTTATCGCAGCTCTGACTTTGTCAGGATACTTTCCCTGATAATATCTGAACATATTCTCGTAATACTGGTCACCTGTACCGAGGACAATGAGGTTTACATTCAGCGACAGAATCTGGTCCATTACCTGGTCGATGATATCAAGACCTTTCTGATCGGTGAGACGGGAGACAATAGCAAGGGTCAGCACATCAGGATTCTCAGGAAGTCCCATCTCCTTCTGCAGTGCAGTCTTGTTCTTCTTTCTCTTGGACTTCCTGTCCTTGATTGAATAGTTGTTCTCGATGTTCTTATCTGTCTTCGGGTCCCATACTTTGTAGTCTATACCATTTATGATTCCCCAGAGTCGTTCATGTCTCCACTTAAGAATATCTTCAAGACCTTCTCCGAATTCAGGTGTCTGGATTTCCCATGCATAGCTGTTGCTGACAGTTGTTATGTAGTCGGAGTAGACGAGACCTCCTCTCATCATTGTGCAGTTCCAGTCATTCTTCGGTATGGACCTGTCCTGATAAGGACTAACAAGAAGTCCTGGCTCGAAGACTTCATCAGGAAGCGCTGATACCCATCTTATATGGCCCACATCCCACTCTCCTTTGAAGCGGATATTATGAATTGTGAACACAGTCCTGATTCCACGGAAGAACGGGTCGCCCTGGAATACTGTATTGAGATAAACAGGAATTAGTGATGTCTGCCAGTCATGGCAATGAATGATATCTGGGCGGAACCCGATAAGAGGTAGTGCTGATAGCACTGCTTTTGAGAAATAAGCAAATCTTTCAAGATCCTGATAAAGATCATAATAAGGAACCAATCCCCCGAAATACTGCTCATTATCTATGAAGTAGTATGTGATTCCATCATGCTCAAGGCGATGTACTCCGACATAAATTCTGTTATCCATCTGGAAGTAGTAGATGCATTCCATCTTTTCCCTCCATTCTGGTTTGATAGCATGGTAGTTAGGTATTATAACGCGGATATCATATTCATTCTTATCGAAAGCCTGAGGCAGACTTCCGACAACGTCTGCAAGCCCTCCTGTCTTAACAAACGGAACGCATTCCGAAGCGGCGAAGAGTATCTTCTTCATTCTGATCCTCCATATCTTTTCATGATTATAAACCAGGAATCGAAGCAATCACAGAGAAAAGCCACTCTGTTGTTGGATTTCATGATATTTGATAAACTCCTGTAGTCGGAATGGAGGCGTTATGAAAGCAGTAGAACTTGCACGCAACTACGATCCTAAGGATTTTGAAGAGAGAATATACGCAGAGTGGAAGAGAAAGAAGGAATTTGGTCCATCTTCCTCTGATAAAGAACATTTTTCAGTTGTAATGCCGCCTCCAAACGTAACAGGCATCCTTCATATGGGCCATGCCCTGAATAACAGCTTGCAGGATATCATTGTAAGGTATCATAGAATGCTAGGTCGTCCGACTCTCTGGGTTCCTGGTACTGACCATGCTGGTATCGCAACACAGAATGTTGTTGAGAGGCAGCTTCAGAAGGAAGGTCTGAGAAGACAGGACCTTGGACGCGAGAAGTTTGTTGAGCGCACATGGCAGGTTAAGGAGAAGCATCACGATATCATAAAGAAGCAGCTTGAAAAGATGGGCTGTTCCTGTGATTGGGATCATGAGAGATTCACAATGGATGAGGGGCTTTCACGTGCTGTACGTGAGGCTTTCGTTACACTGTATGAAAGAGGACTCATCTATAAGGGCAAATATCTTGTAAATTACTGTCCTAAGTGTGGTACAGCTCTCGCAGATGATGAGGTTGAGTATGAGAACGTTCCTGGAAAGCTTTATGATGTAAGATACCCATATGCAGATGGTTCTGGGTTCATTACGGTTGCTACAACACGTCCTGAAACGATGTTCGGAGATGTTGCTGTTGCAGTGAATCCAGAGGATGAGCGTTATACCTCTGTTGTAGGCAAGGAACTGTTACTGCCGCTTACTGACAGAAAGATAAAGATCATTACAGATAGCTTTGTCGATAAGGAATTCGGCACAGGTATGGTCAAGATTACTCCAGCTCATGATCCAAATGACTGGGAGTGTGGAAGAAGACATAACCTCGAGGCTATAAACCTGCTGAATCCTGATGGAACTCTGAATGAGAATGTCCCTGAGAAATACAGAGGAATGAAAGCTGAAGAGGCGAGGAAGCTTGTTGTTGAGGATCTTGAGAAGGGTGGTTATCTTGTTAAGACTACAGACCACGCTCATGATGTGGGCCATTGCTACCGCTGTCATACCACAGTTGAACCATATCTTTCTGAGCAGTGGTTCGTAAGCATGAAGACATTGGCGGATAAAGCTCTTGCAGCATGGAGAAATGGTGATATCGTATTCTACCCGAGAAGATGGGAGAACACATATGTTCACTGGATGGAGACAATACGTGACTGGTGTATTTCCCGTCAGCTTTGGTGGGGTCATCGTATTCCTGTCTGGTATTGCCAGGATTGCGGTAAGATGATTGTTTCCAGAGAGAATCCTGATGAGTGTCCTGATTGCCACAGCCATAACCTCAAGCAGGATGAGGATGTGCTTGATACATGGTTCTCTTCATGGCTATGGCCATTCTCCACACTTGGATGGCCTGACAAGACACCGGATCTTGAGAAGTTCTTCCCTACAAATACTCTTGTATCTGCTTATGATATCATCTTCTTCTGGATCTCAAGGATGATCATGGCATCCGAGGAGTTCCTTGGAAAGGCTCCTTTCAGGGATATTGTTATTACAGGTCTTGTAAGGGATATCCAGGGAAGAAAGATGTCCAAGTCGCTTGGAAACGGTATTGATCCGATTGAAGTCATCGACAAGTATGGCGCAGACGCTATGAAGTTCACTCTCTGCTACCTTGCCGCACAGGGCCAGGATGTCATGATTGATATGGATTCATTCCGTCTTGGATCCAGATTCGCTAACAAGATCTGGAACGCTACAAGATATCTTCTGATGAATATCGAGGGTAGGAATCTTGTTGATATCCAGCGTGATAAACTCTCCATCATGGACAGATGGATCTATTCCAGATTCAATGCAGCTGCAGGGGAGATAGCCTCCGCTATGGAGAACTACCGCTTCAATGAAGCTGCCCAGACTATCTACTCATTCTTCTGGAATGACTTCTGTGACTGGTATATCGAAGCATCAAAAGGCCGCTTGCTTCATGGAAGCGATGAGGAGAAGGATCTTCAGGTATCGATTCTTATGGATATCCTAGAGAAGAGCATGCGCCTCATGCATCCATTCCTCTCATTCATCACCGAGGAGATTTATCAGAAGCTGCCTAATCATAAGGGTGATGTAATATGCGCAGAGTATCCTCAGTTCAGTGCGGAGCTTGAGGATAAGGAAGCAGATTCCCTTGTTTCTATTCTTCAGGAAGCTGCTCGTCTTGTTCGTGCAGCTCGTGCAAATCTCCAGATTGCTCCTGAGAAGAAGCTCCGTGTAGTAATCAGGATTGTTGCTGACAACGCGGCATCAGCTTTCATGAAGGAGGAAGCTTCGCTTCTTGCAACTTTCATGTCAGCTTCCAGTGTTACAATTGATACAGAAGGAAAGGAAGACGTAAAAGGTGCCCTTCCTGCAACTGGTATTGGTTTCGAAGCTTTTATCTTTGTTCGTGAAGCTATAGATATCGATGCAGAGATCAAGAGACTGCAGAACGAAATCGAGAAGAATGAAAAGCTTCTCGAGGGTTCAGTGAAGAAGCTTTCCAATGAAAACTTCATCTCACATGCAAAACCAGAAGCAGTGGAGAAGGAGAAGTCTAAGAAAGCTGAATTCGAGGATAAGATTCAGAAGAGCAAAGAGCATATCGAACTGCTGAAATCCTTCTGAGTTCTGTTTTTCATTGAGAATTGAGGCTATCTGTCAAATGGCAGGTAGCCTGTTTTCATCTGAAATGTGGAGATAATATATAGAAATATCAGATACATTTTCCTTTTATCCGAGATTACCATCATTCTCAGGAGGAAAATATGACGAACGAGGAAATCTATGACTTCATTGGAGAGCTTGCGATTGCTCTGTATTCGAAAAAGGTTCAGATTTCACTTGGTGCTTTGAGAGCTATCATGCTCGATAAAGGCAAGGACTATGTGAATAACCGAGGTATGGCCTCAGCTGTATCTGCAGCTTACAGAAGATGGAAGGAGAAGGATCCTATAATCTACTATGCAATTGCCTATACCTACACTGACAAGGAAGGAAATCTTGCATGGGATGATCCTAAAAAGGCTGAGAAACCTGCAGAGAAGACTTCAGAGGAGAAAGCAGAAGAGATGGACCTCTTCTCTGAAGAAGCGGAACAACCAACAGCTTCTGAGACTGTAGAGGATGTTCCTGCAGAATCAGCAGAGGTAAAAGCTCCAGAGGAAGAGAAGAGCGAAGCTGAAGAAGCACCAGCTACTCCAAAAACGAAGAAAACTGAGGAAGCGCCAACTGCTCCAAAAGCGAAGAAAGCAGAGGAAGCCCCTAAAGCTCCGAAGAAGAAAGCTGGAGATGCAAAGAAAGCTCCGCAAAAGAAGAAAACAGCTCAGAAAACTAAATAAGGAATTATTTAATGTATTGGGGATGAGAAACCTGTCGCAAATGAAACGGCAGGCTTTTTCTTTCAGACTTTAAATGTTGATCGGGCTCGTTTTTGAAATACAGCAAAACAATAGTTTTTACACCTGTTTTGATAGAAATTAAAAACGATAGAACCTTAAAAGAGAAAGATTGACAGTGTATTAGCTGCTATCGAACAGGCTCAGAATACAGCAAGACAGAATGGAATGAGGAATGGAACCGCTGCTGATATTATTGCCCCATTTAGAAGGCTGATAACAACATGCTCCGCATCTGTGTATTTTATCATCATGCCAAGGGTCGTATCCTCGCTGGTGGCTGCTGCTGGAGCTATAGCTGTAGAATAGTTCATGTAGTAACTGATGAAAGGTATTGTCAGGAAGCTGAATATCTCCCTCATAAGGGAGCTCATGAATGTGATTGTTCCGATTTGCGCTCCTACGAAATCCGTCATTGTGACTCCGGATAAGCTATACCATCCAAGACCTGCGGCAATAGCTGTCGAGATATTCATCGGATAGCCTGAGATAAATGAGCAGACAACACCACCGAGAATGGTTGCGATAATGATGCATGTAGGTATGACTATTATATGAAGCGTATGTTTTTTCAGCTTCTCCAGTATTCCATCATTGAAACCAATCGATACCCCTACAAGTATCATGAGGATTATGAGGTAGGTATCGGTAGCACCTGTGAGAGATATTAATGTGGAGTTGTCTGGAAGGAAATAGCCAAGAAGTGTTCCAAGCGCCAGCGCTATGAGAGCGAGAATTACCATGAGTCCTTATTCCTCCCGTTCTTCTTCTCTTTCAGTACGTATCTTGTCACGACAAAGACAAGGATGATGGAGAACACTGAGGGAATTATGCAGTAAAGCAATGACATCATCCCCATTGATGATATCTCCTTGAGAAAGCCTGGTCTGCTTCCAAGTTTATATCCCATGCAGGCTATGAGAATGAGAGTTACAGTTGTCTGTGCCCACCCGATCTGTCGGGCTATTCGCTGAAGCCGAAGTAAACGAGAAAGTATGATTCCAATAACCATGCAGATGATATATAGCATTCTTTACCTATCCTAAAACCCTGAGGATTATAAGGATTTGTCTGAAAAGTTTCCATAATCCTGCTACTATACAAAGGTATGAGGATTCTTGTAATTAACCCTGGTTCAACTTCAACGAAGATAAGTGTCTTTGATGATGATACGAATATCTTTACAGAGAGTATCTTCCACGATGCTCCTCTTCTCCTTAGCTTCCCGACAACAAATGATCAGCTTCCATACAGGAAGCAGGTAGTTCTCAGCATTCTTGAAAAGCATTCTATAGATATTGCAAGCATAGATGTTTTTGTCGGTAGAGGAGGGTGTGCTTACTCCCAGAAAGAAGGAGTGATGATTATCGACAGAAAACTCTATGAGGATACGAGAGATGATAAAGGGGGAAGCGATCATCCTGCTAAGCTTGGCGTGATGATGGCCTATGAATTCGGAACACAGTATTCAAAGCCTATGTTCACTCTCAATCCTACAAACGTAGATGAATTCGATGATATTGCTCGTATTACAGGATTGAAAGGTGTTTATCGAAGAGCCCAGTCCCATGTCCTGAATCAGAAGGGCGTTGCAAGGCTTTATGCTGCTAAGCTTGGTAAAAGCTATGAAGAATGCTCCTTCATTGTCTGTCACATAGATGGAGGAATAACAGTTGCTGCACATAAGAATGGAAGGATGATAGACGGCACTGAAGGGGCAGGAGGTGATGGGCCCTTCACACCGACAAGACTTGGAAGTATCCCTATAATGGAAATAGCTAAGTATCTAGAGACACATACTCCTCAAGAACTGGAAGCTATGTGTTCACGTTCTGGTGGGTTTGTCAGCCACTTCGGTACCTCTGATTCAGATAAAGTCCACAAAATGGTAGAGGATGGAGATGTGCATGCATCTCTTGTCTGGAAGACAATGGGGTACCAGCTATGCAAGTCGATAGGAGCGATGGCTGCTGTGCTTTCAGGAAATGTGGATGCAATTATCCTCACTGGAGGGCTTCTCCGTTTTGATGATATCGCGGAAGAAGTAAGAAGGCGCACAGGGTGGATAGCTCCTGTAGTTCTCTATCCAGGAGAGGTTGAACAGGAGGAGATGGCTGGCGAAGTTCTGAAGGTCATGAGAGGTGAGATAAAGGCTAATGCTTATACAGGTAAGCCTGTCTTTTCTGGATTTCCCTGGGATGAGAATCAGGAGCTGAAATGAAGGATTTTGATTTCATAATCATCGGAGGCGGGGTAGTTGGCAGTGCAATAGCCAGAGAACTTTCCAGATATGATGTCAGCATTGCAGTGCTGGAGAAGAATCTTGATGTAGTAGATGAGACTAGCGGAAGGAACTCCGGGGTTATCCATGGTGGATTTGCATACGATACAGGAAGCCTTAAAGCGAAGTTGTGCGTAGAAGGCAACAGGATGATGGATGAGCTTTCCTCGGAGCTTGGAGTTCCCTTTAAGCGTACAGGAAAGGTTCTTGTTGGAAATACCGATGAGGATATGAAAAGCCTTGAAAGGACAATGGAGCAGGGAAAGCGGAATGGGGCTAGGGGACTTGAGATGATTGATGGAAAGAAGCTTCATGAGCTTGTTCCTGCTGTTCTTGGAAACTTTGCGCTCCTTTCGTCCACTTCGGGAATCATAGATCCTTTCATTCTTACCATACATCTTGCAGAGAATGCTGTTTTAAATGGTGCTGAGTACTTCCTTGGATACGAGGTGAAGTCAATTGAGAAAAAGGATGGAATTCATCTTATCCATACAGCGAATGGTTCTTTCCGTTCTAGATGGATTATAAACAGTGCAGGTCTTGGAGCACTTAAGATTTCCGAGATGCTTGGTATAACTGGATACAAGGTAATTGGAAGTAAGGGAAATTATCTTGTCCTCGATAAAACAATGGGGAAACTATTGCCAATGCCTGTCTATCCTGTTCCTAGTAACACATATATGGGTATCCATGTAACACCTACAGTGGATGGGAATGTAACAGTCGGTCCAGATGCCTCAAATACTTTGGATTTCTCCTACTATGGTGTTCCTTCAGATAAAATTGCCCTTCTTGATAACAGTGCTGGAAATCTCTGGCCGCATATCAGGAGGAAGAATCTCATAAGGACATTCTCGGGAATTCTTCCGAAGCTTGTTGATGAGAATGGAGTGATTCAGGATTTCAGAATCGAGATTGTGGACAGCATAGACCCTAAAGCTGTCAATCTCATTGGTATTGAATCCCCAGGGCTTACCGCCTCTGTTCCAATCGCAAGGTATGTTATATCGCTGATAGCAGAAAGGGAGGGACTTGATAAAAAGAGTTCCTTCTGTCCTCAGCATCCATATCCTGTTCGCTTCTCAGAGCTTTCCGATGAGGAGAGAAATGGGCTGATCCGCAAGGACCCGCGTTATGGAAGGATTATCTGTTCCTGTGAGAAAGTCTCTGAGATGGAGATAAGAAACGCACTTCATAACCCTCTTGGAGTCAGGACAATGACAGGAATCAAATACAGGACAAGAGCCATGATGGGTGGCTGTCAGTCCGGATTCTGTCAGATGAAGATCGAGAGAATCATGGAAGAGGAAGGGTGCAAGGATATCACATACATGTATCCGGGCTCCTGGGTTGTTGATGGGAAGGTTCGAAATGATGGATAAACGCGACGCTGTAATCATAGGAGGTGGTCCCTCTGGTCTTGCTGCAGCCTCTGCTCTTTATGCTGAAGGTATCAAGAACATTGTGATAATAGAGCGTGAGGATAGGCTTGGAGGTATTCTCAAGCAGTGCATACATGATGGTTTCGGTCTTGAGAGATTCGGTGAAAGCCTGACAGGGCCTGAGTATGCTGACAGATTGATTCAGGATGTGGAAAGCAAGGGCATTGAATGCATTCTTTCATCCCCTGTACTGTCAATTTCCCCAGATAAGGTGGTCACTTTTGCAACTTCAGAAGGTATGCGAAGTTTCGAAGCCAATGCTGTAATCCTTACAGTTGGCTGCAAGGAAAGGGATAGGGGTGCTATCGCGATTCCTGGAGAGAGGCCAGCTGGTGTCTTCACTGCAGGGACTGCTCAGTCTTATATCAATATTTACAATAGGCTTCCGGGGCATGAAGCTGTGATTCTCGGTAGCGGTGACATAGGGCTTATCATGGCTCGCCGCCTAACTCTTGAGGGTGTTAAGGTACATGCAGTATTTGAAATACAGGACCATCCTAACGGGCTTGAAAGGAATATAATCCAATGTCTTGATGATTATGATATCCCTCTCTACCTCAATCATACCGTTACAGATATACATGGTGGTTCAAGGCTCACATGTGTGACTGTATCTGAAGTTGATGAGAATCTTACTCCTATTCCAGGAACAGAGAAAGAATACTCCTGTGATACCCTGATTCTGTCTGTCGGTCTTCTTCCTGATAACTCCCTTCTCGTTCCGCTTGATGCAGAGCTTGATCCAAGGACAAGGGGAGCATCTGTTGATGAGAATCTTATGACATCGATTCCTGGCATCTTTGTAGCTGGAAATGCCCTTCATGTTCATGATCTTGCTGATTACGCAGTCCTTGAATCGGAGCGTCTTGCCACTTCTGTAGCTTCTTACATAAAAGGAGAGGTAATTCCTGATGAGAATATTGAGGTAATAGCTGGAGATGGTGTTGGCAGCATAGTTCCGGAACGTGTTTCAGGAAAGAAGGATGTCACATTCACACTGCGCCCATCCAGAGAGAAGAAAGATGCTGTTCTTTCCGTGCTGGAAGGTGACAGTACGATAATGACAAAGAAATTCAGGAGAGTTCAGCCACAGGAGATGATTTCAATAACTCTTCCGTCTTCATCATTCAAGGAAGGAAATCTGGAGGTCAGGATATCATGAGGAAGGAATATACATGCATAGTATGCCCCAATGGATGCTCTCTGCAGGCGGAAATAGATGGAGGCATAGTAATAAGCATCAGTGGAAATCTATGTGACAGGGGAAAAACCTGGCTTGAGGAGGAGATTTCAGCACCGAAGCGCAATTTCGCAACAACTGTATCTGTAGAAGGCGGAGATATGGAGACAGTGAGTGTGAGGCTTTCTTCCCCTATACCAAAAGACAAGATCTTCAAAGCTTTGGAAATCATACATAGCGCAAAAGCAAAGGCTCCGGTGCATATAGGGGATGTGATCATAAAAGATATCCTTTCCCTTGGTGCTGATGTCATTGCCACAAGGAATGTAGAGAAGATTTAACATTCATCGCTTTTTCTTTCTTTCCATTTAACTGAAAGCTAACTTCCCTGTGAGGGATGTGAGATATCCATTCTGCTATCTTTTCAGCGTAATCATCTTTTCTTTATGGAGGAAAACATGAAAAGACTTGCAGCAGTGCTCGTTTCACTTCTTCTTACAGCTTCCATGGTCTTCGCAAATGGTGGAATGGAGACGGAGAAAGCAATCAGTGAGTACACAGGGGATGCAGCTCCTAAATATGTATTCATGTTCATTGGAGATGGAATGAGCTCTCCGCAGACAAATGCCGCACAGGTATATAATGGATGCAATGAATCAGGGCTTATCGAGCTTGAGAAGCTTACATTCACACAGTTCCCTGTAGTAGGCCTGCAGTATACACAGGATTCTACATCTTTCTGCCCTGACTCAGCTTCTACAGCAACATCCCTTTCTTCTGGTTATAAGACACATAGCGGGGTAATCGGAATGGGTGTCGATAAGGTAACAAAGGGTACAACGATTGCTGAGATGCTCCATGATAAGGGATGGAAGATTGGTATCGTATCTAGTGTTACAATCAACCATGCAACCCCTGCTGCTTTCTATGCTCATATCGCTAACAGGAATGACTACTATGAAATCGGGCTTCAGATGGCAGAATCAGGATTCGAGTATTTTGCTGGCGGTTCTGTAAACAAGGCAGAAGATGGAGATAAGTCCATCTATGAAGTACTTGAAGATAATGGATATCTCGTTACAAATAACAAGGATACCATCCTCAGCCTCAATTCTGATAGCGGAAAGGTTTATGCATACAGCCCTGTCCTTCAGGATGATGGTGCTATGCCATATGCAATAGATGCTCCAGCTGATTCTCTCAAGCTTAAGGACTTCGTGAAGAAGGGCATTGATGTCCTTTATAACGAGACAGGCTTCTTTATGATGGTTGAGGGAGGAAAGATCGACTGGGCAGGACACGCTAACGATGCTGTCGCTAACATGAGCGATACTCTTGCTCTTGATGAGGCTGTAGAGGTTGCTGTCGAGTTTGCTAAGGCTCATCCAGATGAGACTCTTATCATAGTGACAGGAGACCATGAGACTGGCGGTATGACAATCGGATATGCTGCAACTGGTTACAATACAGCTTTCGATATCCTCCGCGCTCAGAAGTGCTCATATATACAGTTTGATGAGTATGTTGCAGAGGCAAAGGCTGATGGTTCCTTCACTTTCGATGATATGATGGCTATGGTAACAGAGTACTTCGGTCTTGTCGCACCTGGTGAGAGTGCAGAGAATCCAGCTCTTGTCATGAATGAATATGAGTATGCAAAGCTTCAGAAAGCATACGCTGATGATCAGAGCGGCAATGTCGATGGATATGAGGAGTCCCTCCTTTATGGTGGATACAGCCCGATAAGCGTCACACTTACACACATCATCAATAACAAGGCTGGTATCGGCTGGACAAGCTACGCTCATACAGGTCTTCCAGTTCCTGTATACGCACTTGGAGAGGGTGCTGAGCTCTTTGTAGGAGCATATGACAATACAGAAGTTGCTCATAAGCTCATGTATCTTACAAACGCAAGGTAAGCCGTAATGAATAATCTGGGAGGCTTCGGCCTCCCTTTCTGTGTTTAGATATCAATGATTAAAGTAAGAGATAAAAGAAAGGACATAGCTTTCATCATAGCGTTCCTCATCGCTTCGATTGTGCTTCTTTTGATACCTACGGGATTTGAGAAGAGCATCTATGTAAACGCAACAGGTGCAAGAGCTGAAGTCATTGCAACTGATGACAGTACCATAATCCAGACTGGTCTTTTCAGAACAGGTGATCAGAGATGCCGCGTGCGTGTTCTCTCTGGAGAGCATAAAGGGCTTGAGATGGATGGCGTGAACATGCTCTCTGGAAGCCTCAAGGATGACAAGGTCTTTGTCCCTGGAGATATAGCATGGGTACTTATTGAAAGAGACCAGAACAATACCCCGATTTTCATCAACATGATTGACTATTACAGGATGGGCAAGGAAGTTCTGCTTGTTGCAGTATTTGTTGTCGTTTTGATACTCTTCAGCGGATTGAGAGGGGTAAGGATGGTTTTGTCATTTATCTTTGCGTTCCTTTCGATATGGAAGCTTCTTATTCCTTCTGTTCTCCATGGTATGAATCCTCTTCTGATGTGTACGCTGACACTTGCTCTTCTGACAGTAGTAACTCTTCCGATAGTTGCGGGAGTAACACGACGCAGTCTTGCAGCTATTCTCGGTTCCATTAGCGCGATGGCTATCACAGTGCTTATCTCTGTCTTCATGACATCATATCTTAAGATACATGGCTCTGTGCTTGAGATGAGTGAATCTCTTCTCTATTGCGGTTTCATGGACCTTGATCTCACATCGCTTTTTGCAGGTGTTGTCTGTCTTTCTGCAGGTGGCGCAATAATGGATCTCTCAATTGATGTATCTGCAGCAATGTGGGAAGTAGGCGAGCATGCCCCCGATATCTCAAAGCGAGAACTATTCAAATCTGCAATGGAAGTTGGTAGAGCAGGGGTAGGCACCCAGATAACAACACTCCTCCTTGCATATATGGGTAGCTATCTTACTCTGATGATGGTTTACATGGCACAGGCTACTCCTATACCGAATATATTCACATCCAAATCCATTGCAGCAGAGATCTTACAGACTCTTGCAGGCTCTTTCGGAATAGTTCTTGTAACACCTCTAACTGCTTTGATTGGCATGATGCTATTCAGAAATAATAAAGCTAAATAGGAATTAATTTATACATATATTATGTAGATGAATTTACTCTGGAGTTTTCTCGGAGTAGTTCATCTTACATTTAGCAGATATTGATGTGTTGCAGTGATGAATAAATCTGAATCCCACAAGTCAAGAACACTAGTATCATTTATGAATGGCTTCACATCGTTCTTTGCAAGCGTGTAATCAATACTTGAGAATTTTCTATCAAGAAAAGTCTCAAGAAGTTCATTTGTTAATACTGTATCTTCCTCGATAAAACCAGAATCGACAAGTTTAGCTTTCAGATGGGGCATATTGATTTTAGCCTTTCTTGAAAGATAGAAAAGATAGTCATAAAGATCTCTTCCTTTTACCCTTGACCAACCTCGACATAATAATGCATGTATTTTTCCTGCGAATAATGAATTGAGATCATACAAACGTATCTTACATGGATATGGTAAAAGGAGTGTTTTCAATTCATAGTTGAATCCACCGGGAGGGTTGGTATCGACCTCGAATTTGATTTTAATCAATTCATTATAAGGAACACGGTTTGCACTAGCTGGATAGAACTTAAGAAGATGCTCACGAGTGTTTCCTTTAACGAATGCTGATTGTTCAAATGTTTCAATACTCTTTTTCTTTTCTTCAACAGTGAAATTCAATCCAAGTGAATGCATTTCCTCTGATAAAACAGAAAAATATTTTGATAATTCATAGTCCATAGTTGGTTTCAGCAGGGAAAAATCCAGATCCTCGGAAAATCTATCAAGCCCGTAAAATATCCGAAGTGCCGTACCTCCATAAAATGCTGCCTCTTCAAAGAACCCAGCTTTTGCCAAACCTGCAAGTACTATTTCCTGTATTACTTCCTTCAAGGCATGTCTTTCCTTTTCTATATTGGTAACATTATAGCGAGACAGCATTTGTTCAACTAAATTTGTCATTTATTACCTCTCTGAATTATATGAAGAAGGAAATTGAGATTTGTGGAATGATAGAGTGGTGCAAGAAATTCTATATCCTCAAAATTCAGATTCCAGAAATCATACTCATCGATTCTCAGATCTTCAAATAATAGGTATCTGAATTCCTTCATATTCTTTACAGGTGGTAGTGTGTAGAGTTTATCGCAAAGCGCTTTCTCACAGCTTGCCACCTGATAGGAATAAGTACTTTCTATCTTCGCACTAACCCCATATGGAAAGACTGCCCTTGGTACATCCTGATATGTATACACCCCAAATTCATTTTTATATTCTTTCCGCTTTCTTTTACCGAATGAGGCTGAGGTATAGACATATACAGCTTCTGGAATGAGATCATACAGAGCTAGAGCGTAATCAAAGGAAAGATAGGAAGGTCCATATATCCAAGAAGCTAGGTATGCGGGGTTAACATTCCTGTCATCCTCGTATAAGCCCTTTATGATAGGAATAAGATTCCCATTCTTTACAAGCCTTCTTATCTTTCCTTTTACATCGGAATAATCATTGTATTTCAGCATGAGTTCAGCTGTAGAAAATACCATTATTCTCTCCATTAAGTTTTAGTTTATGCAACTTGCTGGAGAAAATCAAGTAAAATTATATATGTTTAAATATCCAAACTTTGGGATTTCTGTATTCAATAGGATGTTAGGAGGGATTACCCAGGATATAGTTCATGGAATATAGCTTATCTTTCTTATTGTCCGTATTCCTCATATCTAATAAGATTCCAGAGGAGGTTTATTGTGTATACAAACCCTGTAATCTATGGTGATTATTCCGATCCCGATCCTGTAAGAGTCGGTGATGATTTCTATATGGTAGCTTCATCTTTCACATACTTTCCCGGAGTTCCAATTCTTCATTCTAAAGATCTTGTTCATTGGGAGCTAATAAACTATGCAGTGCAGAGCCTTGATTATGAGAAATACAAAGTCCCTTCACATGGGTCTGGAACCTGGGCTCCTGCGATAAGATATCATAATGATGAGTTCTTCATCTTCATTCCTCTTGTTGATGAAGGAATAATGGTTGCAAGGTCAAAGGATATAAGAGGGGAGTTCAAGCTCAATATGCTTACCCATACAAAAGGATGGATTGATCCATGTCCTCTATGGGATGATGATGCCAAGGCTTATATGGTATTTGCCTATGCTGGTTCAAGAGCTGGAATAAAGAATCGTCTGATGCTTATTGAAATCAACACAGAATGCACAGAGACGATAGGAGAACCTGTGCTTCTTTTCAATGGTACGCTTATTGCAGACACTTGCGAGGGACCTAAAATCTACAAAAGAAATGGATACTACTACATACTTTTTCCAACAGGGGGTGTGAAGAAAGGCTGGCAGGGATGTATAAGAAGCCGTGATATCAAGGGGCCTTATGAATACAAGAGTGTCATGCATCAGGGGAATACCTCTATTGTAGGAGCTCATCAGGGAGGCTGGATTACAGCACCAGATGGCAGTGACTGGTTCCTGCATTTCCAGGATGTAGGAGCATTGGGAAGGATAATCCATCTGCAGCCTATGCGAATTGGAGATGATGGTTGGCCAGTGATCGGAATGGACAGGGATGGTGATGGAATAGGGGAACCAGTTTCTTCATGGAAGGAGCCTGTCGAGAATGCACCTCAGTACACTATCCCGATGTCAGATGAGTTTGATTCAGATAAACTCTCGCTGCAGTGGCAATGGCAGGCAAATCCTGATGAGGAAAACTATTCATTGAAGGCTAGGAAAGGCTATCTCCGTCTTTACTGCAGGAAGAATGAGAAGAGAGAGAACTATGCATGGTATTCACCATCTCTTCTTACAGAGATTCCTCAGTATGATTCCTTCGTGGCTGAATCTTCTGTTTCTCTCAACGCCACCCAGAATGGTGATTTTTCAGGAATCGGAATGCTTGGACATAGGTATGGGTATATAGGAATATATTACGAAGATGGAGAATATTATATTCGCGCATACTCTGGTACTGTCAGTGAAATAACATATGAAGGAAAGGCTGAAGAGTCTCTTATTTTCTCAGAGAAAATCAATACAGATAAGATTTATCTTCGTCTCGAGCTCAGGAAGGATCATAACTACTTCCTCTCATACTCTGAGGATGGCGTTGAATTTAAGATAATCAAGCATATATTCACTATCGA